>CAMFDG010000021.1 GCA_945949045.1 uncultured Lachnospiraceae bacterium
ACTTCTCTCTTTTTCGATTGTGTACTAAGGAAAAATATAACCACCTCCGAACATTACTACTATCATTTGATAGTATACTTGTCAATTGATAGTTTGTCAAGTAGATTACAAGATTACGTTAACTTCCTGTAGAAAGTTAACGGATTAATCCCGCTTTCATTCATCTAAAATACAGGCATCCTCCGCAAACAGATTATCTGTTACAGGAATTCAATACCTCAAATTTCTTTCATCAATGGTTTTTCCACACTTTGCACACTTACATACTTTTAATATTCTTCTTTTCATCTGTTGCCCCCTGGACATCTGCGCAAAACAATAGGGACAGCAGTTATTTGTGAATTTGCTCGGTTTAACGATATGGCCTTTATCAATTTTCATCCGTCATCAACTTCTATAAAGTCCGAAACCTCCCCGTCATGGGTCTCACCAGCTCCTCATCCCCTCGACACTTCTTCATAATTTATGGATGCTGCTGAATTACCCCAAATGCAATCGTTTCCGATATCCAATGATACATCCAAAAGTAACAATGCTTTAATGGGTATCTCTACACTTTCTTTGATACAAACAAATATCGCAATTAAATTTTACGCCTAACCCAAAGCAAAATCAATTCTATTCCTTATCTGATAAAATATTATTATAGCTGCACATGACGTGCAGTCAATAAAAAGGCTTTTCATGGCAGCCTGCCCAAAAGCATTACTAATATGTTTCAGTACCAACAAAGCCGTCTACCCCGGCAAAATCACATGAATACCGGCCATAAAAACCTTCGCTCCTACCGGTATCAGAATCAGGGTACAGCAGAGAACAGCTCCCAGCACACACAGTACCACTCCAATGGGCAGAAGGATAAACAGCCACAGACAGGCTTTTAACAGTGCACCTGTTACAGTAAATCCCACCCAAAACAAAACGGATAACAATACCAAACAAATCATAAATGTAATCATTCTATACCATCCCTTCATTCTCCAGACCAAGCTTTTTCTCATCGTAAAGGCAGTCAACTTCCTTTTCATACACCTTCTGGGTATGTTCGTCAAACAATACCCATTCCACCAGATCGAACGCCTGACTGTTTTCTCTCAGATATCTTACGACCGTGCTTACCGCTGTCCTTGCCGCCAGTTCTACCGGAAAACAATATACTCCAGTAGAAATTGACGGAAATGCAATCGACCGGATTCCATGTTGTGCGGCTACGCATAACGAATTGTAGTAACAGGAAGCAAGCAGTTCCTCCTCATGGGCGCCGCCTCCGTTCCAGATTGGTCCCACCGTATGAATCACATACTTGCAGGGTAGATCATAGGCTTTCGTAATTTTGGCCTCACCCGTATCACATCCATGCAGTGTGCGGCATTCTTCCAGCAGCTTCGGTCCGGCGGCCCGGTGAATGGCACCGTCCACACCACCACCGCCAAGCATTGAACAGTTTGCTGCATTGACGATTGCCTGCACGTTCTTTATTTTCGTAATATCGCCTCTAACTGTCTTGAGAAGTACCATTTATCATGTCTCACTTTCTTATTATAAATAAAAACTTAACTATTCAGACCCCCATGCAAATCAGGAAAACAGATTCGTAATACTTGCATGAAAGAAGCTGTTTTTCTGCTTCACATGTGTTGATATGGACAGATCTGATTTGTAAAAGGGCATATGTTAAATAAATTTATTTTCCATGCCCAATTTCCCTGATAATATTTCCTTAAAATGGCATAATCGGGCGTTTAGACCAATAACTCGCTGTGCACGCCCATGGTTTCATCATTTCACGGGATGTGAACATCAAATATTTGTTCTCCACGCCCAAAACATCATATATTATGCAGAAAAACAGGGCAAAATGGGCAGTACGTTTTGCTTTTTCCAATATATGCCCAAAACATTATTATGGACTATCCAACTTGACACTGTTGAAAGACACAGATGATCAAAAGAGCTGGATTTGCGAAATCTTACTCGCCGACCCCGGATACTATTTCCCCAGTCCAGTCATTGATACCGCCAAATTCCACAATATTAGTGTACCCCAGCTTAACAAGCTTCTCCGCCGCTTGCTTGCTGCGATTTCCGGAACGGCAGTAGACCATGATCAATTGGTCTTTATCCGCCAGCTCCGATATCTCATCAGAGCCAATTGTTTCATTCGGAATGCAGATAGCTCCCAAAATATGTTTTTCTTCGTATTCTTCCTCTGTGCGAACATCCAGAATGATGTAATCCGATTCCTCCTGCATCATTGTGACAGCCTCATCGGTGCTGATCTGTTTATAGGATAATTCCGATGCAGCTGTCCCACAGCCGGATAATAACATTATACTTAATACAACCATGACTATTTTCTTCATTTTGCGTTTTCCTCGCCCTGAACATCAGCCATTTCCCTAAGCGCTTCCATATAATTATCCATCCAGGCTGCCATTTTGACAGCTGTTTTAGATTCCTCATCCGGCTTGTCTATATCTACCGGCCACTCATCGCCTTCTTCAATTTTCTGATACTCCAGCCAGTCTTCGGGTACTTCAAACCGGCACTCTCTGCCATCATCACTTTCCAATGTGACAAGTGCCATCAATGGTTCTCCCGGCATTCGTTCTTCACAGCCATAATCTGCCTCTGCTATTCTACTCACATACCACATACTTTAACATCTACTTCTCCAACGCAAGTATCACCGCATCCGTAAGTACCTTTCTGGTATAATATCCATGGGTAATCAAAAACTGGATTCTCTTAACATTGTCCAGCGTCTGCCGGTACTGCTGCTCCGTCAGCGACTGCACAAGCTGATCTGCCTCCTCAATGGACTCTGCTTCCCAGCCAATTTCCTGCTCCTTAACAAAATCAGCAACATGAATCCCCTTCTGCACAATCAGAGGGTTTCCGGCCGCCAGAAAGGTTGTCGCCTTAAAAGGCAGATTTAACCGGTAATAAGCATATTGATCGTCACCAGCCCACACAAGGCCAAAACCGCCCTCCGACATCTCCGAAAGCAGTGATACCCCGATTCTCTCCCCCATACATTTCGTGTTGGAACCTGGATCTGCCGCTTTCTTTCCATACAGGACAATCGGTGTCTTTCCCTGGTAATGGTTCACAAAACCAAACCGATCGGGCGAACCGGTGAAGATCATTTTTCTTTGAAAGGTATGCCGCTCCATTCCCACATCAAGTGGATAATCAAATATGGTCTGAAAGCATACCTTCTCCACCTTCAAACCGTGCTCTTTCAAACATTCATACATTTTTTGGGAAGGAAGGATCAGGACATCGGCCTTGTTGTACAGATTGATGACCGCCCGCAGATTTTCCTCACCGGAATCAAACTGCAGTGGCACCACATCGTGAATAAACATGATCAATTTCACTTGGTAGTTTTTCAGCTTATCAATCAAACGTTCCTCATAGCGCATATCATTCCAGGTGGGAAGCTGCAAACATTGTCTACCCTGGATGGATACTTATAAATGGAGACCTCCAATCCTGCATCCTGCGCGAATTCCGAGGCAATCTTTGCAACACTGTGCATTGCAACAGAAGTCGCTGAGCTTCCTGAAATTCCGTATCAATTTGTAATATGTAACCGCATACTATTCTCCTTTCTTCACTGGTGCAAAACCCTCATTTCTTAACTCCACCCCTACCACTGTGAGCACTCCCCCGGAAACCACAAACCGGATATCATAATCTGCAAAGGCCATCCCATACACGTAATCCGGCTTTTTGTTATAGGCCGCCCGGGGATCCTGGGCGAGCACATCCACCGCCGTCTTACGCAGTTCCTCCGGAAGCTCGAAAAGAAGTTCCTCTGGAAAAATCACCGGAATATGTGAATCCTTAAGTTCCTCCCCAAAACCACCTTTTGCCTCGGTGTGTGCATCCGCATATGGCAGATAAGGCTTGATATCATAAAGCGGCGTGCCGTCCAAAAGATCTATCCCGGAAACCGTCAGAACCGGACCGATTGCTTCCTCCAGACGCACACCCAACAGCTTCACGCAGGACAGACCGATAGAATTCGGCCGGAAAGGCGAACGGGTGGCAAAGACTCCCATTCGCTTTCTTCCACCGAGACGCGGTGGCGCCACCGTGGCATGAAATTCCTCCTGATGGGCTTTGGAGAAATCCCACAAAAGCCATAGGTGGGAAAACTCCTCAATACCCTTCACCGCATCCGGATTCCGGAATTTTGGCTCAAAAACAATTTCACCAATTGCGTTCTCCACCAGACCGCTCTGACGCGGTATCCCGAATTTTTCCGGAAACTGCGTATGAATATATCCGATATATTCCATCTTTTCTCCCCTGTATTTTGTAATGCCTGTTCTTTTTACTTTGTCCTGCCGGTTTCAGCAATATTTTGGACAAGATTCTGCATCTCTTCCTTTGATGCAACCCCTCGCGCAGCCTCGATCACCTGTCGTTTTTCCTCTTCGTTCATAGCTGCAAAACTGCTCATGGCCTCCTCGTTCATTGCCAGACCAAAACCGAGCCCAAGCGGAAGTCCATCCTCTTTTACCATTCGAATCCACCTCTTTTCAAGTTTTTTCGAATTTAGTATTTCCTTCCGTAAAGCCCTCTATTCAATTACGCCCAGCCAAAGCATTTAAAGATCCAATAGATCAATCCCAGCACCCAGCTGGAAAAAATCCCGTATAAGATGACGGGCCCCGCAATCTTAAAAATTTGACAGCCGATACCGAATACCTGTCCTTCCTTCTGAAACTCCACTGCCGAAGCGCAGACACCATTGGCGAAACCGGTAATCGGAACCAGCGCTCCCGCACCTCCCCAGATGGCCAGAAGACCATATACATTACAGCTGGTTAAAATCACGGAAAGCAGCACCAGAATCAGGCTGCACCACATTCCGGCGTCGTCCTTATCCAGCCCAAAGGCATTCATGGCAATATTTGTGATCACCTGGCCCAGAAGACAGATGGTGCCTCCCAGTAAAAAAGCTTTTCCCATGTTTGCCCATAGATTATGCTTCGGTGTCACCTGTTCCACATAGTCATTGTATTCCTGATTGCGTTTTTCCTGCTGCTCCTGTGTTAATTCGCTCATCGCACACTCCCTCAACTCATTCATATATTTTCAGACTGCAAAACAATATGCACTCCAATAACTATGATTTAGTTTCTCCGTAAATGTGCAGATTATACCATTATTCCTGCGGCTGTTCCGCAAGCAGATCCCTGATTTTACTAAGAGTCAGAAGCGTAGTCTCCAGATCCTCCTTACGAATATTTGTAAGAATCTTTTCGTAAGCATTCATCATATGCTCCTTCTGCCGTCTCATCAGCTCTTTTGCACTGGTCGTCAGTGTGATGAAGGTGCGTTCCTCCTTCATATCCGTCTTCCAGCTCACATAGCCTTTCTCCTGGAGTTTCTTCACCGTAATGGAAATCTTCGCCATCGGCAGACCCATAAACTCTGCCAGTTCACTTAAGTACACACCCTCCTCCAATTCAGAGGTCTCCATACATTTCTTAATATTGTACAGGAAAAAATAATCGGTCCGGTCCAGAAAGGCAAAGACCTTCTCCACATTCATGCTCTTTAAGAAAAATTCTTCTTCTGTGTTACTTATATTTTTCTGCATCTGCATTACCTCCCGTTCATTTCACCAATTATTATAACCTATTTGACTCATTTTTGTATGAAATTTGTATAAATAAAAAATCCGCTGTACTCATTTTCCTTAGTATAGCGGATTTTCATATAAATTACAATTTTATTCTAACGGCGTCTTTGGTTCCTTTACCACCACATTAATATCGTCCAGACCTGTCACATTGACATTTCGGTTTACCTTCGCATCATATGTATCTGCCTTCACGATTTCCGCCAGATCAATGCCTGTCGCTTCCTTCATGCTCTCAAAAAGCTTCGCCATCACAGCCGGAACATTACCGGCCACCTGATCCACACCATTTCCGGAGCCATCGCTGCCACCGATGATTGTAATCTTGTCGATCTGTCCCAGCGGCTCTGCGATCTTTGCTGCCACATCCGGGAGAACCTTGATCATCATCTCTGCAACGGCAGCCTTATTGTACTTGGCATAAGCCTCGGCCTTCTTCTCCATAGCCTCAGCCTCCGCGATACCCTTTGCCTGGATTGCAGATGCTTCTGCTTCTCCGACGGCACGGATACCGGCAGCCTCCTGCTCTTTGGAGTAGCGCTCTGCCTCCGCCTGGGCCTTTCTGGCCTCTGCGGCTCTCTGGGCCTCGAACTGCTTTGCCTCCGCATCCTTCTGACGCTGGTACAGATCCGCATCAGCTCTCTGCTGTGCAGCGTACTTGTCAGCTTCCGCCTGCTTCTTAACCTCTGCATCCAGAGCCTGCTCCTTGACTGCAACCTCCTTCTGCTTCAGCTCAATCTCACGCTCCTGCTTGGCAATATTTGCATTGGCAGTGGTAATCTCGATGGTTTTCCGCTGCTCTTCCTTCTGGATCTCGTAAGCTGCATCAGCCTCAGCTTTCTTGGTATCTGCCTCGATCTGGAGCTCGGATTTCTTGATGGCCAGCTCGTTCTGTTTCTTGGCGATCTCTGTCTGGGCTGCTACGGCTGCATCGTTGGATTCCTTATCCGCAGACGCCTGGGCAACCTTGATATCTCTCTCGCTCTCTGCTCTGGCAATGGCAGCAGCCTTCTTGATCTTAACGATGTTATCGATACCGAGATTCTCGATCACTTCGTTGCCATCCACGAAGTTCTGGACATTGAAGCTGATGATATCAAGTCCCATGGCAGCCAGATCCGGCTCTGCATTTTCTTTCACCAGAGTGGCAAACTTCTGACGGTCGGAAACCATCTCCTCCAGCTTCATCTTACCCACGATCTCACGGACATTACCTTCCAGCACTTCCCTTGCGACTCCGGCTACATATTCCGTGTTCTTGTTCAGGAAGTTCTCTGCAGCCAGACGCAGACGCTCCGGATCATTGCTGATCTTGACGTTGACGGTGGCATCCACATTAATGTTGATGTAATCCGCTGTAGGAACCGCGTTGCTTGTCTTGACATCGATCGGAATCAGGCGAAGATTTAACTTATCCAGCCGCTCCAGAAACGGAATACGGATCGTTGATTTTCCGATCACGATTTTAGACTTCTTCTTAAAACCTGAGATGATGAATGCCATATCCGGTGGCGCCTTCACGTATCCCACACACAGAAGTACAATCAGTAAAATCACTACGGCAGCGATCACTGCCAGCTTAATAATTTGGTCCATATAGATTCCCTTTCCTAATATTTCACTTTTCAGAACTACATTTTCATTTTACTATATTTTCAAGAATACCGTCAATTACTTTCCGTTTATTCCTAAAGGAAAACTTGCCGCACTGATTTTCGAGCGGCCCCGCCTGCCGCCGGGATTCTCCGGGGATGGCTGGCGGAACAGTTCGCGCAAATTGCGTACATTTGTCAGGTATCGAATTTCGGCTTCAAGTTTGTATACATTCGACAGCCGGACGCTTCTGCAGTGGCGCCCGTCTATGACAGACGCTCTCATGATTCCTGCACCTAGTGCGAGTAAATGCCTCCATCCACAGAGTTTATCAGGCACGGGAAATACAAACGCGCTACGCTTAAACGTGTATTCCCCGTGCCCACTTTTGTGGATGGAGGCATTAACTCGCACACGGTTTGGAATAAATCGAGCGTCTGTCATAGACGGGCGCCACTGCAGAAGTGTCCGGCTGTCGAATGAACGAAGATTATCTAAGGAGCCGAAATCCGATACCTGACAAATCTGCAATTTGGTGCGAGTTCCGCCAGCCATCCCCGGAGAATCCCGGCGGCAAGCGGGGCCGCTCGAAAATCAGTGTGGCAAGTTTTCAAGTCTCAATCTCGGGATGCCAGGAGGTTGTCACCTGCCACAAGTCGGGCTCCTTCTGCCCCCAGACAAATAATTCCTTCATCTGGTCATCAAACTCCTCCCCCGGCTCATAGCGTTTCAGCATTGTCAGAAGATATTCTTCCTTCTCATTCTCAGGTGACAGGCAGTCCACCTTCTCCAGGATAGCGGCAGACAGTTCCTGTGGTTTCTGCTCCCGGCTCAGCTCCAGTCCGTACAGCTTCTGCACAAGCCCTGCCGCATAATAGAACTCATAATTTCCTAACATCACAGACTTCTGTAAATTGCATTTAATAATAACGCTCTGACGCGCGATCGATGTAACCATGGCGCTCCCCTTCCTTTTTCTTTTGTTGTAACTATTCAGAACCCCTTTTGTTACATATTTTAGCACAAATCCCGACTTTTTTACCAGTATTTCGGAAGCCCGTATCCAAAGAAAAAATAGTAGAAGGCACCTGTCATTTTCCCCAAAGCCATGGCTGTCATGACGAGCTGCAGCCCCCGCTTCATATAGAGCCTGCGGAACAGAATGGGAAATGTGTTCAGAATTTCTGCCAGGGCAACGGAGATACATCCCACAAATATTCCTGCAGAGATTCCATACAGCCCCAGAAGGAAATGCCCCAGCCATACCATCGGAAACTGTGCCTTCCAGTCAACAACGGAAAAAACGGCACCTGTCAGTACACCGAGAACAATCATATTTTCTATGGTAAAAATGTGATCCGCAAGACAGCTCTTTTTAATTATGCGGGGAATTACGCCAATGACAAGCAGGAAAGCGAAAGTTCCCGCGGAGATAGCCACGCCGCAGGCGAAAGTAATAAGCACCATCAGAACAGTTTTAAGAAACATCATGCTCATGCCCCTTTCTTCCTGCATTCTCGATAAATGTGGTGTCTACATCCTTTTCGTATTTGCGCATCTCTACCTGAATCGGTGTCGGATCGGAGGTTATCTTTTTTCTTCCTATATGGTTAAAGAAAACAAGAATACCGACAGCCAGCCCCAGACAGTAGCACACCTCAATTTCCGTCACATTCGGTTTATTCACTCCCATGATCTGTCCGTAAAAGCGGTCAAACACTTCCCCGATGGATATATCATTGTTGAATGCCATGATGGTAAAAGCCGATCCCAGAAAGATTAAGAGGCACACAGCCCCAACCTTCAAACACTCCAGCCATTTCGGAGCCGGCGGCCGGTCTATATATTCCACTACAAAATCCTGCTCTCCGTAGCTGACCACCTCCACCTGGGGATAATCATTCTGGATCAGTTCGATGATTTTTAAAATGGAAAAAACCTCAATTCTCTTTTTCTTTGCTTCTTCATTCTTTTGAAATGTATAAAAAGTTTTATTTTTGATTCCGGCACAGATTGCCGGATCCGAGCACTGTACGGACATAACATCCTGTATTTTCACCTGTGGTTCGCGGCAGACACTGTTTCGCTCCGCCTTCACATATACCGTTTCACACTTTTCCTTCATTACACACCTCTTACACATAGTTTTCTTGTCTATTATGTCTGTTTTCATAAAATTTATGTAATGGTTGACTTTGTACCAAATTGGGCATACATTGAATGTATGAAAAAGAAGGAGATTACAAAAATGGCTCACACCAAGGAAATCCTGACCCTCGCGGTAGAGATTGCCGACACTATGCTTAGAAGCGGTGCCGAAATCTATCGGGTGGAGGATTCTGTAATTCATATACTGGAGGCCTACGGCTTGGAAGATTTCGACGTATATGTGCTTTCCAACGGCATTTTTGCCAGTGCCAATGAGAACCGGGAGGATGCCTGCAGCATGGTGCGCCATGTGCCAATGGCTGCCACACAGCTCAACCGGGTGGTTGCTTTGAACCAATTGGTCCGGGACATTTGTGACCACAAATGCACCCTGCCGGAGGCAAACCTCCGCCTGCAGAAATGTCGTGATCTTTCGCCCTATTCCCGCGGAATCACCATTTTTGCCTGTGGCGTGGTATGTGCTGCCTTCTCCCTGATGTTTGGCGGAAGCATGCTGGATGGCCTCTTTTCCTTCGGCATTGGACTTCTGGAACAGCTCTTTTTGCTTGCCTGCAAAAAGTACAAGGTATCACGCTTCCTCACAACCGTATATACCAGTGTGATTATTTCACTTCTGTGTATCTTTTCGGTAATAACGAGGCTTCCCATCCACTATGACAAGCTTGTGGTCGGGGCTATCATGCCCATCGTACCGGGAATTGTGTTTACCACGTCAATCCGCGACTTTTACAATGAAGATTACCTGTCCGGCAGTATTCATCTGATTGATGCGCTCCTGACAGCACTTTGTATTGCAGTGGGCGTTTCGCTTCCGATTCTGCTATTTCGTTATCTGGGAGGGTTCTGGTTTTGAATTATTTGATTCAGTTTATTGTGGCGATGACGGCCACAGTTGCAGTTGCCATACTATTTGCCACGCCAAAGAAAGAGCTTCTTTTTTGCGGTCTGAGTGGTGCCATCAGCTGGATTGTCTATTATGTGGTAGATGAGAAATCCGGCAACACCGTGGCGGCATGCCTCGCAGCCACCTTTATCCTGACGGTTTTTTCCCGTGCCCTTGCGGTCCTTCGGAAAAATCCCGCCACCATTTATCTGCTCTCCGGCATCTTTACCCTGGTTCCGGGAGCCGGCGTCTATTATACGGTGTACTATCTGATTTCCGGAGACCGGGCACAGTTCGCCTCCAAAGGATTAGAAACCTTCGAGATCGCTCTGGCCATCGTATTTGGAATCATTTTCGGCTTTGCCATCCCGGAAGCCCTTTTCCACCGGCATACCCACGGAAAACAAGCCAAAAGAGCCGCAGATTCCCAGAAACTTTAGGCTGCAGACAAAAAGCCGTTACAGATGGTCTCTCCCACCTGCAACGGCTTATTTCTATGGCTTTTCTTTCTATGAAATTTCTTTGGTTTCTTCGTCCTGCTGTACATCCTCCCAGACCACCTGCCTGGCCTTCGCCTCCAGGATTGCTTCATTCAGCTGCAGCATTTTTGCATCCAGATCCGACACGATCTCTGCGCAGGCTCTCAGGTCACGGCTGATATACTCCGGTGCATTTCCCTCAAATTTATAGTATATTTTATGCTCAAGACTGGCCCAGAAATCCATGGCAATGGTACGGATCTGAATTTCCACTTTCGTGTCCACCACCCGGTCCGAAAGGAAGATGGGGACGGTCACGTGCATATGGAAGCTCTTATAACCGCTTGCCTTCGGATGCTTTATGTAATCCTTAATGGAAATTACCGTAAGATCATTCTGCTTACCGATCATCTCAGCCAGACGATAAATATCCGAAGTAAAGGAACAGACAATACGGATTCCCGCAATGTCATTGATATAATTGACCATGTTCTCAATGGTGCTCTCATATCCGTCTCTCTTAAGCTTCTTGACGATACTCTCCGGTGTCTTGATTCTCTTCTTAATGTATTCTATGGGATTATACTTATGTATGTGAACAAACTCGTCATTGAGGATATCAAGCTTCGTGCCGACCTCCTTTAACGCCGAGTTATACAGAAACATGACAGTCTCCCAGCTGTCAATGTCCTCATTCAGCATCTGTGATGTACTCATGCTGCCCCCTCCTTACTATTACTCCATTATTCTAACATACTTCCCCTTGAAAAAGGGAAAATCCCCCTATATTTTAGAAAATCTTAATGGTTATCACAGGTTTCTAATCCTCATGGAGTACTTGCATTTCCAGATAGTCGAAGTCAATCTCCTCCACGAAATTATCCTTACTGAATCTCGTTTTCGCATGACGCTTAAATTCCTCCACATTGGCATCCAGCCAGATGGGTTTCCCCAGGTCGAATTTCAGGCATGCCTCCTCCAATGCCCGAAAAATTTTGTGGGTTCTGGTATCCTCGCTGTCATCTTCAATGGTCTCTGTGCGAAGCAGATGGGCATCCGACCAGATCTTAAACCATATCGTCATATTACTTCCTCCTCTGGCGGCTGCACTCATACATAAGAAGTGCCGCAGAAACCGCCGCATTTAATGACTCCACCTGTCCCTGCATCGGAATACGGATATAGGAATCTGCCATCCCTGCAGTTGCATCTGTAAGGCCGTTTCCCTCATTTCCGATCAGAAAACCGCAGGGTTTCCTATAGTCAAAAGCATCATATGGCGCTGTTCCCTGAAGGTGTGCCGCATACAGACAAACCCCGTCTGCCTTCAGCCGCTTCAGAGTCTCCCCCAGCTCCTCAGCCACCAGAAAAGGTACCCGGTATATGCTTCCCATGGTGGAGCGAATGGTTTTGGGATTGAACAGATCCACCGTGGTCCTGCTCATGATGACCCCGGTAATACCAGCCCCCTCCCCGGTCCGAAGCATCGTACCCAGATTTCCCGGATCCTGTATTCCCTCCAGAATCAGTAAATGCGTGCGTTCTCCCTCCAGAAGCTGCTCATAGGAATATTCCGGCATACGGATCACTGCCAGAATTCCCTGGGGCGTCTGGGTATCCGATACATTTTTAAATACCGTATCAGAAACCTCCTCGTACCGGCATCCTTCCAAAATTCTTCTGTGCTCCTCATTTTCCAGAAACCCGGAAGAGACATAGACCTGAAGCACCTGTTCCCTCGGTGCCTCTTCAAACATTTTGATGCCTTCCACCACAAAGGCCTTCTGCTTTTTGCGTTCCTTTGCTTTTTTCATCAGCGTGGTCAGATTCTTCATCTGCTGGTTTGAGGTACTTGTTATCATAAAATCCCCCGAAAAAAAGACGGCCGATTCCTCGGCCGCCCTGTGTGTTGTTCTCTTTCCTGCTTATACCAAAGACTTGGAAATCTGATACATATACTCGTCTACGCCCTTCTTCATGGCAAGTGCCTCATCAATATCAAAATCAACAAATTCGCCGCCGTTGTGTGCTACCACACGGTTGCTCTTGCCCTCACAGAGAAGGTCAACAGCCATTGCCCCCATGGTTGTTGCGTAAACACGATCCTTACAGGTTGGGCTTCCGCCTCGCTGCATATGTCCGAGGATCGTTGCACGGGTCTCAATACCGGTAGCTTCCTCAATTCTCTTGGCCATGCTCTGGGAATGTCCGATTCCCTCAGCATTGATGATAATATAGTGCTGCTTTCCGTTCTTTCTGGCATCCACTACCTGATCGATCAGACGCTGCTCATCGTAATCATATTTCTCCGGAAGAAGAACCTCCTCCGCACCATTGGCAAGACCGCACCACAGTGCGATGTGCCCTGCGCCACGTCCCATAACCTCGATGATGGAACATCTTTCATGGGAGGTAGAAGTATCACGAACCTTATCGATAGCCTCCATTGCCGTGTTTACTGCCGTATCAAAACCGATGGTATAATCGGTACATGCAATATCCAGATCAATGGTACCCGGAACGCCGATGGTGTTGATTCCCAACGCAGCAAGCTTCTGGGCTCCCTGGAAAGAACCGTCACCACCAATGACAACAATCGCGTCAATTCCGTGTTTTTTACAGATCTCAGCCCCCTTCTCCTGTCCTTCCGGGGTCACAAACTCCATACAACGGGCAGTCTGTAAAATCGTACCACCGCGGGATATGGTATCAGAAACGCTCTTTGCATCCATCTCAACGATCTCCTCGTTTAAGAGGCCAGCATACCCTCTCTTGATTCCTACCACTCTCTTCCCTTTGGAAAGACCCTGACGGACAACGGCGCGAATTGCCGCATTCATTCCCGGAGCATCTCCTCCGCTGGTCAGTACACCGATTGTATTGATCTCTTTTGCCATTACTAACTTCCTCCGTATATTATTCATTAAGATAAAGCTCTTTAATCTGTTCTATTTTATACTTATTTCACGGGATTTTCAATGCTTTTTTCTTTGAGTACAACATTTTTTTCACCGAGAAAGGCCTTAAGCTTCATAAGAAGCGCCGAATCCGCCTGTACATTCCAGTTTTCCCCCAATCTTTTGACTGCCCTGGGATTGGAAACATAGATCAAGACCTCATCGGCTCCATCCGAATCACGCAGCAGGGATAGAAGCTCCTGCTCCTTATCCGCATACTCCTCCTTGCTGGAAAATTGAAGCCACAGTTCCTTTCTTGTATCCTCAAAGGGAACAATACGCTCGCAGATGATCTTGCCATCCTGCTCCTCTTCTACGGTGGCGCGGCCCACTACAAACAGCTTTGCATCCTCCGCGAGATATTTCCCATAGGTCTCGTAATCCCTCGGGAAAATAATGATTTCCACAGAACCGGTCAGATCTTCCAGGGTGATAAAGGCCATCACCTTGTCGTTTCTTGTGTATTTGATGGTTTTGGCACTCAGCATTCCACCCACCACCACACGGGCGTTGTCTGCCACCTGTACCGCACCGGTCTCCTCGTCCCGCATGAAATCCACTGCATTGGCCGTAGTGTTCCTTTTCATTTTTTCCACATATTCTTCCAGCGGATGTCCGCTCAGATAAATGCCCAGGACCTCCTTTTCATAGCCAAGAAGTTCCTCCTTGGAGAATTCCTCCACCTTCGGGTACTGGATCTCATAGTGCTTTTTTTCTTCATCCGAAACCAGGTCAAACAGGCTCATCTGTCCTTCCATTCCGGATTTCTTCTGTTTCGTGACATCATCGGCAATGGCTGCATATACCAGTACCATCTGGTGGCGGTTTCCGTCCAGGCTGTCGCAAGCACCGGCTTTTATGAGATTTTCAATGGCCCGTTTGCTCATATCCTGCCCTGCATTCCGCTCAATGAAATCCTGCAGTGTCCGATACCTTCCGTTTGCCTTTCGCTCCGCAATGATCTTATCGATCACCGGCCGGCCCAGGGATTTGATGGCGTAAAGACCGTAGCGGATATGGTCTTTCTCTGCGGTGAATTCCCCCTGTCCCTCATTAATGTCCGGCGGCAGTACCTGAATGCCCAGTTCTCTGCAGTGCAGCAGATATTCGGCAGCTTTTACGGAATTGTCAATCACAGAAGTCATAAGAGCTGCCATAAATTCCACCGGATAATAGCATTTAAGCCAGGCTGTCTGGGCACTGATGACAGCATAGGCCGCAGCATGGGATTTATTGAACGCGTATTTCGCAAAGTCCACCATGGAATCATAAATACTGTTGGCCGCCTTTTCGTCGATTCCATTCGCCACACAGCCCTTGATCCCGCGTTCCGCGTCTCCATAAACAAAGCTCTTTCGCTCTGCATCAATCACATACTGTTTTTTCTTGCTCATGGCACGGCGGATATTATCAGCCTGCCCCATGGTATAGCCGGCCAGCTTCTGCACAATCTGCATCACCTGCTCCTGGTATACGATACAACCGTAGGTGGGCTCCAGAATGGATTTGAGCTCCGGGGTCACATAGGTGACCGTTTCCGGATGATTTTTTCCCTTAATATAATCGGGAATAAAGTCCATTGGTCCCGGACGGTACAGAGAAATTCCGGCAATGATGTCCTCGAAATTCTCCGGCTTCAGCTCCCTCATGAAGTTCTGCATTCCCGCAGACTCCAGCTGGAACACACCCTCGGTCTTGCCGGTTCCGATAAAATCAAGCATTTTTTTGTCATTGACATCGATATGATCGATATCAATATCTTTCCCCGTTGAAGCCTTAATATTCCGTACCGCATCCTTAAGCACCGTCAGGGTCCGAAGCCCCAGAAAATCCATCTTGAGAAGTCCCAGTTCCTCCAGCTGGATCATGTTGTATTCCGCTGTTGGCGAACCGTCGCTGGCCCGTCCCAAAGGCACATAATCACTGGCAATCCCCGGATAGATGACAACGCCCGCCGCGTGAACAGAGGTATGATTCGGAAGCCCTTCCAGGCGCTTTGCCATGTCGATCAGGTCGTGCATCTCGTGATCACCCTCATAGAGACTTCGAAATTCCGGATTCACCTGCAAAGCCCGGTCAATGGTCATATTTAATTCCATTGGAACCATCTTCGCCACCCGATCCATCTGGGCATAAGGAAAATCTAACGCTTTTCCCACAGCCTTGATCACACCCCGGGCTGCCATGGTTCCAAAGGTCACGATCTGCGTCACGGAATCCTTGCCGTATTTTTCCGTAACATATTCAATGGCCCGATAGCGCTCCGCGTACTCGAAATCCACGTCGATATCAGGCATGGACACACGCTCCGGATTTAAAAAACGCTCAAACAGCAGATTATATTTCACGGGATCAATATTCGTAATACCTGTACAATAGCAGACCTTGCTTCCGGCAGCCGATCCACGTCCCGGCCCCACCCAGCAGTCGTGAGTCCGGCACCAGTTGATATAATCCCATACAATCAGAATATACTCTACGAACCCCATCTTCCGGATAATGCCCAGTTCATAGAGCATATCCTCATAGATCCGGTCACACTGTTGTCTGGTATACTCTTTATTCTTCCTGTATTTTTTCTCAAACCCCTCCTCGCAGAGACTGTTCAAAAAAGTCCAGGCGCTGTCAAATCCCTCCGGCACCTCATATTTCGGGATCTTATAGTTTCCGAATTCAATGGTCACCTGACAGCGATCCGCAATTTTCTGCGTATTTTCCAAAGCTTCCGGGGCATAAGGGAAAAGATCGCGCATCTGTTCTTCACTCTTCACAAAGAACTGTCCACCCTCGTAACGCATACGGTCTTCGTCGGTAATTTTCTTTCCGGTCTGGATACACAAAAGTACATCGTGAGACTCCGCATCCTCCGCGTAGGTATAATGTACATCGTTCGTACACACCAGACCGATGCCAAGCTCCCTGCTCATGCGGACCAGCTGCTCATTTACCAGTCTCTGGTCTGCGATCCCATGATCCTGAAGTTCGAGGAAAAAGTGATCTTTTCCAAAACAGGCCGCATATTTCTCCGCGATTCCCCTGGCCTCCTCATAAAACCCCCGCACAATATATCTGGGAATTTCTCCTGCCAGACAGGCAGAAAGGCAGAACAGACCCTCATGATATTTCTCCAGAGTTTCAAAATCCACACGGGGTCTGTAATAATATCCCTCCGTGAAACCAATGGAGACAATCTTCATCAGATTCGCATATCCCGTGTTATTCTCAGCTAAAAGAATCAAATGGAAATAGCGGTCCTCCCCGTGCCCTGCCTCTCTGTCGAACCGCGAAGCCGGTGCCACGTACACCTCACAGCCGATAATCGGATTGATTCCGGCCGCTTTTGCAGTCTTGTAGAATTCAATGACTCCGTACATGTTGCCGTGGTCGGTGATGGCGGCGCTGTTCATCCCCAGCTCCTTCACACGGGCGACATATTCTTTTATCTTATTGGAACCATCCAGAAGTGAATATTCCGTGTGGGTGTGGAGGTGTACGAATGCCATTGTAGTATTTCCTTTCTCAAAATAAGCTTATGTGGAAACGATTTCGAATCATTACTATTATACCCGAGATTGAATGAAATGGAAAGATGGTGTTCCGATATTACTTATAGAAACTTCCATGCCTTACATAATACGACTGCTTGTCCGATAATAAGTAAACTCTGCTGTTGCCAGTAGTTTCCCGTCATCCGCGGTAAGACGGACCTCATATAATCCAATTCTTCCTCCCTGCCGCACCACGTCTGCCTCGCAGTATACATACTCCGTATCCTTCATCGGCAGAAGATAATTGATCTTTCCATCAATGGTTGTCACATAATTTCCATATGTGGATGCGGCAATCCCCGCCAGTGTATCTGCAAGAGCGTAGCTGCATCCCCAAAAGCTGGGCAAACCCGTTTTCTTTCAGGATCTTTTGCATTTTTTCTAAACTAACCATATCACAATCATCTCCCTGTAGTTCTTTATCCGGCTTATATTCCCAATCCCAGCAGCATGCAGATCACACCTAAAATAAGCAAATGCACCGGATAAAACCAGTAAAAGAAATATTTCATCTGTCTGCCCCTTGTGCCATTATACGCGTCGATAAAGGGCAGCATAAAAAGGGCTCCAAACTCTGACACATCGGAAAGGAAACCAAGTGACAGCACCATCAGACCAAAGCCCAACTCCCGTTTCTCATAAAACAGATACATGAGTAAAATTGCGATCACCCCTGCCGCTCCGTAGTCTGTATGCAGCAATTCCGCCACAATACAGCCGTAAAAAACAATCACAAGAATAAACAATATACGAAGGATGATCCATTCCTTTTCGCGCTCATATGTCTGTACCACATGGATGCCCCACATGGAAATCAATCCGATCAGTAATGTAAAAAACACATTATTGTGACTACTGTCAAAAAGGCTTTGTCTGAGAGCCATATCGAAAGGAATCTCCGAGATAAGAGCAAACACAAAAAGGCGAAGTGCATACTTCGCCCTGTTTCTCGTATGATAAAATCCCTCTACCAGCAGAAAGCAATAGATGGGAAATGCCATCCTGCCGATGAGCCGTAAACAACTATACAGCATCAGAAAGCTGCTTCTGTTCTCGCTTGTCACCGGTCCCCATGCCGGCATCTGAACGATCAAACGACCGAAAACGGATGCCGCTGTATGGTCCACCAGCATACTGACAACAGCGATCATTTTAAGAACACAGCCGGACAGACCTGTCTGCCCGGCTGCACATAAAGAATTTTGCTTTTCATTCTTTAAATTCATTTATTTGATTCCTGTCATGTTAACCTCAATTTTGTCCAGATGCCAGATATCGTCCACATACTCCTGAATGGTACGGTCAGAGGAGAACTTACCGACATGAGCTACATTTAAGATTGCGCTCTTTGCCCATGCGCTCTTGTTCTGATAGTATGCACCAATTTTGTTCTGCGCATTTGCATAAGCACGGAAATCAGCAAGTATAAAGTAGCGATCCGCAACCTGTCCCGGCTGTGAATTGAGCAGTGAGTTGTAGAGGTCACGGAACAGTTCTCTGTCGTTGTGGGAATAAGTGCCATCCACAAGCTGATTCATCACTTTGCGAATCTCCGGATCGTTGTTGTAAATATCATATGGATGATAGTCTTTGCGCTGTTCGTGGGCAATCACCTCATCTGCACTCATACCAAAGATGAAGATATTGTCTGCGCCAACCTCCTCATACATCTCCACATTGGCACCATCCATGGTTCCGATGGTGATAGCACCGTTTAACATGAACTTCATATTACCGGTTCCGGATGCTTCCTTGCTGGCGGTGGAAATCTGCTCGCTGATATCTGCGGCAGCAAAAATCCACTCTGCAAGAGATACACGGTAATCCTCTAAAAATACCACCTTGATTTTTCCGTTGATGGAAGGATCGTTGTTGATCACCTCTGCAACAGAATTGATCAGCTTAATGGTGAGCTTCGCCGTACGATAACCAGCTGCAGCCTTGGCTCCGAAAATAAAAGTTCTCGGATAGAAGTCCATATTTGGATTCGCCTTCAGCTGGTTATAAAGATACATCACATGAAGAATGTTCATGAGCTGTCTCTTATACTCATGCAGACGCTTTACCTGCACATCGAAAATGGAATTCGGATCCACGTCGATACCGTTGTGCTCCTTGATATATTTTGCCAGACGAACCTTGTTCTGGTGCTTGATTTCCATGAATTCCTGCTGTGCCTTCGGGTCATTTGCCACAGCGGTAAGTCCCTCAACCTTGGACAGATCCGTGATCCAGTCTTTGCCCACATGCTTGGTTACCCAATCCGCGAGAAGCGGGTTTCCATGTGCAAGGAATCGTCTCTGGGTGATTCCGTTGGTCTTGTTGTTGAATTTCTCCGGGAACATCTCGTAGAAATCCTTAAGCTCCTGATTCTTTAAAATTTCGGTATGAAGTCTTGCCACACCATTCACAGAGTAGCCGGCACAGATAGCCATATGCGCCATCTTTACCTGTCCGTCCTGAAGGATTGCCATCTTTCTTACCTTCTCATCATTGCCCGGGTAACGCTCCTGAATCTGAAGAACAAAACGGCGGTTGATCTCCTCGACAATCTGGTATACACGAGGAAGTAGTCTCTGGAAAATATCAATCGGCCATTTCTCCAGTGCTTCAGCCATAATCGTATGGTTGGTGTAAGCCACACAGTGGGTGGTGATATCCCATGCGTCATCCCAGGAGAGTCCCTCTTCATCCACAAGAATACGCATCAGCTCTGCAACTGCAACTGTCGGATGGGTATCGTTCATCTGGAAGGTTACCTTCTTCGGCAGATCATGCAGATCGCTGTGATGCTTCTTAAATCTGTCAAGTGCCCGCTGGATGCTTGCAGAAACGAAGAAATACTGCTGCTTTAAACGAAGCTCCTTGCCCTTGACATGGTTATCATTCGGATAAAGAACCTCCACCAGGTTACGAGCCAGATTTTCCTGCTCAACAGCCTGATCGTAATCTCCTCTGTCGAAGGAATCCAGACTGAACTCCTCCTTGGGCTGTGCGTCCCAGATAATCAGGGAATCTACCACGTGGTTTCCATAACCCACAATTGGCATATCATAGGCAACTGCAAGTACAGACTGATAGCCCACCTGCTGGAACTGCACATTGCCGTTTTCCTGTTCCTTTGCCTCCACATGACCGCCATACTTGATCTCGTAACAGTATTCCGGTCTTCGAAGTTCAAAAGGATATCCCTCTTTCAGCCAGTTGTCCGGAACCTCTACCTGGAAGCCGTCAATAATCTGCTGTTTGAACATACCATAGCGGTAACGGATTCCACAGCCATATGCCGCATAGCCCAGGGATGCAAGAGAATCCATAAAGCAGGCAGCCAGACGACCAAGACCACCGTTTCCAAGCGCCGGGTCCGGCTCCTGATCCTCAATGACACTTAAATCCAGGCCGATTTCCTCCAACGCTTCCTTCACTTCTCCGTAGGCCCCAAGGTTGATCAGATTGTTGCCAAGGGCACGGCCCATTAAAAACTCCATAGACATATAATAAACCGTCTTCGGATCATCCTTCTCAATGACCTGCTGGGTAGCCATCCACTCATCCATGACCACATCCTTGACGGCAAGGGAGACCGCCTGGAAAATCTCCTGCTGGCTGGCTTCCTTTAAAGTTTTGCGATACATAGACTTCACATTCTCCGTGACGGAATTAATAAACTCCTTCTTACTGAATACCTTATCTCTCATACGCTTTCCTCCTCAAATAAAAATGTGCTTTGACATAAAAAGGGAGCCGGAATTCTTCCTGCTCCCTCTCCTGTTCTACTTCTTTTGTACGGCAAGAGTAACTTTCTCTCCGTTGATACTCCAATCGTCCTGGTATCCGGCCAGATCTCCTGCAGTAATCGCATCCGCAAGTACCTCTGCCTGAATCTTCTCACCATACTTCGCAAAGATTCCTGTCACCTTCTCATCTGCAATATATGATACTGCAATATGATCCATTACTTCAAAACCAGCCTTCTTGCGCATGGTCTGAATCTTGCTGATTAATTCGCGGACAAAGCCCTCCTCAATCAGCTCAGGTGTCAGCTTCGTATCCATAACTACCGTTACATAGTTATCCCCCTCGGTTACGAATCCTTCCGCCTGTGTCATTGTGATCAGTAAATCCTCTTCTAATAATACAACTTCATCACTGACACTGTCAAGCTTAAGTGAACCGGTGGACTTAAGCTCAGCCATAGCCTTGTTGCCATCCAGCTCTGCAAGGGCGGTCTGGATCTGCTTTAAATATTTTCCGAACTTCGGTCCAACGGTGCGAAGCTGCGGCTTAAACTGGTAATCCGTATAGGAGGATACGTCATCGGTAAAGGCCACCTTCTTCACATTTAACTCGTCAGCAATAATTGCCACATAGAAATCATCCAGTTCCTGCGGTGCCTTCACATACATCTGTCCGATTGGCTGACGGTTCTTGATATTAGCACTGTTACGGCATGCACGGCCCATCACAACGATCTTTAAGACCTCATCCATGGCGGTCTCCAGATCTTTGTCGATCATACGCTCGTCAACCGTCGGGAAGTCACAAAGATGAATACTCTCCGGTGCTGACGGATCAATGGAGCATACCAGATTGCGGTAAATATCCTCCGTCATAAAGGGGATCATTGGTGCCGCAGCCTTGCTGATTGTCACAAGGGCAGTATACAATGTCATATAGGCATTAATCTTATCCTGCTCCATGCCTTTTGCCCAGAAACGCTCACGGGAGCGGCGGACGTACCAGTTGCTCATATCGTCCACGAACTCCTCTAACGCTCTGGCAGCCTCCGGGATCCGGTAATTGTCCAGATTGTCATCCACTGCTGCAACGGCAGAATTCAGCTTGGACAAAAGCCACTTGTCCATGACAGCAAGCTTATCATATTCCAATGTATATTTTGTCGCATCAAAGTTGTCAATATTCGCATACAATACGAAAAAGGCATAGGTATTCCAGAGGGTTCCCATGAATTTCCGCTGTCCCTCCTGTACGGCCTTGCCGTGGAAACGATTGGGCAGCCATGGTGCACTGTTGGTGTAGAAATACCAGCGGATGGCGTCTGCGCCGTAGGTCTCCAGTGCCTCAAAAGGATCCACTGCGTTGCCCTTGGACTTAGACATCTTCTGTCCATTCTCATCCTGCACATGCCCCAGAACGATAACGTTCTCATAGGGAGCCTTGTGGAACAGCAGGGTGGACTCTGCCATCAGGGAATAGAACCAGCCACGGGTCTGATCCACAGCTTCGGAGATAAACTTCGCCGGGAACTGCTGCTCAAACAGATCCTTATTCTCAAAGGGATAATGATGCTGTGCAAAAGGCATGGCACCGGAATCAAACCAGCAGTCGATTACCTCCGGCACCCGCTTCATGGTACCTCCGCATTTATTACATTTGAACGTCACTTCATCAATATACGGACGATGCAGCTCAACCTTAGCCGCATCCGGGTTTCCGGAACGCTCCGCCAGCTGGGCCCGGCTTCCGATGGACTCCTGACAGCCGCAGTCCTCGCACTCCCAGATGTTGAGCGGTGTGCCCCAGTAACGGTTACGGGAAATACCCCAGTCCTGAATGTTCTCCAGCCAGTTTCCGAAACGACCCTCTCCAATGGACTTCGGAATCCAGTTGACAGTTTTATTGTTGGCAACCAGTTCATCTCTGACCTCGGTCATCTTGATGAACCAGGACTCCCTTGCATAGTAAATTAACGGAGTATCACATCTCCAGCAATGTGGATACTCATGCTCGAACTTCGGTGCATCGAAAAGCTGTCCTCTCGCATCCAGATCCTTAAGAACCTCAGGATCCGCCTTCTTGACAAACAATCCTGCAAACGGAGTCTCCTCTGTCAGTTCTCCCTTTCCATCCACAAACTGAACAAACGGAAGATTATAATTGCGGCCGACATTCGCATCATCCTCACCAAAGGCCGGTGCAATATGAACGATACCGGTACCATCCGTCATGGTAACGTAGCTGTCGCAGGTGACAAAAAATCCCTTCTTATGCTGCTTGTCGGATACCACCTTAGCGCAGTCATACAGCGGCTCGTACTCCTTATACTCTAAATCCCTGCCCTGATAGGTTTCCAGAACCTCGTAAGCCTTCTCTCCCTCTTCCTTTGCAAGGGAACCAAGCACCTTGTCTGCCAGAGCCTCTGCCAGATAGTAAATGCAGCCATCTGCAGCCTTTACCTTGATATAGGTATCATCCGGGTTCACACAGAGAGCCACATTGCTCGGAAGGGTCCATGGTGTTGTGGTCCATGCCAGGAAATAGGCACCCTCTCCCACGACTTTAAAGCGGACAATAGCCGAACGCTCCTTGACGGTCTTGTAACCCTGTGCCACCTCCTGAGAGGAAAGCGGAGTTCCGCAGCGCGGGCAGTAGGGCACGATCTTAAAGCCCTTGTACAAAAGCTTCTGATCCCAGATTTCCTTCAACGCCCACCACTCAGATTCAATATAATCATCGTCATAGGTAACATAGGGATGATCCATATCCGCCCAGAAACCAACGGTATTGGAGAAATCCTCCCACATGCCTTTATACTTCCATACGGATTCCTTACACTTCTTGATAAAAGGCTCCATACCGTACTCTTCGATCTGTTCCTTGCCGTTTAAGCCCAGCATTTTCTCTACTTCCAGTTCTACCGGCAGACCATGGGTATCCCATCCGGCCTTGCGGGGTACATACTTTCCCTTCATGGTCTGATATCTCGGAATCATATCCTTGATGACACGGGTCAGCACATGTCCGATATGGGGCTTTCCGTTGGCAGTTGGCGGTCCGTCGTAAAAGGTATAGGTTTCTCCCTCTTTGCGGTTTTCCATGGATTTCTTAAAAATATCGTTCTCACGCCAGAATTTCTCGGTTTCCTTCTCGCGCTCAACGAAGTTCATGTTGGTGTCAACTTTGTTGTACATGTTATCCTCCTCATTGACCTGATAAGTTACGCTAATACGAAACAAAGCCCACGTCCAGTAATTAGGACGCGGGCTCACGTTATACCACCTGATTACCATGTACTTGAGAGCTCATAATCATAAGCCCACGCATACTTCGTTCCCTGTAACGTAGGAAAGACGTCGGCTTCTATTAAGAGATAGCTCCGTTCGGGCCGAAACTCAGAAGTGATCTTCACAACCGCACTACTCGCACCGGTTCCCACCTGCCCCGGCTCTCTTTGCCTTTCCTGCGGAAGCTACTGTCTTCGTCATCGTTTTTTCTAAGTATAGTAAAAATCAGTTTCACTGTCAAGAATCAAACGCAAAAAACAAATTCCTTACAGGGATTCCTGCTCCATAAATTGCTGATAGTTGTCAAAATCAGAGAAATTGGTTTTGCCTTCTGATGCTGCGGCGATCCAGAATATCGTCGCAATGATAATTGAGATTGCAGCTGTGATAATTCCTGTAATTGCCATGCCCTTTTTCTTGCTCTTTACAAGCTGTACAATACCGAAAATAATGGCAAGAATCGCGAAAATATAATTGATACAGCAGACAAAGGTAAAAATGGACAGAATGCCCAGTACCATAGATGCTACGCCAAAGCCGATGCTGTCCTCCTTGTTCTGGGAGGCCTGACCATAGTACAGATTCTGGCTCTGATTCGTGTTCTGCTGATACGGAGTGCTGTAGGTGTTCCCATTGCTATACGGATTCGCATTCGTATACGTATTTGCATTCGTGTAAGAATTCGTCCCCGGATTACTATATGGATTCTGTTGAGAATAGATATTCGGATTCGCATTCGGCTGCTGATAACTTCCGGTCTGCTGCTGGTATGCTCCTGCCTGGGTTCCCGTCTGCTCATAGCTTCCGGTCTGCTGCTGGTAGGTCCCCGTCTGAGCTTCCGTCTGCCGGAAGTCTCCACTCTGTTGGAATGTTCCTGTCTGGGCGCCTGTCTCCTCATATGTTCCGGCCTGCGTCTCCGGCTCCGCCTGAACGGTCGATGCGTCGAAGCTGTCACTCTGGGAATCGGGAGCTCCGTAATCCGCCTGTGACTTCGGTTCTATCACGCTGCTATCCTGTGTAAAATCATCATTCATGGCTAATCTCCTTTCGCTCTTGAAACTCTGAAAGAAGTATAGCATTTCTGAATGGATACTGTCAATCCTGCACTCTGACGGGGGTTGCGTAAATACACCTTTACTCCGTATTTTTCCCTTTTTCAAGTTTTATCTGCCCCTCCGGGCAGACTCCGGCTTAGTCCTCTTGGGCGCCTTTTAGGCTGTATTCCGCAGTGACAGGATATTGAAAATGTGAACCCGTTTCTTTGTGTGTATTTGTTGCAAGCCATACATACTTTATCACAAAGCGGTGTTCTCTTTTCATTCATCCGAATAAAATTTAACGCTAGCCTCTGGCGGCGGCCCCACAGAATTCTTCCAGCGTCAGCCCCTGCTCCGCCATATATTTTGCAGCCTCCTTCCCCACGTAGCGGAAATGCCAGGGCTCCCATGCAATTCCCGTTACAGATACCTTGTCCCTCGGATATCGCAGAATAAACCCATATTCGCTGCAATGGGACAAAAGCCACCGGTTTGCGGGTTCCTCGGCCTGAGATGCATCCATGTCCGCATTGCCGGAACAGAGGATATCCAGAGCCAGTCCTGTCTCATGCTCACTGTGCCCCGCAGGCATTGTTTCCTTCAGCGTCTCCTCTAACGCCTCCCGGCGGTTTTTTCCCTGCCGCATCAGTGCAGCTACATCCTCGTCCACCAGCTCCTGTTGTCTTGCTCTGCTGCGGTAGGCGGAGGCAATCCAGTAGTCATACCCCGCCTCTCCCGCCGCGTGAAGCATGTCCGTCAGATCCTGATACATCCAGTCCGAAACCTCAAGCCTTCCTCTGCAGATGCTGCGCAAATGGGAATCAAAGGACGGATCCAGTTCCACTTCTTTATTGACCAGGACACAAAGCTTCGGATTCTTTTCATATATTTTTCTGCAGGCTTCACACACCTCCTTTGAGACAGTCTCCTTCTTATCTGAAGTCACCGTCTCTGTCCCTTGATTTTGTGTCAAACCAGGTACATTCCCGTTTTCATCGGCTGCCGGATGATCTGCAATTTCCTTTTTCTCTGACAGATACATACCACACTCTTCTGCCGGCACTGCCAGTTCCTTCTTTTGTCTCACGAAGGTCAGCAGCCCTGTCATAAGAACCGATACCAACAGGATCCGGACAACTTCCCCACAGATTTTTCCTGTTTTTCTCTTTCTTCTCTTTTTTCGCAATCCTTCCGACACCATGGCTATACACCTCCTTTTGTCCAAAGGATAACAAAAGAATGCATCCCCTTCTGCAACTTGCTGCATCAATTCTGCATCATTTACATCACAAAAATCAGTGCTGGAAGTTTTTATTACATTACCATGAGAAGCGTCCCCATTCCGGTCTGAAATGTCCAATTACCCTTCTTTGCGTAATACATCATCGGATTCTCCAGCCGGTTTAAAATAGAAAATGAGCTGCCATCTGAAAAAACCACCCTATACTCCCCTGAAATTCCCCCATAGACAATGTCCGTTGATGCGACATTGTCGTTGGAATACCGCTCACTGATATCCGCATCTGCAAGCTCCCAATAGCGGCACCAGGCTTGTGCCATAGAGCAAAAATCATCCTTCTTCTGTTTCTCCAGCCATGGCTCTATGGAAGGAGTCACTTTTTCCAGAGGAGTTGTCACCGCCATGTTGAATCCATAAATTTTGTGGTAGGTACTGTCCAGTGTCAATGCGATACTTCCCCCATCGATATCGGCAATCAATGTCCAGTAACAGACATTCTGAAGGACAGCATCACCGGTCTGAACCGGCATCGCATAGAGCTGATAAAAATAACGGTATGCCAGCTTTTCTATTGTAATCTTCCGGGGTAAAATCTCCGCCTGATAGAGCTTTTCCAATTCCTCATTTGCAATTTGTACCATTTCCTCGTCGTCCAGTGCGTCCTCTCGCTCCCGAAGCTGTACCGCATAGGGCGCGACGCCCTCTGTGACCTGTCCCGCCAGGGCATTCATCTGGTCCGGAAAGGAGTGGTAGGGTGTGATTTCGCAAGGTTCAAATTCCATTTTTTCATAGGAAAGCAACCCTAATGTCTGTCCGTCATACCAACGGTCTGCCACCTGGGGTGCCAGAAGGGCAAGCACTGAAAAAGCCCCCAAAAGCAAAAGTGTCACCATATAAGTAACCTTATTTCTCATGCTGCACCTCCCCCGACCGTGACGCTGATGCATCCTCCACCCGGTCTTTAGATTTTCCACTGTTCATCTCCTGAAACAGAATAGATACCGTCGTCCCCTCTCCCACTGTGCTCTCGATTTTCCACTGTGCATGATGAAGCCTTACGATCCTCTCACAGATAGCCATGCCAAGCCCTGCACTCCCCTCGCGTCTTGCTCTTGATTTATCCACCATGTAAAATGCTTCCGTTATCTTTCCAAGTTCCTCCTTCGGAATTCCACAGCCATCATCAGCCACTGTAATCCGGTACTGTCCCTCTCCTTCGTGCCCGCCGCACACCAAAATATGTCCGCCCTCCCGGCAGGCTTTTCTGCCATTGTCTACAAGATTCACCAAGAGAGAGAGGAGCAGGTCAAAGTCGCCTTCCAGACTTCCTTTCTCCGCCCGGCAGCACAGTGTGATTTCCTTTTCCCGCAGCAGATTCCCGGTTGTTTTCTCCAACTGTTCCAACAGACTTAGGATGTTTACCGGCTGATATATGATGGTTCCCTTTCCAAGACCAATGAGCTCCATCATCTTATAAGAGAGTTTCTCCAATCGCTTGCTCTCGCGATAAATATAAGAGGCGGCCTGTGTTCTTTCCTCCTCCGTCAATTCCCTCATCAATAGCATTTCCCCATAGCCGATCATGGAGGTCAAAGGTGTTTTTAACTCATGGGCAAAGGCGCCTGTAAACTCCTCCTGCCGTCTCGCGGCCTCCTTCAGTTCATCAATATTATCCTGAAGTTCATCCGCCATATAATTAAAATCCTGCATCAAAAGAGCAACCTCGTCCTTTCCCTCCGGCTTCACACGCCTGTCATAAATCCCCTCCGAGAATTCTCTTGTCGCCTGGGAAAGCTTTCGCAAAGGCCTGGTCATCTTTCCTGCCAGAACCCCTGCAAAACCGGCGGTCACAAAGAACAGCGCCAGCAGGGAAATTCGATAATTTTGATACATTTCCCTTCTGCTGTCATAGATATTCTGAATATTACGGGTAACTTCCAAGCCATAGATTTTTTCTCCGCTCTCCATCTTTACCATGGCTTTTAACACATGGTTTCCCTTTTCCTCGGTCAGTTCCCATAGGCAGTTCTCATCACTTTTCTTCTGCTTCAGCGTATTCCAACGCTTTCCGGCACGCTGTCCCACCGGATAGATGCTGGTCCCGGTATCATAATATAGACAAAAGCTGCAACGGCTGTCTAAGAGATTTTTTCCCACAGACTCCGCCAGAGTCCGAAGCATCTCCTCATCCACTGTATAGTGATCGCCCAGTTCCTCCAGTGAAGAAAGAAAGGAATACTGAAAACAACGAAGTTCCTCCAGTCCGTTTTCCTTTTCCCTCTCAAGTGCCGTACGAAAGGAGGTCTGCAGCAGGATCGTCCCAAACAGTGGAAATGTCAAAAGGAAAATGGTCATAATGCCAAGCATCAGCTTCCAGAATAATTTCATCCCTGCCTCCTGAAACGGTATCCCACTTTATAAACAGCCTCAATCTCCTTCTCCAATCCGGTTTTTTTCCGAAGCCTCTGCACATGAAGATCCACGGTCCTGCTGTCTCCCATATAATTGCTGCCCCACACCTGCTCGTATATCATTTCCCGGTACAGTGCTACATCCGGATTCCTGAGGAATAGCAAAAGCAGATCAAATTCCTTCATGGTCAACGGAATTTCCCTGCCCTCCCGCGTCACACTCCTTGCCGGAATATTAACATGAAGTCCACAGACATCTATCTCCTGCTCCAGCTTGTTGTGACGGCGCAGCACATTTTCAACTCTTGCCAGAAGTTCCAGAATATCAAAGGGCTTGGTCATATAATCCTCTGCTCCAAGCCTCAAACCTTTTACTTTATCCGGCACCTCTCCCTTTGCCGTAAGGAAAATCACCGGCAGCTGCAGTCTGTTGGCATACTCTAACAGTTCATAGCCGTCAATTCCCGGCAGCATGATGTCCAAAATGCACAGATCGAAACTGCCCTCCTCCATACGGTTGGCCCCCTCATTTCCGGTATGGGCCAACACACATTCATAACCTGCGTTCTTCAAATTCATCCAAATCAGATTGGCAATGGCTTCCTCATCCTCCACAATTAAAATTCTGATCATCCTTTTGTATATTCTCCTCCTCTTTTGTATTTTTTATGATAGCAGATAATTGTATCATTTTTGTATAAAAGGGAAATATGAAAGAAAATTCGACAGGAATTATGCATTCATGCGTATCCATTCCTGCTAACCAGACTTGCGTACGTGTATTTTTTCAATTTTGTTGATTTCACCCGTATGAATCATGGCATTCCTACGGGTGTTTTTTCGCTTTTGCCGATTTCACCCGTACGGTTCACGGCATTTCTACGGGTGTTTTTTTGCTTTCGTCGATTTCACCCGTATGGTTCTCGACATTTCTACGGGTGCTTTTTCACTTTTTTCAATTTCACCCGTACCAACCGAGACATTTCTACGGGTGTTTTTCCTCTTTTGGTAATTTCACCCGTACTGATCCGCCGAATCATATGGATATGGAACATAAAAAGCAAACTTATCAGGTCAAAATCCAGGCCTCGGCTTAATTGTCTTCCTCATGACTCCAGAAGTCCACCGGCTCATAATCCTGCAATGGAGCAAGAAAACCACACTTTTCCAGTTCCGTCTGAATCCGATCCAGGATCTCCTCGCTTGCCGCACATATGGTATGGTAGTGATACCCGGAGGTAACATTTTTGAGAAGACTGGATTTACCGGAGCTTATTTTATCTACATACTCTTTCACGTCCATACGGGAACTAATATTCATATCCGCCTTGATCACACCATAAACCTTATGATAGACAAACACATCCTCGATCCGGCCCCCCATGTCCACAATAAGATTCATTTCCTGCGTCACTTCGTCATCCTCATGCCGCACTTTGAAAACGCGGCTGACGCCGGAATCATTATTCAGGAGATATCCCCTGTTTGTGGAAATAATATCCATGCCGTTAGCCCTAAGCAGAGCAATATCCTGCACGATGACCTGCCGGCTGACCCCAAAGCTTTTGGCCAGCGCGCTTCCCGGGAGAGGGGCATTTTCATTTTTCAGCATCTGCGTAATTTTCTGCCGTCTCTTTTCTCCGTTCATGCACTCTATCCCTCCACCGGATGAAGATTCTTAAGGGAAATGTCGAGAATCGGTGCAGAATGAGTCAATGCGCCACTGGATACATAGTCAACACCCAGATCAATCAGCCTTGCGATATTTTCCTTTGTCACATTGCCGGACACTTCTATCTCGGCCCGCCCATCAATATAAGCGATGGACTCTTTTAAGGTTTCTGTATCCATATTGTCTAACATAATGATATCCGCACCGGCTGCCACCGCATCCTTTACCATGTCAAGAGTCTCCACCTCAACCTCAATTTTTCTGACGAAGGGTGCATATGCCTTCGCTGCGGCAACGGCCTCTTTTACACCACCGGCAGCTCCGATGTGGTTATCCTTGAGAAGTACTCCGTCCGACAAATTATAACGGTGATTATTTCCGCCTCCCACCCGGACCGCATACTTTTCAAAAATCCGATTGTTGGGAGTCGTCTTTCTGGTATCCAGAAGCTTGATCTTACTGCCCGCAAGCAGAGCTGCCACGGAGTGCGTGTAAGTTGCAATTCCACTCATGCGCTGCAGATAATTAAGTGCCGTTCTCTCACCGCAGAGCAGGGTACGAATGTCTCCGTGAACCTTTGCCATCAACTGCCCCTTTTTGACCTCGTCACCATCTTCCACGTAGAATTCCACCGTTGTCTTTTCATCCAATAGTGTAAATACCCGCGCAAATACCTGAAGACCACAGATAATGCCATCCTCCTTACAGATCAAATCAACTTCTCCCGGCTGAGGGTGCGGCATTACGCTATTTGTGGAGACATCCTCACTTGTGATATCCTCTTTTAACGCACTTAATATGTATGGATCTACATTTAATTTTAAAGTAACCTGATCGTACATGCTCATTCTCCTTTTCACTTGTGATTTTTTCCTGTAATGTTCCTGACTTATGTGGCTATGCCCCGGCATTGCAGGTGCTCCGTCGAAAAGCCACCACAGCTTTTCCCCGGCTTCCCGTTGATACTTCTCCGTCCATCCGTTTTTGGGCCTGCACAATAGCCTCCTTCACACATTGATGACAGTGGCTGGCCAATGCCTCCTGGTCTTCATATTGGGCAAGAGAAATCCTGTCAAACAGTTTCTCCTTCCCCTCTTCCACTCCGGTATAGGTATCGCTCATCTGCTTTGCGGCTCTCCCTGCAAAAACAAGGCTTTCTAACAGGGAGTTGCTTGCCAGGCGGTTTTTCCCGTGCACGCCATTGCAGGCCGTCTCCCCCACCGCATAAAGCCTCTCCATGGAGGTGTGACTATCATGATCCACCCACACGCCGCCCATAAAATAATGCTGGGCCGGTACCACCGGGATACATTCCTTCGTCACGTCATAGCCCATCTGCCGGCAGTGCTCCACGATATTGGGGAAATGGGTCAAAAGCTCTTCCTGGGGAATCGGCCTGAGATCCTCCCACACATGCTGTGTATGATCCTTTTCCATCTGCTTATAGATTTCCTCCGTCAGACGGTCCCTTGGCAGCAGCTCGTCCACAAATCGGTTCATGTTCTTGTCATACAACTTTGCACCTTCTCCCCGGACCGATTCCGAGATCAGAAAGCTCCGGTCTTCCTCATGCTCCGAATAAAAAGTGGTGGGATGAATCTGAACGTAATTGACATCCCTGAGTCGAATGCCATGCATGATGGACAATGCCAGAGCATCCCCCGTCAAATGCCGGAAATTGGTAGAATGCCGATACAGTCCTCCGATTCCTCCACAGGCCCAGACCGTATAATCCGCCAGTATTTTCTCAATGCTCCCATCCTCTCTGCGAACTATCGCTCCGTAGCAGCAGTTGTCCTCCGTCATGATATCTAACATCTTCGTATGCTCCAGAATCGTGACATTCGGAAGTTTTTCAGCCGTCGCCAGAAGCTTACTGGTGATTTCCTCTCCCGTGATATCCTCATGAAAAAGAATCCGCTTGTCGGAATGGGCGCCTTCTCTGGTAAAGGCAAGTTCCCCGTTCTCATCTCTGGCAAAGTCCACCCCATATCCTATCAGGTCTGCAATCACCTTCTTTGAGGATCGAATCATGATCTCAACGGATTTCCGGTCATTTTCATAATGTCCCGCCCTCATGGTGTCCTCGAAATAGCTGTCATAATCCCCCTCGTCCTTCAGCATACAGATGCCGCCCTGGGCCAGAAAGGAATCACTTTCCGACGCACCGGCTTTGGTAATGATCGTTATTTTTTTGTCCGGCGGAAGCTGCAGGGCACAGTAGAGCCCGGAGCAGCCGCTGCCGACAATCAATATATCTGTTCTCATAAAAAAACTCCATGTCCTGTGAATAGTATCGCTACTGCATGACATGGAGTATAACACATATCTTTACAACTGACAAGACAGTTGCTTAATTAAATCCTACGACCTTCTGTGACAGACGATAAGCCGCAACAGAAATTTTCCGCCCCCCCTTTCCCGGAAGATTCATGGTCTGCCCCATAATCCCCCGTCTCAGCTTATGGAACAGTGTGATATCCTTTTCCTTGATATATTTCCAAAGCTCCCGCTTTTTCTCCAGATTTTCCTCTGTCCCCGAACGCAGCAGCATAACGGTGGACACCACGGTAATGATTTCCAGATAGTTAAACATATATTTGCGGCATTTCGGATTAGACACCTTGTGCAGATCCACATCATCAATCATGATCTTGTTGACCCTGATCTGCTGGTCGATCCGCCCGATCATGACCTTCTCGTTGACGGACTGATCCTCTCTGCCGATAAAATACCGGTAAAAATCCACATCCATATAGTACATGGTCCGCACGTAAGGGAGGGGCTTATATACATAAATATTATCCACGTAAAAAGTATGTTTCGGCAGCTGAAGCCCACATTCCCGCAAAAGCTTGGTGCGGTAAATCACAGAGTGCATGAGTATGTAATGGCCCTTGTAAAAATGGCGCACATCACTCCATGTAAACACCTGATCTTTCGGGAATCCGGTCTGACGCATCACACGCTTATGACTTGCCCCCTCCTTCTCATAGACGTAATTGGCAAGCAGCATATCAAGGGTCACACTGCCCCCCGCCAGCTCTCTGAGTTTATCCAGAATTTTCTTGTATGCCTCGGCATCCACCCAGTCGTCACTGTCTACAACTTTAAAATACAGGCCCGTGGCATTGCGGATTCCTGTATTAACCGCCTCTCCATGACCGCCGTTCTCCTGATGGATTGCCCGCACAATCGTAGGATATTTTCTCGCATATTCATCCGCGATTTCTGCCGTGCGGTCTGAAGAACCGTCGTCCACAATAAGGATTTCTACGTCTTCTCCCCCGGGCAGAATAGAATCAATACAGTGTTCCATGTAGTCCTGTGAATTATAACATGGTATTGCAAAAGTAAGTAACTTCATCCTTTTCCTCCGTTCCCCTGACATTAGTTCATATATAACCAATGTTTATAAACATCCTCTGGTATTTTGCGTATGAACCTATTATACACAATTTTATGCATCCGTCGAACAATTTTTACTGAAGATTCTCTTAAGATTTACTTCCCACAATTTGTTCATATTTTATTTACAATTTTCTCATATTCTCCACATACCAATTTCACATTTGAATTTTATACTGTAATCACAGTTAAGAAATAGACTTTTTTCTTTTTCATATTCCTCGCACCTGACAAGGCGCGAGGACCTCCTTTTTAAGAAATATTTCTTTCTCATACTAATCTT
>CAMFDG010000022.1 GCA_945949045.1 uncultured Lachnospiraceae bacterium
GTCTTTGCAATCCACGGATAAACCTTCTTGCCCGGAAGGTGTCCGCCCTCACCTGGTTTTGCTCCCTGTGCCATCTTAATCTGGATCTCCTGGGCACTGGTTAAATAACGGCTGGTAACGCCGAAACGTCCACTGGCTACCTGCTTGATTGCAGAGCAGCGGTTCAGTCCGTCCGGACCAACCGTGAGACGATCCTTATCTTCACCACCCTCACCGGTATTGGACTTGCCGTGAAGATGATTCATCGCAATGGCCAGTGTCTCATGGGCTTCCTTGGAAATGGAGCCGTAGGACATAGCGCCGGTCTTAAAACGGGTCACGATGGAATCCACACTCTCCACCTCTTCCAGCTTGACTCCCTTCTTCGGATAATCAAAATCCATCAGACCGCGAAGATTCGTGTGCTTCTCCTCTTCGTCCACCATAGCGGTGTACTGCTTAAACATCTCATAGTCACCCCGCTGGGTGGACTGCTGCAGCAGATGAATGGTAGCCGGGTTGTAAAGATGGGCGTCGGCACCGCTTCTCATCTTGTGACGTCCCTTGCTGTCCAGGGTAAGATCCGTACCTAATCCCAGCGGATCGTAGGCTGCCGAATGCAGGGTATTTACATCATCCTCAATATCCTTCAGGGTGATACCGCCGATCCGGCTTACCGTATTCGTAAAGTACTTATCAACCACCGCCTTGTCAATACCAAGGGCCTCAAAAATCTTAGATCCCTGGTAGGACTGAATGGTGGATATACCCATCTTTGCTGCGATCTTGACAATACCCGAAATAATTGCATGGTTATAATCGTCAACAGCTGCATAATAATCCTTGTCCAGCATATGCTCGTCAATCAGCTGCTTGATGGTATCCTGTGCCAGATACGGGTTGATGGCGCTGGCACCAAAGCCCAGAAGCGTTGCGAAATGATGCACCTCACGAGGCTCTCCTGATTCCAGAATTAAGGAAAGGGAGGTACGCTTCTTTGTCTTTACCAGATACTGCTGCAAAGCAGAAACGGCAAGCAGGGACGGAATCGCCACATGATTGTCATCCACACCGCGGTCGGAGAGAATCAGAATATTCGCCCCGTCTCTGTAAGCACGGTCTGCCTCAATATACAGACGGTCAACCGCCTTCTCAAGGCTGGTGTTTTTGTAGTAAATAATCGGAAGGGTCACAACCTTAAAGCCGTCCACCTTCATATTGCGGATCTTCATCAAATCCGTGTTGGTAAGAATCGGGTTATTGATCCTAAGGACCTTACAATTCTCCGGTTTCTCCTCTAAGAGATTTCCCGCTGATCCGATATATACGGTTGTAGAAGTAACAACCTCCTCACGAATAGAATCGATTGGCGGATTGGTTACCTGTGCAAATAACTGCTTAAAGTAATTAAACAGCGGCTCACGATTTCCGGAAAGAGCAGCAAGAGGCGTATCGGTTCCCATGGCAGCGGTTCCCTCGATACCGTTCTTCGCCATTGGAAGAATCGCATCCTTTAAGGATTCGTATGTATACCCAAAGGCACGCTGCATTCTCTGACGCTCCTCCTTCGTATACTCCGGAACACGCTCATTCGGGATCTTAAGATCCTTAAGCATCACAATATTGCTGTCCAGCCACTCACCGTACGGACGGCTTCCTGCATATTTCTCCTTCAGCTCATCATCATCGATGACACGACCCTGGATCGTATCTACCAGAAGCATCTTGCCCGGACGCAGACGATCCTTCTTTACGATCTTGGTAGGATCAATGTCCAGAACACCGACCTCGGAAGAAAGAACAAGATAATCATCATCTGTAATATAGTAACGGGAAGGACGCAGTCCGTTGCGGTCAAGCACTGCCCCCATCAGATCTCCATCGGAAAAGAGAATGGATGCAGGTCCATCCCACGGCTCCATCATGGTTGCATAATACTGATAAAAATCCTTCTTTTTCTGGCTCATAACGGCGTTGTTGGCCCATGGCTCAGGGATCATCACCATAACTGCCAGCGGAAGCTCCATTCCACTCATAACAAGGAACTCTAAGGTATTATCCAGCATGGCAGAGTCGGATCCTTCGGTATTGACCACCGGAAGCACCTTGGTGATCTCCTCCCGGAGCTTGCCGGAAACCATAGTCTCCTCTCTCGCCAGCATCTTGTCCGCATTTCCCCGGATCGTATTAATCTCTCCGTTGTGAACGATAAAACGGTTCGGATGGGCTCTCTCCCAGCTGGGGTTCGTGTTGGTAGAAAATCTGGAATGTACGGTTGCAATCGCTGACTCATAATCCGGATCCTGCAGATCAGAGAAGAACTGACGCAGCTGCTCAACAAGGAACATTCCTTTGTAAACGATGGTTCTGCTGGATAAGGATACCACATAGCTGTCATCGTTGGACTGCTCAAATACACGGCGGGCAACATAGAGCTTACGGTCGAAATCGATGCCCTTCTCAACGCCCTCCGGACGTTCAATAAATGCTTGCATAATGCATGGCATACAGTTCCTTGCCTTATCGGAAAGCTTGTCCGGATGAATCGGGACTTCTCTCCATCCGAGAAAATTCATATTCTCCTTCTCAACAATAACCTCGAACATCTTCTTGGCCTGGTTCTTCTTGAGCTCATCCTGCGGGAAGAAAAACATGCCGATTCCGTAATCTCTCTCATCTCCCAGCTCGATTCCCAGCGGCTTTACCGCTTTCTTGAAAAACTTATGGGAAATCTGAAGAAGAATGCCGACACCGTCACCGGTCTTACCATCTGCATCCTTGCCGGCTCTGTGCTTTAAGTTCTCAACGATCTTAAGCGCATTCTCAACAGTCTGGTGTGTCTTGATACCTTTAATATTGACAACCGCTCCGATACCACAGTTATCGTGCTCGAAACGCGGATCATACAACCCTTGTGCTGTCATTGTACTTTCATTCAACTGCTCTTTCATAGGTCTGTCCTTTCTTCGTGATTTACTCTTACTGATATCAATTTTACTACCATACCCGGATTCTTGTAAACCATTTTTTTCGCTAAGTTGTCTGATAATAAGACTTTATTCATATATTCGTTTTATTGTATAATCAATTTAATCCTTTATTTTGTCTATCTCTGTCTTTCAGAAACAATTTAAGGCTGTGCAAGTGAAATCTTTTTTCAAATGCACAGCCTTTCCAACCGTTTCAAATTAAATTTTTTTATTTTTCTCTACAATTTATGAGGTTTTTCTATCCATCCGAAGGATATTTTCTGTCATGCAGTGACACCCTTTCATCGTCCAGATTCCACCCTCATGACTATACACGACGCCAATACAGCGAACCTCCGTTCTCCGACAGGAGCCGGGTGAGCAGTGGAGAGATTTTATGGATAAATCTCTGATCATAGGGGAAATTCTTCGGATTGTCCACTCCGATAAAGCCAAACAGCTTCCCATCCGACATCATGGGAGACACCAGCAGGCGGCGAATCTCCTCTTCCTCCAGAAGCTCATACAATTCCGGTTCTTCTTCCTTATATCCGGAAATATCTCTGATTATAATATCTTTTCCGTTTTCCAATGCAGATACCCATGGATTTAACACCTGCTGTGGAACATTCGCCAGGCGGATCTGCCTGCTTACAATCTCACGCTCACACCATTCACAGATATTGCACCAGGAGTTGTCTTCAGAGGAATACACAAAGATATAACAGCGGTCAGCTCCATAAAAACTGCCTATTTTCTGCAGAATATCCCGGATTTTTTCCCCTTCCGATCCTTCTCTGTGGTCATTTAACAGGGCAGAAACCAGAGCCTCCTCGATGGTCAGCTCGTCCTGCATTTCCAGCATGGAAGCGTCCAGCATGCTCATATCCATACCGATCTGAAGCCGGGCCTCATGCCCGTTCCAGGTGATCAGTTTCTCCTTGATCAGCATCCTGCTGCCCAGATATTCATTGTGATAATGTCTGGTGCAGAAAGACTGATGGTTCAGCTTCATATTCATACAGTGCTCACAGGGTTCCTTTCTCCCCTCAAGCAGCTGGTAACACTTTCTCCCTACATAATTCTCACCGGCGCCGGTCAGCCTCTGCGCTCTGGAATTCATGTAATACAGTCCATGGGTGTTGGAATCGATGACGTAGATCACTTCCTCCATCTGGTCTAAGAGCTTTCTGTATTCTGCTGCATCCACAAGTCTCTGAGCCTTACTGTCATTCGACTGCTTATTGTTCTGTCTCCAGCGTTCCTCCTCGCCATGGCCCAATATGTAATTCTCAGCAAACACGTCAGCCTCCAGCGGCTTGCTGAAATAAAAGCCCTGCAGTTCCTCCGGTGCCAGCTCCAACAGAGTCTGAATCTCATCCATGGTCTCAACACCTTCACAGACCACCCGGATCTGGCTGCTTCTGGCCAGCTCTAAAATATTGGACAAAAGCCTGTAATTGTAAGCACTCATATCGATATGACTTACAAAACACCGGTCCACCTTAATCTCATCAATAGCAAGACTCTTCAGATATCCCAGACTGGAATAGCCTGTGCCGAAGTCATCCATGGAAATCTGGATTCCCCGCTTCCCCCACTGGTAGAACAGCTGGTTATATTTCGTATAATCCTGAAGCTGCATACTCTCTGTCAATTCCAGAATGATCGCGTCTCCGGGCAGGTTTTCCTTCTCCAGAAGGTCATAGATCACCTGACTTAAATCCTTGTATTCCAATTGTACATAAGACAGATTAATACTCATCCGGAAGTTCGGATGATACTGCCTCCACCTTGCGCACTGGGCAATCGCCTCTTCCAGAATCCAGTTGCCCACCTGCACGATCATACCGCTCTGTTCCAGAATGCCGATAAACTGATCCGGCGGAACGATTCCCCGGTATGGTGAACGGAAGCGAAGCAGCGCCTCAGCTCCCACCACATCATATCCGTTGATGGAAACCTGCGGCTGATACACAAGGAAAAAGCCCTCACAGTGATTCTTCACACTCTTTCTTAATTCCTCTGTGAGATCAATGGCAGAGAGCTGCTTTTCATAGTCCTCCGCCCAGAAAAATTCCAGATGGTTTCTGCCATTCTGCTTTGCCCGGTCAAGAGCCCGCTCTGCGTAATCATACAGAAGATAGGTGTCCTTCACATCCATGATCGGATAAGCAACCGCACCTGCTGAAAAGGTACAGTCCTCGGTCATTTTATTCTGAATCTCACGGTAAACCTTCCGAACCTGCTCCGGTGTATAGGAATCAAAATTAACCGCAAACCGGTCTCCATCCAGACGATAAATCGGAAAATCTCTCTCCACACAATTCTCCAGATGGGCAGCCAGCTGCTTTAATACGTAATTGCCGTATCCTCTTCCGTACTTGGTATTAATATTCTTAAAACGATCCACGCCAAGTACCATAAGAACACCGTGTCTGCCGGCATCCAGCGCACTCTTCAAGCGGATATGCATCTCATTGCCCAGAAACAGCCCTGTTACCAGATCCACTTTGCCAGACAATGCAGTATCCGAGATTCTCCCCAGCAAAAGTGACGGATGCCCATCCTGTGCCTGAAGAACCTTTCCTCTGCAGCTGATCCAGACAATATTGCCATTGTAATCCAAAATACGATAGATCATATCATGGACAAGGCTTTTCCCTGTCTGAATCTCGTCCATGTTCTTGTTCCACGGGGAAAGGTCCCTCTCATAAATAATAGCCGCGTACTCCTCAAAGCTGCACTTGTGTTCCTCATCCAGCGGCACCGGATACCGCTTCATAATATGGTCATTCGCAAAGCGGATCGTTGCTGCATCAATATCGCAGAGAAACAGATAATCATCCGTACTTTCGTTCAAAAGCTGGAGTGTTTGAAAATAATCATCAAATTTAATTCTTTTCTTCTCATCCATCCGCTTCATCCAACCCTTTTCCCTTAATTAGCCTAATTTACTTAAATAATTTGACTAATTTTAACAATTTTATTTAAATAAATTTAATATTATAGTACACTTTTCACAACTTTTTTTCAAGGGGTTTTCCAAAGTTTCTCCGGCTTGTGGTGTTTTTTGTTACTTTTACCCTTTTTTTCGACATTCTTTTAGAAGAAAAGCACTAAGAAGGCCGACACCGGCGGAAAGAGCGGCTCCTGAAATCACCCAGGAAAACAGATCTGCCTTTACTGTTCTGTCCAAAATCCCGGTCTCCGTGCGGAGTACTGCAATCAGATTGACCGTCATATGGCCGAACACTGCATAGCAGACGTTTCCTCCCCACTCCACAAAAACAGCCAATACAAGTCCCATCAGCAGCGCATAGATAAATTGTACAATATTAAAGTGCATGACTGCAAAGAGCAGTGCCGACAGGAAAACCGCCCACCACTTTGGCAGAAGCCTCTTAAGCCGCCCAAACAGAATCCCGCGGAAAACCAGTTCCTCCAGAATCGGGGTAAACAGAGCTGAGCTTAAAAGCTCCATCACAAGGGTTCCTCCGTAGAAACCCGCATTTGCCTCCTGATATCCCACAGACATAGAAACCAGCGGAGACATGGAGATCAGATTATCCAGTCCGATACCGATCAGTGCTGCTGTCACAATAACGAATCCTGCTGTAATGGCCTTCTCCTTCGTAAACTCAGGCTTTGTCCCGGGAATTCCAAGAAGAGCCTGATCCTGTCGGTAAAAGGGCATCATAAAAGGGATCGTCACCAGTGTTGCCAGAAGCTGACAGGTCACGAACTGCTCATTGCCGCTTCCAAACACCCACTGGGCAAGCGTCATTGCCACCAGCATCACTGCATAATAGAACAAAAAAGGATAGGCTATATACCATATTTTTGCTGCCGGACTGCTGTTTTTCTGTATCACGTGATCACCCCTGTTCTTTCTGTTATTCCGGTTTGTCCAATGTAGCTACAAGTTTCTTTCTATCAGAGCCGGAAGTTCCCCGATTTTCTCGCATACTGCCGCAATCCCGGCCTTTTTCATCTCCTCCAGGTCTCCAAATCCGTAGGTGACCGCAATACAGGAAATGCCTGCCCTTGCCGCACCCTTTGCGTCATAAACCGTGTCCCCGATCAGACACATCTGGTCGAGGGACAGATCCTCCCATCTTCGAAAGGCCTCTTGTAAAACCTCCTCTTTCTTATCCCTCGTCCCGTCAAAGGTAGCTCCCACCACCTCATCAAACAGGTCTAAAATCCCGAAATGTTCTAAGATTCTTCTGCAGGACTGCTCCGGCTTGGAGGAGGCCATGCCAATCCTTAGGCCCTGTCTCTTCAGGGTTTTGATACACTCCTCCACTCCCGGGTACAGCCGGCACTCGAAAATACCCGTTTTATTGTAGCGCCGGCGGTATACCTCCACCGCTTCCTTTGCCTTTTCCTCGGAAAAACCATAGATGTTCCGGAAGCTGTCCGAAAGGGGCGGCCCGATAAACTGATAAAGCTTGTCCGTATCCGGCTCCTCCAGTCCAAAATGGGAAAGTGCATAGCGCGCCGATTTTATAATTCCCTCGGAGGAATCGATCAGCGTTCCGTCCAAGTCAAATAGTACTGCCTTAATCTCCATTATTTCTTTACACCCTTTGTATCACGATTTCCAATATGGAGCCTGTTAAGGGAGATCTTCTTTCCCTTGACCTCCACCTCTTCATTTTCGTTCTCCCCGAGAACAAATACCTGTTTTAACTCGTCACCGGCGGCCAGCTTCATGCCCCTTACACCCACAGCCGTCTTCTTTTTCTGTGGAATCTGCCCACAGTCGATACGAAGAAACATATCCTTTGCAGAACACATCACAAGGGTATCGTTTTCCCCCAGAATCCGCACCGTGAGCACCTCGTCATTTTCTCCCAGCTTCGTTGCGGCCGTGGTCTTCTTCGCCACCACAAACTCCGCACCATCCACCACCTTGAGCATTGCCTGCTTTGTGGCAAATACCAGGCGGGCCGCGCTTACCTGCTCTAAGCTCTCCAGATAGACAAAATGCTCACTGCTGCTGTCATAATTGCAGAGATTGTCAATGGGCTTTCCCTTATCCCGGAATTTTCCATAAGGAATGTCTAACACCTTTAACAGGTGCATCTGCCCCTTATCCGTGAAGATACAGATCTTATCCGTATTTTTCACCGTAAAAACGCAGCGGTTCTCCGCATCCGCCGTCTCCTTATTTCTCTCATAGACAGATACGTCCACGGTCTTGGCATAGCCAAAACGGTCCATGAGGAAGACCACATCCTGCTCCTCGATCTTCTTTTCCTCCACCACGGCTTCCTTCAGATTGTCAATCTCTGTGCGGCGTTCCTGGGAATAAGCCTTCTTGAAGGCCTGCAGCTCCTTAATGATCACCTTTGCCATGGAGGAACGGTGCTCTAAAATATCCTCATATCTTCCGATATTGGCCAGAGTCTCGTCGTGCTCCTTCATCAGGGCTTCGATTTCCAGTCCGATCAGCTTATACAGGCGCATATCCAGAATGGCCTGCGCCTGCCGCTCCGTAAAATGCAACTGCTGCGCCATGATTTTTGAGGAGGGATTCTTAAACTGGATATTTTCTGTAATTCCGTCCGTCAGACAAGCCTTTGCATCCTTAATATTTCTGCTTCCCCGCAGGATTTCGATGATCAGATCAATCACGTTGCAGGCCCGGATCAGTCCCTCCTGAATTTCTTTCCTGTCCAGTTCCTTTGCAAGAAGTGTCTTGTATTTTCTGGTGGCGATTTCATACTGGAAACGCACATGGTGACGGATAATATCCACCAGTCCCATCGTCTCCGGTCTTCCGTCGCAGACTGCAAGCATATTGACGCCGAAGGTGTCCTCCAGCTTGGTCTTCTTATACAAAAGATTGGTCAGCGCTTCGATGTCTGCACCCTTTTTCAACTCCAGCACGATCCGGATGCCCTCCTTGGAGGACTGGTTTGTAATATCCACGATATCGCTGGTGGCTCTTGTCTCCACCAGATTTCCCACGTCATTTAAAAATTTCCCGATATTGGCACCGATCATGGTGTAAGGAATCTCGGTGATCACCAGCCGTTCCTTTCCCCCCTTGGCCTTTTCCACTTCGATTCGGCCCCGGATTTTAATCTTACCCACACCGGTCTCATAGATGGCCGCAAGCTCGTCCTTATTGGCAATGATGCCTCCTGTGGGGAAATCCGGTCCCTGGATATAATTCATCATCTCCGCCGTGGTGATATCCGGGTTCTTCATGTAGGCGACCACCCCGTCGATTACCTCTCCGAAATTGTGAGGGGGAATGGAGGTGGCCATGCCCACGGCGATTCCCTCCGCCCCGTTGATCAGAAGATTGGGAACCTTGACCGGAAGCACCACCGGCTCCTTTTCCGTCTCATCAAAGTTCGGCATGAAATCTACAACATCCTTATCCAGATCTGCCAGGTAAGCCTCCTGGGTAACCTTCTGGAGTCTTGCCTCCGTATATCGCATGGCAGCGGCCCCGTCTCCCTCAATAGAGCCGAAATTACCGTGACCGTCTACGAGAGGAAGCCCCTTCTTGAACTCCTGAGCCATCACCACCAGAGCATCATAAATGGAGGAATCTCCATGAGGATGATATTTACCCATGGTATCGCCGACAATACGGGCACTCTTGCGGTAGGGCTTGTCATAGCGGATTCCCAGCTCATACATATCATACAGGGTACGTCTCTGCACCGGCTTAAGGCCGTCTCTCACATCCGGAAGTGCTCTTGCGATAATGACGGACATGGCATAGTCTATATAGGATTTCTGCATCAACTCTGAATATTCGGTTCTAATGATACTCTGTTCCATAATGCAATTCCTTTCCTGTTAAATATCTAAGATCGCATCGTTGGCATGACGATAGATAAATTCCTTGCGAGGCACCACATCGGTTCCCATCAGCATGGCCGTCACATCGGAAGCCATGCGGCCGTCCTCGATCTCCACCTTCTTAAGCATGCGGGTCTCGGGATTTAGCGTCGTCTCCCACAGCTGCTCGGCATCCATCTCTCCAAGTCCCTTGTATCGCTGAAGAGTGAAACTTCCGGTATGCGTTCTGCGGTATTTTTCCAACGCCGGATCGTCATACAGGTACTCCTCCTTCCCTCTGGAAGGAATTGCCTTGTAGAGAGGAGGCATAGCCACGTAGACATGTCCCTCGAAGATCAGTTCCGGCATAAAACGGTAGAACAGAGTCAGAAGCAGCGTGGAAATATGGGCACCATCCACGTCGGCATCCGCCATGATGATGATCTTGTCATAGCGCAGCTTCGTAATGTCAAAATCGTTGCCGTAGCCCTCGGAAAATCCACAGCCAAATGCATTGATCATCGTCTTGATCTCCGCATTGGCTAATACCTTATCGATACTGGCTTTCTCCACATTTAAAATCTTGCCGCGAATCGGCATAATGGCCTGATACATACGGTTCCTGGCCATCTTGGCGGAACCGCCGGCGGAATCTCCCTCCACGATAAAAATCTCACACTTGGAGGCATCCCGGCTTTCACAGTTGGCCAGTTTTCCGTTGGAATCAAAAGAGAATTTCTGTTTTGTCAGAAGGTTGGTCCTCGCCTTTTCCTCGGCTTTACGGATTTTTGCCGCCTTCTCCGCACAGCCGATCACCGTCTTTAAAATCTCCAGATTCTTGTCAAAGAACAAAGGAACCTCGTCCGAGGTCACCTTCGCCGTGGCCCTGCTTGCGTCCTGGTTGTCCAGCTTGGTCTTGGTCTGACCCTCAAAGCGCGGATCCGGGTGCTTGATGGAGATGACCGCAGTCATGCCGTTTCGCACGTCTGCGCCGTTGAAATTAGCATCCTTTTCCTTCAGGATCCCAAGCTCTCTGGCATAGGAGTTGATAATCGTGGTAAAGGCCGTCTTAAATCCGGTTAAATGGGCACCACCCTCCGAATTGTAGATATTGTTACAGAAGCCCAGAATATTCTCGTGAAATTCACTTGTATACTGGAAGGCAGCTTCCACCTCAATACCTTCACTCTCGCCCCGGAAATAGATCACATCATGGAGGACCTCCAGTTTATTGTTCAGATCCTTAACAAAGCCTACGATTCCATCCGGCTCGTGGAATTCAATATGCTCCGTCTCCTGCCCTCTCCTGTCCTCATAGATAATGGTAAGCTTCGGGTTCAGATAAGCCGTCTCGTGCATCCGGCTCTTTACCTCATCCTCCTTAAACCTCGTCTTCTCAAAAATCTCCGGATCCGGAAGGAAATTGATCTTCGTTCCGGTTTTCTTCGTCTTACCGATCTTCGGAAGCAGTCCCTTATCCAATTCCACTACGGGAAGGCCTTTCTCATAACGATCATGGTGGATATAGCCGCCCTGGCTGATTTCCACGTCCATATAGGTGGAAAGAGCATTCACTACAGAAGATCCCACACCATGCAGACCGCCACTGGTCTTATAGGCATTGTTATCAAACTTTCCTCCTGCATGCAGGGTGGAAAAAACCACCCGGGCTGCAGAAACACCCTTGGCGTGCATTCCCACGGGAATTCCTCGTCCGTTATCCTCCACCGTACAGGAACCGTCTGCCTCCAGAGTCACCCAGATCTTATCACAGGCCCCCGCCAGGTGCTCGTCCACGGAATTGTCGACAATTTCATAGATCAGATGGTTCAGACCCTTGGTGGTCACACTTCCAATGTACATTCCCGGACGTTTGCGGACGGCTTCAAGGCCCTCCAACACTGCTATGCTGCTTGCATCATATCCTGCCATCTTTATACTACCCCTCTTTTACTGTCTTTCATATGAGCGATCACCATCACTGCAATCTTGAAAGTCATCGCATCATCAAAGGTGCGGATATCCAGACCGATGGCCTTTTCAATCCGCTCCAGCCGGTACACCAGCGTATTGCGGTGCACATACATCTGTCTCGCGGTCTCCGAAATGTTCAGGTTATTTTCCAAAAACTTATTGATGGTGGTCATCGCTTCCTCATCCTCTAAGATATCCGGAATCTCATCCCCGAATACCTCCTTAATGAACATTTCGCAAAGACTCATGGGAAGCTGATAAATAAGTCTTCCGATTCCAAGCTTTCCGTAGGAAATCGTATCATATTCCGCGTAAAATATCCTGCCCACTTCCAGCGCCAGACGCGCCTCCTGATAGGACTGCGCAATATCGGAAAGCCGGTTCACCGCATTGCCGTACCCAATGCGTACTTTTATCATCGCCTCCATATGGAGACTGTCGGAAAGGCTACTGGCAATCCGTTTCAGCTCCTCCTCCGCATGTTCCTCCCCGATATGGGAAATATCTTTCACCAGAATCACACTGTGCTGATCCAGACTGGTGACAAAATCCTTGGATCGGAGATCCGAAAGATTCTTTACCAGTTCCATGGCCAGGTCGTTATTTTTATTGCCGGTATCAATCACAAAAACCACCCGCGGGCAGTCAGGGATATGGTATTTTTTCGCCTTGCCGATCAGATCTGCCATCAGGATATTCCCCAGAAGGATATTCTGGATAAAATGATTTCGATCGAACTGCTCCGCAAAACCTATGGCAAGATTGCGGATCTGACAGACTGCCATTCTGGCATAAATCAGTTCCTCCTCCCCTGTCACCTGACAGACAAGAATATACTCCGTTTCTCCCTCCACCAATATCCGGTACAGGTGATACTCCTGAAAAGTCTGACTGTCTGCTAACGATTCAGCAAATTCCTCCACCACCCGGGCAAGCTCCGTACTCAGCTGCATCTCTCTGGTGGAGGCTGTCAGTTTACCATTGGCACTGTACAGTGCCGTCTCCATATTGCAGATCTGCTTGATTTCATCCAGTGCATTCTGCAGCTTTTGATTTGATACCATTTCGTTTCCTCCAACCTTTGAACATCGTAACAAATAAAACCGGGTGTAAATATCCACACCCGGTTTCATTATTTACAACTATTTAATTTTAACGGACTAGTTGGTAATTGTCAATTCTGTTTCCTTATCAAATACGTGGATCTTATTTGGATCAAAAGCAAGCTTAATGTGATCGCCGTAACGTGCCGGTGTATCAGAATCAACTCTTGCTGTCATGTTGGTTCCTGCTACTGTGTAGTACAGTAATACTTCTGCACCAAGTAACTCGTATCCTGTTACATCAGACTCAACAACACACTCACCATTCTTTGCGATCATCTCCGGGTTATCGGAAATATCCTCCGGTCTGATACCGAATACAACGCGCTTTCCTTCGTATCCGCCGTCAATAATCTTCTTGGACTTGTTCTCCGGAAGAACTACGGAGTAGTTACCAAACTGAAGTGTAACCTTGTCGCCGTTCACAACAACATCGGCATCCATGAAGTTCATCTGCGGAGATCCGATGAATCCTGCAACGAACAGGTTGTTTGGCTCGTTGTAAAGCTTCTGCGGGGAGTCAACCTGCATGATGACACCATCCTTCAATACAACGATTCTGGTTCCCAGAGTCATAGCCTCTGTCTGATCATGTGTTACGTAGATGATTGTAGCACCTAATCTATTGTGCAGGGATGCGATCTCAGATCTCATCTGTACACGAAGTTTTGCATCCAGGTTGGATAACGGCTCATCCATAAGGAATACCTTAGGATTACGAACGATTGCACGACCCATGGCAACACGCTGTCTCTGTCCACCGGAAAGAGCCTTCGGCTTACGATCAAGTAACTTCTCCAGATCAAGGATTCTTGCAGCCTCCTCAACCTTAGCCTTGATTTCCTCCTTCGGAACCTTTCTTAACTTCAGACCGAATGCCATGTTATCAAATACTGTCATATGAGGATACAGAGCGTAGTTCTGGAATACCATTGCGATATCTCTGTCCTTCGGCTCAACATCATTCATAACCTTGCCATCAATGATCAGCTCTCCGGAAGAAATCTCCTCAAGACCTGCGATCATACGAAGTGTGGTAGACTTTCCACATCCGGATGGTCCTACGAAGATGATAAACTCCTTGTCCTCAACGTCAAGATTGAAATCCTTAACAGCCTCAAATCCGTTTGGATATACCTTGCAGACATTCTTTAATGATAAACTTGCCATTTGAAAAAACCTCCTGCTTTTGTTCTTATTCTCTTGATGGCTCACTGCCATTTCCTACAATCCTATAATAACGGACAGCCCCCATAATTACCATAGGCAAAGTGACAAATATTCCATCAAGTTTATGTCATTATGACGAATGTCATAAGGAGGGACCCACGAAGTGGGAGGATTCCTTATCACCCTAATTCCTTATGACCTACGCAGATGCCCGCGGCGCCAGCCGCTCTCTCATGGCATCTGCTCCTTTAGGAGGAACCCACGCATCTACAGCCGGGAATACCCGAATCCGTTCACCATAGCCTCAATCCGCTGACCGGACTTGCAGAACGGGCAGTCATGAGCCGTATAAGCCTCGTATCCGGTAACATCCTCCGTGTCAAAAAGGGATTCCACATTGATGCCATCCACATTGTCAATGGTGCTGAATACCGATGCGATCCATTCTACGGTTCCGCCGTAATAGTGGATGCAGTCCAAACTTCTGCGGATGGTCTCACCGGTGGTGGTGGTGGCCAGAAGAAGGACGATATGTTTGCCCAGAATGGCAGGCTTGATGTTATCCCTGAAAAGCATCTGGTTATTGTTGTTGATCTCCGGAGATACCACATAGGTGGTCTCGTGGCGGTTGGTGGAAAGAATTCCGCCGTGCTCAATCTCCTCACTTAAGAAAGCACCGATCATTTCCGTGCCATCCATGCAGACGATCGTATCCACATATTCGTTCTTTGGCATTCTGGAATACAGAATCTTAGCAGCCTCCTTGGCTTCCTTTGTACGGGTTTTCACACTTGTCACATCCACATAGTAATTGATATGGGAGTGACTGGTGGCAAAATGTCCCGGAATCGCGTGCAGTGCAAGCTGATTGCTCTCTTTTGAATAAAACTTTACCATACGGTTCTCCATAGTCTGATACCTCCTTTATATATGATTGACTTGTTACTGTTTTCCTGTACTTCCAAAGCCACCACGGTCGGTGTTGCCCAGATGGGAAACCTCCTCAAATACAATGGTGGGCTGGTTCTTCATGATGCGGAACTGCGCGATCCGGTCTCCCACATGAATCACCGTATCTCTGGTGGCATAGACCGGCATACGCCACATGTCATTGTCTCCGCAGTAGGAGCCGTCCACTACACCCATACTGTTGGTCTGTAGAATTCCCCAGTTCTTAAAGGTGGAACTTCTGGGTACCAGGTGTGCCTCATAGCCCTTGGGCAGCTCCATGGCAACGCCAAGGGGGATTAAGGCAAAATCCCCGGCATGGAGAACGACCTCCTCCGATGCGCGCATATCGATCCAATCGGATTTTCCTTCAATATAATCCAGCTTCTCTATCTGGTCTGAAAAATACTTTATTTTAATTTTTTCCATCAGTTTTCCCACGTGAGGCTGGTATGCTCCGTTCGCTTCTCGCGGACCATCAGCTCCTTCACGGCCTCCTTTACCGGTTTATTCTCGAACAGTACCTGGTTTACCTCCTCAATGATGGGAAGCTGTACCTGATATTTTCCGGCCAGGGCAAGAGCTGCCTTGGCAGAATAAATGCCCTCCACCACCATGTGGACTTCCCTGGTAGCCTCCTCCATGGTATAACCCTGTCCGATCAGCATACCGGCCTTACGGTTTCTGCTGTGACAGCTCTCACAGGTTACGATCAGATCACCGATTCCCGTCAAACCGTACAGAGTTTCCCTCCTGGCTCCCATGGCAAGGGCCAGCCCGCTGATTTCGGAAATCCCCCGGGTGATCAGTGCAGCCTTCGTGTTATCCCCGCAGCCTAAGCCGTCTGCCATGCCTGCGGCCAGCGCAATGACATTTTTCAGGGAACCCCCCAGCTCCATCCCCAGCATATCCGGGCTTGTATAAACACGAAATACCTCGTTCATAAACAGATCCTGGATCTTCTCTGCGGTCTGTCTCGTTTCGGCCCCGGCCACCACCGTGGTGGGAAGACCGATGCCCACCTCCTCCGCGTGAGAAGGTCCGCACATCACAGCCACATCTGCCTGCGGAATCTCCTGCTTCACCACATCGGTAATGGTCATCAGGGTTTTTTCCTCGATTCCCTTGGCCACACAGACGATAATCTGTCCCTCCCGGACAAAACCGGCCATGCTCTTTGCGGTGCTTCTGGTAAACACGGAAGGAACCGCCAGCACCAGAACCGCCTTTTCCTCTACGGTCTGCTGAAGATCCGTAGTAAAAACGATATCCGTGGAAAGCTTGACTCCCGGAAGCTTATCCACATGTTCATGCTTCTCCCGAAGCATCTGAATCTCTTCGTCAACAATGGACCAGACAGTCACTTCATTTCCGTTTGTGTGCAGAAGCTTTGCAAGGGCAATTCCCCAACTGCCCGCACCAATCACTCCAACCTTCGCCATCTTAGTCCTCCTTTTTCTTTGCACCGAGCTTATTCTCGGTTCCGTTTACCAAACGCTTGATATTCTCTTTGTGTTTCCAGAGCGCCATCCCTGTAAAGCAGGCGCTGACGATGTAAAATTCCACCAGAGCCCCTCCCGCAAGGTGTAAATACCCCAGCTGTCCAAAAATAATCACCTGAATCAGATAACTGCACACCACCAGGATCGAGCCAAGAGACACATACCGGGTAATTGCGACTGCACCGATAAATAAAACCAGCGAAACCGGAGCGGAGATCGGGAGCACTGCAAGAATCATTCCCGAAGTACATGCGATGCCTTTTCCGCCCTTAAACTGCAGATAAAAGGGAAAATTGTGACCCAGTACCGTGCCAAAGCCCGCGTAAAGCTCCAGCACCTTGACGAAATCCGGATAGTTGTTCTTAAAAATCAGCTTTACCAGAAGAACAGCAAAAATCGCCTTAAACAGATCCCCTAAAAATGTGATGGCGCCGGCCTTCCAGCCCAGCACACGAAGGGAATTGGTCGTTCCGGCGTTGCCGCTGCCCTCCTTTCGGATATCAATTCCTTTTGATTTTCCGTAAATATACCCTGTCTGAAACAGGCCAAACACATAACCAATGGCCAATGCGATGATTCTTGCGATGATCATATCGAATCTTCCTTTCGCTCTCTTGTAATAAACTTCAGTGCCGTACCCCTGAAGCCAAAGGTATCACGAATACGGTTCTCCAGATATCTGGTGTAGGAAAAATGCATCAGATTCTTATCATTGACAAACACCACAAAGGTTGGCGGCTTGACGGAAACCTGTGTCACATAGTAGATCCTGAGACGCTTTCCCTTATCCGTCGGCGGCTGCTGCATGGCAACTGCCTCCGTGACGATCTCATTGAGTACCCCCGTAGCGATGCGCATGCTGTTGTTCTCGATGACAATATCGATCAGATCGAACAGCTTATTGAGCCGCTGGCCGGACTTGGCAGAAATAAACAGGATTTCCGCATAGGGCATGAAGCTTAAAACCTGGCGGATACGCTCCGTATATTTCTTCACCGTGGAATTATCCTTCTCAATGGCGTCCCACTTGTTGACGGCAATAATGATTCCCTTGCCCCGTTCATGGGCGATTCCGGCAATCTTGGCATCCTGCTCCGTCACACCCTCGATGGCATCGATCACAAGGATCACCACATCTGCCCGCTCTACAGCGGTTACCGCGCGGATAATACTGTAGCGCTCGATTTCCTCCTTGATCTTGTTCTTGCGTCTGAGCCCTGCCGTATCTATAAATACATATTCTCTTCCATCGTATTTAATGTCTGTATCGATGGCATCTCTTGTAGTTCCTGCAATATCTGACACGATCACCCGGTCCTCATTGGCCAGCTTGTTGATCAGAGAGGATTTTCCCACGTTGGGCTTTCCGATGATGGCGACCTTCGGACGCTCATCCTCCTCTTCGGCTGCAGCCTCTTTGGGAAAATACCTGACCACCTCATCCAGCATATCACCTAATCCCAGCATGGATGCCGCCGAGACGGGATGGGGATCCCCAATGCCCAGATTGTAAAATTCATAGACATCCGGCATATACTTCTCAAAGCTGTCCACCTTGTTTACCACCAGCACCACCGGCTTCTTCGACCGGCGCAGCATATCGGCGACCTTGGAGTCTGCATCCACAAGCCCCTGTCTCACATCGGTAATAAACATGATGACATCTGCCGTGTCAATGGCAATCTGCGCCTGCTCCCGCATCTGGGAAAGAATCACATCACCGCTGTCCGGCTCAATGCCTCCTGTATCGATTAATGTAAAATGATAATTTAACCATGTCACATCCGCATAAATTCGATCTCTGGTCACGCCCGGCGTATCCTTCACGATGGAGATTCTTTCTCCCGCCAGCGTGTTGAAAAGTGTGGATTTTCCAACATTCGGACGTCCGACAATGGCTACAATTGGTCTGCTCATTGACTACCTCACTTCCATATTTCTCTTGATTTTTCGACTTTTGCCCTTTGTCATCAAAAAAATCAAGCAGGTGCTACCCGCTTGATTTTACAATAACAAAAGGAAGTTGTAAAGTACTAGCCCATAGTTGTTTCCCCATCTGACGAAAAAATAATTTCATCCTCCGAGGAGATTACACCGGTTTCCACCAGCGTTTTCATAATATTTTTACAATCCGCACCAAATTTCAGATAAATCGATCCGCTGGCATCCGGAACCGGTTCGTAATTTTCCTTTGCCAGACCTTTGTCGGCCTGTGTATTTTCCTGATAACCGCTGTACACATCCCCCCAGCTGGAGCTGGTATGTTTAAAGAAAATCGTCAGGTAGGCATAACTATACTCTGAGGTGGTTCCTGTTGCATTCAGGATATAGTTCTCCAGATTATACTTCTGTATGGTTCCTTCCTCCACATCCTTGTACACGGCTTCATTGATCTTTCTTGCAGTATCTTCATCCATGGAGAAGGTCACATAATTCTGGTTTGCGTTCTGACATTCCACCTGTGCCTCCTCAATCTGTGTAATCCGGTCATAATCATAGCCCACCACATATTTCATAAAGCTGTCGGGAGCAGCCTCGCAGGCAAACACTTCCTCCGCCAGCTGACCTGAGACTTCCGTTTCACTGGGAATCTGATATGTGCGGCTAAGAACGCTTCCGTCCTTCATGCAGTAGGTCAGGGTCAGGTTGGTGTAATTCTTCTCTTCCCTGCAGACACTCTGAAACTCTTCCCGGTTAGAGAGGATCTCTCTCTGAATATCCGTCACCCTTTTCACATCCGCTCCCTTGGATTCCACCGGATAATTCATATAGATATAAGCAGATGCAACCTCACTCTCATCCGGAATGTACTGTTCCTGATAATATCCGACTCCGTACAGTACTGCAAAGCAGCCGCAGACCGCAAGCACAAAGCAGCCACATTCCTTCAGGCGTCTGAAACAAAGTACCCGGAAGGATTTCTGGATCAGCATATCGGCGATAAAAAAACCGATCATTCCAAAGACAAGAATCAGGAGCAGCACAATCGGTTTCGGCATCCACACCGCCACACTCCCCAGAAAGTTTGAGAGAAAAATCCCGCCGAAAAAGCCGGCGACCCCGCCAAATCCCCAGCGGAACAAGGGGCGGCCCCAGCCAAAGGCCAGCAGATCTCCGGTGCGCTCCAGCCTTCTCTTCTGATAGCCATACCATGCCAGCCCAAAGAATACAAGGGCTGCCACGGCATAGATCAAAAGCATTGCTGTTCCATCAAAGGAAAACGACGTCACCTTCATCTCTCCGCTGCTGGCTATAGAATAATCCACACGGAATCCCACAAGATCTGTCAGGTAGGCAAGGGGCGAAAGAATATAACCCACCGAACGCGGATCCATCCCGGAATAACTAAGTCCATACCCCAGAGAGGAAAGCACATACTGTAATCCCAGAACAACCCCGACACTCAAATAATTCAGCAGCAGAAAGCAAAAAGGCAAAGCCGCCAATAGACCGGTTATCATCACGCAAAAACAAACCAGACTGTAAAAGAAGATCCCCGATGCAGCAACACAAAACAGCCACAGGGCAAGATACTGGACACAGGTGATTCCCCGCAACAGGCAAAACACAACGGAAACCAGAAATACAAGAAGCTGAGGCAGCAGGATACAGGTCAGTCCGCTGATCACATTCGTAACATACAGTTCCGTCCTGGTTACCGGGAGCGCGTGAATCATATTGGCGCTTTTCGACGAAAACAGATAGCCAAACATAGCCATTCCGGTAATGACAGCCACAGCAGCCAGTACATACAGATCCTGTTCCACCGAAAGACTGGAAAATAATGTGACAAGCACATCATTCCCCGCACTGACATTCTTCCTCAGCCCGGACCAGAGAGAGCCCGGTATCTTAATCAGTCCGTAGAGAAGATAGCATACCGGAATCGGCCAGTAAAGGGTCATATTTTTCTTATAGATTGCCTTATTAAAAAAGGATGTCTTTGACCTCATAATCCAGGCCTCCCATCTCGTAAATAAATATTTCTTCCAGTGTCAGAGGCAGTACATCCACCAACAGCGGATGCCCTTTCTCCGCCCCAATGGCAGCCGCCGCCTCATCCGGATTTCCCTTTACAATCAGCGTATATACCCGCCCGATATTGGACATATGTAACACCTGAAACTGCTCGGGAAGCTTTGGCATTCCGCTCTCACAGGCCACCTGAATCTTGCTGATATTTTCCTGCAGTTCAGACAGGGAGCGCTCAATGATGATTTTGCCGTGGTTCATAATCCCCACGTGATCACAGACATCCTCCAGCTCCCGCAGGTTGTGTGAGGACACAAGAACCGTCATCCCGTGCTCTGTGACCTCCGCCATCAGAATACTCCACACCTGACGCCGCATAACCGGATCCAGGCCGTCCAGAGGCTCATCCAATATCAAAAGCTTCGGTCTGCAGCACACTGCCAGCCAGAAGGCCACCTGTTTTTGCATTCCCTTGGAAAGCCTCCTGATACTGCGGTGAATATCAATCTCAGGAAAAAATTCCTGCATCCGGTAAAACATTTTCTCATCAAAAGAAGGATAAATTCCCTGGTAATAGCGCTTCATTTCCAGAGCATCCGCCTGCAGAAAATAAAAAAGCTCATCCGGAATATAAGCCATATTTTCCTTGACCCTGCGGTTCTCATAGACCGGCATCCCCTGAATAAACACCTCGCCCGCATCCTGTTTTAAAATCCCCGTCAAATGGCGGATCAAAGTGGATTTCCCGGCTCCGTTGGGCCCCACCAGACCGTAAATATCCCCGACACCCACATTCATATTGACCCCGTCCAGCGCCCGGAAATTCCCATAATTCTTCACCAGCTGATTTACTTCTATCAAAATTCCTGTCTCCTTTTTGTCAGCACGTTTACCCGTTCCTCCAGTTCCTCCGGCTGTACGGAAAGCACATAAAGCTGTCTTACCACCTGATCAAACTGCTGCAGAAGTTCCTTTTTTCTGGCGTCCTCGACGGATCTGCCCTCCTTGGGATAGATTGTCCCATCCTCTGAGGTCTTTAAGTATCCCTCCTCCCGGAGTTCCCGAAATGCCCGTTCCACCAGCCTGGGATTTACCGTAAGTCTGGAGGAAAGCTCCGCCACAGTAGGAAGCCGTTCCCCTCCCGTTCCGGCAACAGCCATCTGCTTGATCATCTCTTTTATTTTCATGTATAGCGGCTGTGTCACCAAAACGATTCCTCCCAAAAGTCAATTTCCGTTTCTTAGGAAAGTGTAGCACAGATGGTGAAATCGTTATTTAACAACTATGAAATATTTTCTTAGGATTTTCTTAAACTTTGTCCTATTCCTCCCGAAGCATCAGAAAAGCGCCCAGATTTCCTCTTTTTCCGTGGCTTGCACGGTGGGAAAACAGACGGGAGGAATTGCAGCAGGTACAGATATTTGTCACTGCCAGATGCTCTTCTCTGACACCGGCTTCCCGCAGAATATATGCATTGCATTTCCATAGATCCAGCTGGAATTTACCGTTTCCCTTGTCTGAAAGAATATCCTCATGCTCCGGAAATTCCCGGATAAAAGCCTCTGCAACATCCGATCCAACTTCATAGCAGTCCTGACAGATTGAGGGCCCCACCGCGGCATATACCTCTCCGGGATCCGTCCCGAATTCCTGCCGCATTTTTTCCAGGGTCACTGCCCCCATCCTTCCCACCGTTCCTCTCCAGCCGGAATGGGACAACCCTATGGCCCGGTGCTTTGGATCCACAAAGAAAAGCGGTACGCAGTCCGCATAAAAAGTTGCCAGGATCAGTCCCGGTTCATCGGTGATCAGGCCATCCACATCCCCGTAGGGTCTCGGTCGTATCACCCCACACCCCCCACAGCTTTTGTCCACCCGAAGGACATTGGTGGTATGGGTCTGATCCGAGCAGACGATATCCTCCACCGTCTTATGAAAGCAGCCGGCAACGCGCCGGTAATTTTCCATGACAGCCTCCTCGTCATCGCCTCTCGTAAAGCTCAGATTCAGGCTCTCATAGATTCCCCGGCTCACACCGCCCTCTCTCGTGGTGAAGGCATGCTGTGCCACCTTCGCCTCCTCCAGGAGAGGGTAATATAAAAGCGGCAGCGCGCCTTCACTTCGAAGTGCCAGCACCTGCCTGTCATCCTTTGTCACAAAATCTCTGTATTCCATCCTCTTATTCTCCAAATGCATTGCGGTACAGGGTAATGGCTTCCCCACACAGGGCCACCACATCAAACCGGCAGGGGGTATCCATGCCATATCCGTGCTTCATCAGATAATACCGGGCAGCCCGGATGATTTTCTGCTGTTTGCTATAGGTGACTGCCTCCGACGGGAAACCATAAGCTTCTCCTCTCCGGTACTTCACCTCCACAAAGCAGAGATATTCCCCCTCCCTTGCAATCAGGTCGATCTCGCCACTCCTGCAATGAAAATTGCGCTCTATGATCTCATACCCCTGCCGGCACAGATAATCCGCCGCAAGAGCCTCGTAGGCTGCGCCCACCTGTCTTTTGTTCATGTATGCTCCTTATTCTCACCTAGCTCACCGGGTCTGCGCCAATTTTGCCCTCATCCGGTCCATATCGTCCACGAAGACCAGAATTTCCGCCACCACCTCATACAGCTCCGGCGGAATCATCTCCCCGATCTGCAGCTTGGAAAGCGTCGCCGCAAGCTTATTGTCCTTGTAGGTAGGCACCCGGTTTTCTTTTGCAGTCTCGATGATTTTTTCCGCCACACGGCCCTTGCCTGTGGCCAGAATCTTCGGCGCCGCCTCTCCCGGCTCATAGGAAATGGCCACCGCCGTCTTGTCCGGATTCTTCTTTTCTTCCTTCATCTGTGCAAACTGAAAAGGTTTAAATCCATTGTCTGCCATATGTTCACTCCTTACATTTCAGGCCCTGACATCAAAAGAGTAGCGGTGAAGCTGTCCCGCCGAGGGCTGATCCTTCTTGAGAAAATCTTCCACAAAGTTTACGTGCTTTGCCTCATTGATAACGGAAATACTGCAGCGATAGCCTTTTTTCGCCAGCCGTTCCTCCAGAATTCCCAGATTATTCTCGATCAGCTCGTAGGCCCCGTCATCCTCCAGATAGAAATTCGTACTGACCTCCCGGTTTCTCATGCGCACCGAGACATCCGTCGGCCCCAGGTGATCCATATCCAGATGCAGAAAAGCGGTCAAATCCTTGTCGCCCTCCGCCAGCGCCTTCTTGTTGGTATATACATAAAGCTCTCCACTGGCGCTCTGCCCCGACATTTTGAGGGGAATCTGGGCGTAGGTGTAGACCTGATTGATCTGATTCATAAACTCTACATTGGAGCGGATATCTGCCGCCATCTGGGAAAACTGTGTATTTTCATGACCAGCCGCTTTCATAGCATTTTCCATGCGGGAAAGCTGGCTGTTTAACCGCTCATAGAGTTTCCCCACCTTATCCTGATCCTGAGCCAGCTCCTGGGGTTTTACCATCCACTGCTGCTCCATAGTATCCTTCACCAGTTCTTTGAACTCCTTCGAGGAAAAAAGCTTTGTAAGCTGCTCCCGCTCTACGGGAAGCGGATCCGAAAGCACCTGCTTTAGATCATTCAGCACCTGAACCACTCCGCTGTCCTTTGTGTAGCTTAATGACTCTGTCCCCAGAAGCTTTCCCATGGTCTGATTGAAACTCTCAAGCTGCTCTGACGAAAACAGAGCCCCCAGGGTATGGGGTGCTGCCGGTGGCTTTGAAACGATCTCTGTCTCTGTTGATACGGTCTGCTGTTCCTGAAGCGGGTTGGTCAAAGCGGCCTCCACCGACTGCAGATCGTTCCCCTGTCCGGCAATCGACTGCGCATCCACGTTCCCTGCCAGTTCCTCCGGCAGGTCGGGAAGTCCTTCCGTCATAATGGACAAGAGTTCTCCGCCCATCTGCCGCATGGCGTCGGCCGGCAGTTCCTCCCCCTGCAAAGCCGCCGGAAGTTCCTCAATAAAATGCTCCATCTCCACAGTAATGGCCTGCCGGTCATCCAGATAGTTTTCAAACTGAGCGGCATTTTCCGCTGTAATGGGAATCCCCAGCTTCTGCATCTGTACCAGCGTCTGCACATTGATATCCCCGTGAGAAGCCGCAAGTCTGGCCATCTGCTGCAGACTACTGCGGTCAATCGGCATCTGTTCCTCCATCATGCGGTTTACCATGGAAAGATATTTAGACTCCTTGGGCAGCCCCGCTGCCGACAGTGCCTGCAGCAGCGTATAGTTAACCCCGGCACCGTCCACCACAAAGGGACGGATCGCGATCTGGGAACCGTCATTGGATTTCACCTGAAAGAACATGGACTGCCCCACAGAAAGAGACACCTTTCCATCCATCCGGGCGGTGAGCTGCTGTCCATTGGAAAGGGACAGAGTCACCTGCCCATTCTTCATGGAACTGACCGTCCCCTCGAAAATATTCCCCTTGGTCAGAGAGCGCAGGGAAGCCACCAGATTCTCAATCCCCTTGGTCCCGGTAAGTCGTTCCGTCCCTGTTGTCGTCTGCTGATATTGTCCCATCAAATCTGCGATCTGCATACACTGCTCCTCTTTTGAACATTAACAAAAGTGACCGATAAAGGTTCTCCTATGGATTGGGGTCGGTCCGTACTGCTTCAGTGCGTCGGTATGCTGCCTGCTGCCATAGCCCTTGTTGCTGGCAAAGCCGTACTGGGGATACATATCCTCATAGGCCTCCATCAACCGGTCCCTGGTGACCTTTGCAATAATGGATGCCGCCCCGATGGAAATGCTCTTGGCATCCCCCTTGATGATAGGCACCTGAGGAATCGCAACTTCCGGAATCGTCACAGCATCATTTAAAAGCAGCTCGGGCTGCGGATCCAGGGCTGCAATTGCCTGCCGCATGGCCTCATAGGTAGCCTGCAGGATATTGATCTCATCAATTCTCTCAGGTCCCACCATGCCAATTCCCGCAGCCACAGCTTTCTCCATAATAATGTCGTAAAGTTCCTCACGTTTCTTCGCGGAAAGCTGCTTGGAATCATTGATGTACAAAATATCACAGTCCTTCGGCAGAATCACCGCGCCAGCCACCACCGGACCCGCCAGCGGTCCACGTCCCACCTCGTCAATTCCACAGATATATGTATAATTATCGTACTCTTTTTCGTATTTCTTAAGGGCCTCGGTTCGAAGAATTTCTGCCTGAAGCTTCTCATACCGTTTTCCGGCGGTGGCAACCAGCTTTTGTACCCCCGCCCGGGTATCCCCCTGGAAGCGGGAGACAAAACCGGGCAGCTGACGCTCCTTCGTCTCCTCCAGAATCTGCTTGATTGCCCCGATTCCCAGTTGATGATTGTCATGTTCCATTCTCTAACGTAATCCTTCCCAGGCGTCCGCTTCTAAAATCATCGATCATAAGCGCCGCCGCCTTGCTGTAATCTACCTCGCCGCCCTTGCCCAGACACTTGCGGTTCATGGCCACATCGCTCAGGATTTCCACATCCTTTTTGCTTTCATCAATCCCATAGCGCTCTGCAAGAAGTCCCGGATAGCTTTCCTTCAGGAAATGAATGAGCTCCAAAGCCAGCTCGTCCGTGTTCAAAATCTCATCATTGATGGAACCGATCAGTGCCAGCCGAAGTCCCACCTTCTGGTCCTCAAATTTCGGCCACAGAATCCCCGGTGTGTCCAAAAGCTCTACATTTTTCCCGAAGCGGATCCACTGCTTGCCCTTCGTCACTCCAGGCTTATTGCCGGTCTTGGCGCAGGCCTTGCCCGCATAGGAATTGATAAAGGTTGATTTGCCCACGTTCGGGATTCCTACTACCATCGCCCGGACAGGACGGTTCTTGATTCCCTTCTTTCGATCTCTCTCAATCTTCTCACTGCAGGCAGAAAGGATGGCATTCGTAACCTCCTTCATGCCGTTTTTGCTTCTGGCATCTAATTGAATCACAGAAAATCCCTTGTCCTTAAAATAACGGCTCCACTCCTTCGAGCACTCCGGATCCGCCAGATCCGCCTTGTTCATAAGAATCAGCCGGAATTTATTCTTTCCAAGCTCATCAATATCCGGATTTCTGCTGCTCTGCGGGATCCTCGCATCCACCAGTTCGATCACCAGATCGATCAGCTTGATATCCTCCTGCATCTGGCGCTTGGCCTTCGTCATATGTCCCGGATACCACTGAAAATTCATGTTTTGCCTCCTCAACTCTTTGAACATCGGCTTAATGTATGGTTCCCATGTTTCCGAAGCTTCGGAAATGGAACCAGGCCTTGCCGATGATATACTCTTTTTTCACATTGCCGATATTGGCCAGACGGCTGTCCTCACTGTTATTCCGGTTATCCCCCAGTACGAAATATTCATCGTCTCCCAGTTTGATCTCATCTGCCGCAATACCCGGCTCCTCGATGGAAGCCACCGCTGTCTTCTCATCATAAAGCTGACCGTTCACATAAACCGCACCATCGCTGATCTTCACCTTGTCTCCGGGGCCGGCAATCACACGTCTTACATAATAGTGGGATTTCTTGTTGCCATTGGGCAGAAAGACCACCACATCCCCCGGCTTCGGGCTGGACACAATATAGACAAACCGGTTGACGAAGATCTGCTCATCATTCACTAGCGTATCCGCCATGGCATTTCCCACCACGCTGGTCCTCAGGCCAAAAAAGCTCACCAGCGTATAGGCAATTCCGATCACCACCGCGCACTCTACAATATAGGAGAGGATCTCCTTAAACAGTGGAAGATTAAACTTTTTTCGCCGCCTGTTAAAATTAAGTCCGTTTCTTCTCTTTCTCATGGTTCCCCCATCAAATGATTTCTACCTATCATCATAAAACATTGCTTTTGAGATAGCAAGAAAAAAAGAGCCGGCAGTATCTGCCAGCTCCCTTTCGCAAAATTATTTTACTAACTCTTTTACCTTTGCAGCCTTACCTACGCGGTCTCTTAAGTAGTAAAGTTTTGCACGGCGAACCTTACCCAAACGAACAACCTCGACCTTCTCAACGTTCGGAGAATGTAACGGCCATGTCTTCTCAACACCAACACCGTTGGAAATCTTTCTAACGGTAAAAGTTGCACGGTTGCTTCCACCCTGCTTCTTGATTACGGTTCCCTCGAATACCTGAATACGCTCACGGTTACCCTCTTTGATCTTACCGTAAACCTTAACGGTATCTCCAACAGAAAACTGCGGAACCTCAGCCTTCAGCTGCTCTGCCTCAATGCTCTTAATAATTTCACTTGCGTTCATCTTGTGACCTCCTAATTCATTTGACGTTCTTAATGCAATTCATGCAACAGAGGACCATCGCCATATTCACAACATTAGTAATTTATCATACGCCCACGGAAAAATCAAGCTTTTTTTCCCAAATTGGGCATATGAGAAAAAATTGGAAAAAAACATGTGCATATAGTTTATGCCTTGCGCTTTTTGCAACAACCCTGACAGGCTGTAAGATCGGAAATCTTCCCCGAAGAAGTGGTTCCACCCAGGCAAAAAACACAGGCACGTTTATGGAACAGACAGACTTTGCCGGTGCAATTAAAGAGAAATACGCATCTGCCGCCAGCAAAAGCTATCAGGTTTATTATGACAGTGCCCTTACCCAGCGCGTAGACATTACCATCAAACGGGATTATGACGCAAAATCGGTTACCATGATTGTCACAGTATTTACCACCAAAGAGGAAATGAATACCCCAACCCTCACCCAGGGAGTTGCCGAAGACGGAAATTACCGTTTGAGCTGGAGCGCCGTCGAGGGGGCCGATTATTACGAAGTCTACGAGTATCATCCGGGTATGGACTTTGCCGCTCTGGAAGTCGCCACCTCTGATACCAGCTGTACTTACAGTGAGTTTCAGACGGCCATTGACTATGAGACAAGCTTTAAGGAAACATTTGCCGGAACAGAGGTTGATGTGGATGAGCAGTATCTCATGAATTGTATGCTCGATATGGAAAATGGCTACTTCGTTGTCGCCCGCAAAAATGACGGAACCCATTCTGGTATGAGCAACACCTGCATGCTCTCTGAAATTGCCGGTCAGATACCTTATACCGTAAGCGATAATTTTGTAAGGGAATACGAGGGAGACACTGCCCTCTGCCTACCAGCCTACGTGGACTTAGAAATGATGGACGGATTGCATATGGTATGATTTTCCTTTATAATCCTTTGGAAAAACCAAGAGAAAAGGACGATAACATTGGAAATCATATGTGGAGGTCGATGGCGTGACCTATGGGATGAAATAATCTTTGTTTTGAAAACCAAATCCTGACACGATTCCCTCAGCGTCCGCCTCTGCCCACTTTTCTTTTAATTCTCCATTCATCGCAGCATCCCTCATCTGCGGTACGGTGTGATACCCATGCTCAATAATCACGCCGGGTATGCCGGCTTCCTGCGCACCTCTCAGGGTTCCATAATACTGTCCGTGACTTCCGTGCCGGCACACGACAGTCCCCTGCTTCTCTGTGCTGTCATTGTATGCTGTCGTCCATTCCATCACTCTGTCTGCAGCGACTGCTGTAAAATCTTTGTGGGAAGAAATCCCAAGCTGATAACTTACCTCCGCAAGATTCTGCCCCACAGCATTGCAAACTGCAAGCAGGGTATCTGACGAAACCACCAGATCATTTACGATCAGAATCGGCTTATCGATTGCGATTGACTGCCCGAATGTATCCGCTCCATTGGCGTTGTCCTCATTTGCATTGGTATGAATCGCCAGATACAGGTCGCACTCCTGCTCAGCCGCATATGCGCCGCGCAGGCTGATATGCCCGCTGTCAAGAGAGGCATCCCGATAACCTCCAAGTGAAATGCTTCCGGAATCACGGGTCATACAAACTGCAATTCCATACTTTTTCTCCAGCAGATTCTTCAGTTCTTTTGCCACTTCCAGCGTAAAATCGCCCTCCGCGTACCCATAGGAATCCGATCCTGTCACTTCATTCTTACCTGCGAAATGTCCCGGATCAATACATATTTTCACATTACTGCACAGGATTCCGGGCTCATCAGCCGCCACATATGCCTGCTCATCCCAAAAATTCGGTACGACACGGTATCTATATTGCTGTGGCTCTGCTGTTTCCAGTTCATCTGCAAATTCATAAGTCTGCCCCTTCCCGTATGTCCCCGTACTCACCTCACCCACAGTAACCCATGTAGGATCCGTGTTCGCTATTCTGTTGTCATATTTTTGAACCGTGTAGCTGCTCACCAGAAAATCCCGGTCATAGGTCCATTGAATCACAAACCGTTTTGCATTTACCCTCTGCGCTTTCAATTCCGGTAGAGCGATAACCTCCGCTTCTGACGGTTCTTCGGCCACATGTTCCGCTGCCGCCGGCACCTCTGTCACCGTTTCTTCCGTAACAACGGATTGCACTTCACATGTATTTCTTTCTTTTCCAAACAGGCTGATAAACACCGGAATTCCCGGAAAAATTACGATGCCTGCAGCCAATACGATAGAAAAAAGTTTTCTGTGCTTCATTTTCATATGTGATTCTCCACTCTTGAACATCAGCCCATGCAGGATTTGCCTTCGGCAAATGGGCTGAAGCTTGACACAATCCTTTGAACATCGGTGTTTCCAAAAAACAGATTTTTTGTAAAAGATTCCAGTTCATCCCAATACCCGATGACTTTACAGGCAACAGAAAACCCAGTGTTTCAAGTACCTCCACAAGGTTGATTCCTTGAAAACACTGGGTTTCTTCCATAGAGCTGATGACGGGAATTGAACCCGTGACCCCTTCCTTACCAAGGAAGTGCTCTACCTCTGAGCCACATCAGCATCTCGTTGACCGCGTCAACTATTACATCATACTATTGGCCCATTCAAAAGTCAAGTATTTTTTTACTTTTTGCAATTAAATTTCTATGGTGTACCGCTCGAAAGCATTGACCACACGGGTTTGGCCCATCTGGTCTTCCCGCGGAAACTGGCGTCCGTAATTCATGTGTACGTGGCCGTGGACAAAATACCGCGGATGGTAGTTCTCGATCAGCCTGTTAAAGACATCGAAGCCCCGATGTGGAGGGTCATCCCCATCGTGGAACCCCCGGGCCGGTGAATGGGTGACCAGAATGTCAAAGCCCTTATTTTTCTTAAGCTTGAGGAAAAGCCTGTGCACCCGCATCCTCATCTGGCGCTCGGTATACTGGTTCTTCCCGGGCTTATAGCGGTAAGAACCCCCCAGGCCTAAAATTCGCACGCCGTTGAAGGTATAAATCCTGTCTTCAATACAGGTACAGCCCTCCGGCGGAAACTTATCATATTTATCGTCATGGTTGCCCCGGATATACAGTACCGGTACCGGAACCATTGTGGCGAGGAAGGACAGATACTCCGGCTTCAGATCCCCACAGGAGATAATCAGATCGACATCCTCATAATCTTCTTTTCGAAAAAAATCCCAAATCATTCTTGATTCTTCATCTGCTACAAATAATATCTTCATCCTACTTCGTTTCCTCTACCCCTTTTACCTGTACTACCGGCTGGGCGGCATCGATCAGTGTTCCCATCTGTGGGATGCTTCCGATGACATTGTCATTCAGCCAGTCCATCTCCATGATTGCCTCCGGCTTCATGGTCTTGTTTTTCTCATTCTGAAGAGTCCCGTCCTGGGACCAGATTTCCCCGTAGAAAGGAACAATGTCCCCCTTCTTGATGTCGCTCTTCAGATGATCCGCCAGACGTTTCACTCCTACGGGAACACTCTTAGAGCAGATCAGGTCGATCACGCCCGCAGACATGCCCCACCAGTAATTGAGTGCGCGTCCCTGGGCATTTCCCTCCGTCTGGTAAGATCCCGCAATCATGCTCTGGATCATCTTCTCATAGAAGATTCCCCAGTTCCACACCGGCATCAGCAGGTTTAATGTCTCCCCGTTCTCATAGCGGTAGAGCCCAAACTGCCGGCTGGCCATACGCGGCGTAATCATATCCTGATCGGATACGATCCGGATATCGTTCCGGGAGAGGAAGGTATCCCTGTCATAGTCCTTCCTGGTAGACCACTCCAAATAAATTTTTGCCCGGGGATTTGTGAAGGCTGCCCCCAGGGCAAAGGCGTTGATATTGGCAATCATGCCGTAGATCGGGTAATCCGCGATATAGGCAATTTTGTCATTTTCCGCCAGTGCTCCGGCAATCATGCCCGACAGGAATTTTGCCTCGTACATTCTGGCATAATAGGTCCGGATATATTTATGAGGCGTGTTCAGGCTGCAGTTTAAGATCTTGACCTCCGGATGGTCCACAGCGAATTTCAGGCTCGGCTTCATCATCTGCGGTGCCACCTCAAAGACGATGTCCGCCCCCTGTCTGGTCACCTCCTCCAGAACCGACTCTACCTGATCCTCCTTTACGTCACTGACACAGATGGTCTGCATCTGGTCGGAAAAGGTCTCCTCCAGGTAATTGCGTCCCAGCTCATGAGCGTAGATCCAATCCGAGGTCTCCGGCGACTTCGGGTAGAGAAAAGCCACCTTGAACTTCTTGGACATGGCCGGCATGAGATAGCTGAAAATGCTCTTTTTCTCCTCCAGAGCCCCCGGATCCATCACCAGACCGACACTGTGCTTTTCCGTCAGCACCACAAATTCCTTCCAGCATTTGATGATGTTGGTAGAAAGTTCCGCGTCCGACATCTCCAGCACGGTCTGGTAGCCATAGACGTTGATAAAAGCGGTCAGGGCATCTCCCACCGTGATTGGAAGCTTTCTGCCGCCCCGGAATTCATATTCTCTTGTGAAATGGATGATCAGGCTGTTGAACTCGATTCTTTTGTCTTCATTCCACTTCTCATTTCCCCCGGTCAGCTCCAGAAGCTCCTCCGCGAGTCCCGGCTTGGAAAATTCAATATTAAACATCCCGGAGATTTCATTGAACTTCATATATTCATAGTAGAGCTTCACATCCTCGTCCTCGGAATACTTCGGAATCTTCCTGGTGACATTGGCGAGAATGGAATCCGCCTTAAAATACTTGAGAACACTGGCACGCTTATTGCCCTCTACCACATAATACCGGTTCATATATTCATAGGCGATGATGGGATCTCTGATTCCCTCGTTGACCTGTGCCTCCGACAGACTCATCCATTTCAGGGCAAATTCCGTCTTTTCTCCCAGAATCGGCATGAAATTCGCCGCAAAAGAGTAGGTTCTTCCCTTGGTGGAGGTGCCCACCACATATTCCAGAGGGACCTGGATCAGCCCTATCTTCTGTTCGGTCTGGATTTCCTCCCGGGAAAGAATGTCATCCAGCACCGGCAGATAAGGAAAACGTCCATGCGATACACAGGATTTATATTCTTTTTTACCAAGCTTTAACGCTTCCTGATATTCAACTTCACCCATATTACTTCTTTTTCTCCTTTTATCTGCACATATTATTAGGCGTTTGCGAAACGCCAAAAGCCGCATAAATACGGCATTTTTTTGT
>CAMFDG010000023.1 GCA_945949045.1 uncultured Lachnospiraceae bacterium
CATCTTTCATTGCATCTTTAATATGCTGATAACACTTCTTTGGATCTCTCAGTTCTTCATTTTCAATGCCATCCAATGCAATCTCAATGATATGGTCATTATCTACGCCACTTTCCAATAAATATTTCTTAAACAACACAAATAACAGGAATGATTTGCCGCATCTCCTGATTCCTGTGATAATCTTAATCATTCCGTTATCTTTTCTTATCTTTAACTGTTCAAGATATGAATCTCTCTTAATCTCCATAGTGTCACTCCTTGTTTTTGTGCATTGCACGAATTTTGGTAATGTTATTTTACCACTAAATTATTTTCACTTCAATAGCCATTACTATTTTTTGTGCATTTGCACTTTTTTATGTAATGATTATAGATAATATGCAAAAAGGATACCTACACCATGTCCTGTAACACGATATAAGTATCCCTTTGCTTGATAACTACAACACATATAAATAGACTCTCAGAGATTAATCAATTTTTTCCCCAAATCTATAATTTGACGGGTATTCCAAACACCACAAATCTTCTCCGTATGGAATATCCAAAGTATGGTTTTCGCTTAACACATATTCTTTGCCATTAAGCTTAAACACGCTTCCCGGCTCATAATTCATAAGCTGATACCCTGTGGATGTTATATGCTCATATTTACTGTCATATCTTGCCTTTGACTGTATGGCACTTGTGTTTTCGCTTTTGGTATAATATTGTGTTGCTTCCCGATTCCCCATTCTAACAGTAAAGAAGCCATTTTCTATGCCTGCATGTTTCATAAATTCATCAATATCATCATTAGAATAAGTCAATCCTACATATACAGGATCATCGTTCATCATATACCGCCAAAAATGAGCATATCTCTGAGCAACTGCATCATGCTCTGCTCCCCGCATATGTTCCGAGTAGGGAACCCCAACACCCTTGTCATTTGTAAATAATGCATGCTCTTTTCCGTCTGAAGAAACATATTTGAAGTAATGATTCTGTCCGAAATCAATTATATTGTTACAAGCTTTTATTTCTAATAACTTATTGGTATCTATTTTAGGAATCTGGTCTGCTGTAAATCGAACACCTGCAACTTCATATGTTTCTCCATGTTTTCGTACCTTAGAGCTGTCATTATTGATAACCAGCAACAACAAATCAGAAATATAACTATTAATATGTTCATAATAAACCAGAACTCGTTTCTTAATATCGATAGGGGAATCTAATAGTTTTTCAATAAGGATACTATCCTCTACTAGATAATCCGCTGTTAATACTGTATTATTCTTATCTTCCTCGTCACAAAGCAATCCCACAAGTGACATATCCAGTGCCTTACATATAGCTACCAGCTTATCCGCCTGTGGATTTGTCTTTTTCCTACGCCAATCACTAATAGTACTGGTTGCAATACCCTTCTTTTATTTTCCGATTTTTCGGATATTATATCATTTTACAATGTATGCATGCAAGCAAATGTTTCTACGCCCCATATATCAACTAGTTTTTGCACCCCTCTTTAATTTTCCCCCGCTAAAAACACAGGTACATATTACTCAAAACCCCCCGCTAACCCGCATAAAATCAAGGTTTCTTCGATAGCAAGCAAACAGTCTCCACGTGCCCACTATGCGCAAACTGGTCAAATGCCCGGACGCGCCGTAGCGCATATCCCCCATCCACCAGAATCCGAAGATCTCTCGCCAGCGTGGCGGAATCACAGCTCACATACACGATCCGCTCCGGCCGCATCGCCAGCATGGTGGACAGGCAGCGCTCATCACAGCCCTTGCGGGGCGGATCCACCACGATAACATCCGGATGGCGCATCTTATGAATTTCCTCGCCGGAAGCCGGATTCTTTTCATAAAAATCCGGCAATACCTCTTCGGCTTTCCCGACGAAGAATTCCGCATTTGTAATCCCATTCAGCTTTGCATTGTTTTTCGCATCCTCAATAGCCTGGGGAACGATCTCCACGCCATAGACCTGCTTCGCCTGTTGGGAAAGGAACAGGGAGATCGTACCGATGCCACAGTAGAGATCCCAGACGGATTCCTTCCCGGTAAGTTGCGCATATTCCAGCGCCGTGCTGTAAAGCTTCTCCGTCTGCAGCGGATTTACCTGATAAAAGGACTGGGGGGAAATGTGATAGGCAATTGCCGTATCTGTCAGAGAAAAATCCCCGGTATTACGCAGGTGGATATAGTCCGTAATATAGGGCAGACCCCAGATGCAATGGGTACACTTACCCAGAATGACATTGGTCCGCTCAATATTGACGTTATAGGAAATGGAGGTCATGCCCGGAATCTGCCGAAGTCTTTCCACCAGTTCCTGCTGCATGGGCAGATCATTGCCATTCACCACCAGACATACCATGATTTCCTTCGTGGTAAAGCCATAGCGGATCAGGATATGGCGCACCAGCCCTGTGCCGTTTTTCTCGTCATAGGCCGGAATCTGAAAAGCCTTCATCCAATCCTTCACCGCTGCAAGAACCTCTTTATTATCCGGTACACCCAGCAGGCAATCCTCCACCGGTATGATGCTGTGAGTTCTGGCAGCATAGAAGCCTGTGACAAGCTCCCCGTTTTTATCATATCCCACCGGAAACTGTGCTTTATTGCGGTAACGATAGGGCTCCTCCATACCCACAATGGGTTCCATGACGGCTGCAAGTTCCTCCCCGGAAAAGCCTCCGATGCGCATCAGATTATTTCTTACCTTCTTTTCCTTAAAAGACAGCTGCTGCGGGTATGAAAGAGCCTGAATCTGGCAGCCGCCGCAGCGTCTGTGATGCGGGCAGGGCGGTTCGACGCGGTTGGGGGAGGGAATAAGAATTTCCTCCAGTCTCGCATATCCGTAATGTTTTTTCATCTTTATGATTCTGGCACGAATCTGATCCCCGATCAGGGCATCTTTGACAAAAAAGGTCATTCCCTCTGCTTTGCCGATTCCCTCACCATCGACTCCCATATCTGTAATTTCCAGAGTGATCAAGTCATTCTTTTTCATATTTTCTCCCATTTTAAAAATCAAGTCTTCACAAAAAACTTCCCACACTGATTTGCGCGTGGCCGCGGCGCAAATCAGTGTGGGAAATTTTAGTTAGCAGCTGGTTTTCCTCACATTGCTGTCCAGCAGGCGGTTGAAGCCCTGCCATTCCAGATTGTTGTCCGGGACATTGGAGAGAAGTTCCCGCATGGTTTCCATCTTGGCGTCCAGATTATCCGCAAAGCTTAAGGCCAGAGCCTCCACCAGCGCGGGTTTCTTCGGAGAGCCATACTCCAGTTCCCCGTGGTGGGCAAGAATGCAGTGCTTCAGTTCATTGGCAAGTACCTCCGGAAAACCGTCGATGGTCCGGATCTTCTCCCCCACCCACTCGGCGCCGATCATGATATGGCCAAGGAGCTGTCCGGCATCCGTATAATCATTGGCCGGAAAAGCTGACAATTCCTTTAATTTTCCGATATCGTGGAACATGGCAGCAGAAAGAAGCAGATCTCTGTTTAAAAACGGATAATTTTTCGCGAAATAATCGCAGTTTCTCGTAACACTGACCGTATGCTCCAGAAGACCGCCCACAAAGCCGTGATGTACACTTTTCGCTGCGGAGTGGAACTTAAATTTTGCTGCAAAGTCCGCATCATCAAAGAAGCTGTGCAGGAGCTGATTCAAGTATGTATTTTTTACCGAATCAATATACTTCAAAAGCTGTGCATACATCTCCTCCACGTCCTTATCCGTGGTGGGGAGATACTCTTTCGGCTCATACTCTCCTTCATGGGCTTTTCGCGCCCGCTTAATGGAGAGCTGCAGATTTCCCTGAAAGCTGGTAATATCTCCTGTGACAGCCACATAATCCAGTGCCTCAAACTCATCGATTCCCACAGAGCCCGGATCCCAGATTTTCGCATCCAGCGTGCCGGTTTTATCCTGCAGAATCACGTTGTCGTATGGCTTTCCTGCTTTCGTCAGTGCCGCCTGTTTGGATTTACAAAGATAAATTTCATTGATTCTCTCTCCTTCTCGGAGCGATTCGATATATTTCATTCTGGTCTCCTTTACCTATCTACTATTTAAGCACCCCGGCCTCTACCTTACAGGTTATCTTCTTATAGCCGCCGGTACCCTCACGCATCACCACAACCGGATAGCTCTGTCCCACGGTCAGGCCAAGCACAACACTGCTGAATTCATCCACGTCTCCCACGTCCTGTCCGGCCAGCTTCACGATCACGTCCCCGCTTTGGAGACCTGCGCTCATAGCCGGAGAATCCATGGCGATCTCCTTGACAAACACACCCTTGGGAAGCCCGTATTTATCAGAAATCTTATCCGTCACCGTGGACACATAAATGCCAAGGTTCGGAACATCCTGGTTGGCATTCAGAAGCTCCATCACTGGTTCCAGCTCTGCCACATCCACCGCCATCAGAGTGCTGGAGGATGCAGTGTTGTAATCCTGCATCACAACGCCGACCATCTTTCCCTCTGTATTGATCAGAATTCCGCTGCCATTCTTATTGGCAACGATATCCGTGGTGTATACGGAATAATTCTTGTCCTGAGTAGAAATCTCGTTGTTCATCGCCGTGATATTCCCCGTCAGGATGGAATAATTCGTTCCGAGAGGACTCCCCAATGCGATGACCATGCTGCCCTTATGTACAGTCCCTGCAATCCCGGTCTCCATCACAGCGATGGCGGAAAGCGTCGAGTCCTCCAGCTTCTCCTTGTCCACCGTCAAAACAGCCAGACCTGTATTGCCGTCATATTTCATAAGCTGTGCCGTAGCAACCGCATCGTTAATAAAGGTCACCTGGATCTCAGAAGCGTCCTTAATCACCTTTTTCTCCGTGAGAATAAAGAGCTTTCCCTGCCGGTCTCCAATGATCGTTCCGGATCCCTGCCCCTCTCTCTCGTAAGAATTATTGAACCAGTCCGTGTCACTGACCACACTGGTGATGTTGACGATCGACCGGTTCGCCCGGTTGCCGATAGCGTAAAGCTCCGTCTGGATCCGCTGATAATCCTCAATGGAAATCGGCTCCCGCTTATTCTGGACCGTGATCTCCTCCGGCTTTGGCGTCTCCTGCTTTTGAGTCTCCTGCACCTGGGTCACCGCCTGCGTCTCTTCGGTGGCCGTCTGGGTCTCCGACACCGGCTGACTCTCCTCCCACTGCCTCCGAAGTCCCGGCATCAGCACATAGAGTGTGAACCCCATCGTCAGTGCAAACACCACCCCGCACAGTGCTGCAACTGCAGCCTTCACCAGAATACGCCTGTGGTTTAACGGCTTATTCTTAATTTTCTCCCTTACAAAATCCCTCTCTGGTACCTGTTTATCTTCCATCTTTCCCCTTCTCAATTATCAGTGGAATAAACATCATACATCAACCCTTATTATATTCATATTTTCCTTCCCTTGCAACCATTTTTACCTTTTCCAAACCGCCCAAATGGATTATACTATTATTATCAATCAACAGGTAAAAGGAAAAAGGATATGAATCAAAAGGTTTATCATACACTGGAATTCGACAAGGTCCTGCATCAGCTATCCGATTTTGCGGCCTGCGAGGAGACAAAAAAGCGCTGTCTTTCCCTGAAGCCCCTGACGGACGCAGGGGAAATCGCAAGACTTCAGGAAACCACCGGCGATGCCTTAAGCCGCCTGTACAAGGGCAATGGCATCAGTTTCTCCGGAGTAAAAAATGTCAACGCTTCCTTAAAGCGTCTGGACATTGGCAGCACCTTAAATACCACGGAGCTTCTGGCCATTGCCTCCCTGCTGGAAGCCGCCAGGCGGGCGAAAGCCTATGACCGCAGTGACCATGTACAGGAGAAATCGGATTCCCTGTCACCGCTGTTTGCACAGCTTGAGCCCCTGTCGCCGCTCTTAGAGGAAATCAGGCGCTGCGTCCCCGGAGAGGACGAGATCGCAGATGATGCCTCCCCGGCCCTGTCTAAGATACGCCGCCAGATTCGTGGCATGAACGACCGGATTCACGTGCAGCTCACCAACATGATGAACAACACCACCACCAGAAGTTACCTGCAGGACGCAGTCATCACTATGAGGGACGGCCGCTACTGCCTGCCGGTTCGGGCAGAGTCCAAGACGCAGGTGCCCGGCATGGTCCATGACCAGTCTTCCAGCGGCTCCACTCTGTTTATCGAGCCCATGGCCGTGGTAAATCTCAACAACGAGCTGCGGGAATTATTCTTAAAGGAGCAGGAGGAGATAAACGCAATTCTTGCACAGTTGTCAGGCCGTGTGCTGGAAAACGCCTGTGCCATCCGGGAAAATTACTCGGTTCTGGCAGAGCTGGACTTTATTTTTGCCAAGGCCCAGCTGGCCAAATCCTACAACGGCGTGGCTCCCATCTTCAATGAGGAGGGACACATCCATATCCGTGGGGGCCGTCATCCCCTCCTGGATCCGAAAAAGGTGGTTCCCATCGATGTACGACTGGGAGAGGATTTCAAGCAGCTGATCGTCACCGGTCCTAACACCGGCGGAAAAACGGTCTCCTTAAAAACAGTGGGCCTTCTGACCTTAATGGGACAGGCAGGGCTCCATATTCCGGCCAAAGACCGCTCACAGCTTGCCATATTTGAGGAAATCTTTGCTGATATCGGGGATGAACAGAGCATCGAACAGAGCCTTAGTACCTTTTCCTCCCACATGACCAACATCGTCGGGATTCTGGATCAGGCAGATGACCGCAGCTTATGTCTGTTTGACGAGCTTTGTGCCGGAACAGATCCAACCGAGGGCGCAGCTCTGGCTATCGCCATTCTGCATAAGCTCCATCAGTACGGTGCCATCACCATGGCCACCACCCACTACAGTGAACTGAAGGTCTATGCCCTTTCCACCCCCGGCGTGGAAAATGCCTGCTGCGAATTTGACGTAGACACCTTAAGCCCTACCTACCGTCTTTTGATCGGCATTCCAGGCAAGAGCAATGCCTTTGCCATCAGTTCCAAATTGGGACTTTCAGAAAACATCATCGAGGATGCCAGAGGCCGCCTGAGCGAAAAGGATGCCAATTTCGAGGATATGCTTGCGAATCTGGAGGCCAGCCGTGTCACCATAGAGAAGGAGCGGCTGGAGGTTAACCGCTATAAGTCCGAGGTGGAAGAATTAAAGCAGAAGCTCACCTCCAAGAACGAGCGCCTGGACGCAAACCGCGACGAAATCTTAAGGAAAGCCAACGAGGAGGCCTACCGCATCTTAAAGGAGGCCAAAGATCTGGCGGATGAAACCATTCGCAACTTCAACAAATACGGCCAGGGCAAGGCTCCCATGAGCCAGATGGAGAAGGAGCGAAGCAACCTCCGCGAAAAAATGAGTGAGCGTGAGAAAAACCTTGCACTGAAGAAAAAGGAGCCCGTCAACCATAAGGTTCCGAAGAAGCTTAGGATTGGAGACAGTGTCAAGGTTCTGTCCATGAATTTAAAGGGAACCGTGCACACCCTCCCCAACGCAAAAGGCGATCTTTATGTACAGATGGGAATCTTACGTTCTCTGGTCAACATCAAAGATCTGGTCCTGATCGACGAGGATGCATCCCCTGCTGCAAAAAAATACGGTGGATCCTCCTCCGGAAAACTGAAAATGAACAAATCCGCTTCCGTTTCCACAGAGATTAACCTGATCGGCATGACAGTGGATGAGGCTCTTGCCCATCTGGACAAATACCTGGATGACGCCTATCTGGCCCATCTTCCTTCCGTACGGATCGTCCACGGAAAAGGCACCGGGGCCCTGCGCAACGCAGTCCAGTCTCACCTGAAGAGCCAGAAATACGTGAAATCCTACCGCATGGGCGAATCCCAGGAGGGCGGCGCCGGCGTAACAATCGCATATTTTGAATAAAGGAGGAAATCTAACATGGTCTCGAAACAGAAAATTTTAATTGTGGACGACGACAACAATATTGCGGAACTGATCTCCCTTTATCTGACCAAGGAATGCTATGATACGAAAATTGTCAGCGACGGAGAGGAGGCCCTGACTGCTTTTGAGCAGTACAATCCTAACCTGATCCTCCTGGATCTGATGCTTCCCGGCATTGACGGCTATCAGGTATGCCGGGAGATCCGCACCCACAGCAATGTCCCCATCATCATGCTGTCGGCAAAGGGCGAGATTTTTGACAAGGTCTTAGGTCTGGAGCTTGGCGCAGATGACTATATCATGAAGCCCTTTGATTCCAAGGAACTGGTGGCAAGAGTCAAGGCAGTGCTGCGACGCTATCAGCCCGCGCCCACCGTCCGGAAGGCAGAGCCTGTAGTGGAGGTCAAATGCGTGGAATATCCGGATCTCATCGTAAACCTGTCCAACTACTCCGTCATGTACAACGGACACCCGGTAGATATGCCGCCAAAGGAGCTGGAGCTTTTATATTTTCTGGCCGCCTCACCCAATCAGGTATTTACCAGGGAACAGCTTTTGGATCATATCTGGGGATACGAATACATCGGCGACACAAGAACGGTTGATGTCCACGTCAAGCGTCTCCGGGAAAAAATCAAGGATCACGATACCTGGTCCATCGCCACGGTCTGGGGCATCGGCTATAAATTCGAGGTAACGGAATGAAAACGAATCTTTTCGTCAAATATCTGACAGGCTTTTTGTGCTTCATCGTCCTGTCTTTTGTCATCCTCTGCACTTTTACCCAGAGTGCGGTAACCCGCTATCTGGAACACCATGAGGCACAGCAGCTTTATCGGGAATCCTCACAGATTGCTGCAGACTACGCAGCCTCCTTTCTGAACCAGTCCCTGTCTTTGGAGGAATTTCAAAAGCAGATGGAGACCCTGGGAGAATATTTATCTGCTGAGATCTGGATGATGGATAATAAAGGGCATATACTGTTTAATTCTGCGGATGCCGAGATTGGCAAATCTGCTTCCACCGCCCAATATCAGGTACTTTCCGATTTTGACACCGGAGATTTTGACGGCTCCTATTACCGGATCAACGATTTCTACGGCTGTTTTTCGGAAAAGACGCTGACTGTCATCTCCCCGGTCACTACCAACTACCGGGTACATAATTATGTGCTCATTCATAAGCCCCTGTCCAAAATCACAGGTACTGCCAATGAGGTGATGAACATTACGTTCTTTACCGTAGGCCTGGTATGTCTTGCGGCACTGCTTCTTCTTTTGTTTTTTCTTCTCCTGGTGCATCGTCCGGTGAGAAAAATTACAAAGGTCGCCAAAAGCTATGCCAAGGGCGATTTTGAGCCTGCAGTGGAGCTTCACACCGACGATGAGCTGGGTCTGATCGCCAACACCATGAATTACATGGCCAATGAGCTTGGCACCCTCGAGGATGACCAGCGCAAATTTATCTCCAACGTATCCCACGATTTCCGGTCTCCGCTGACCTCCATCAAGGGCTATGTGGAGGCAATGCAGGATGGCACCATCCCTCCGGAGCTTCAGGAAAAATACTTTAATATCATTCTCTTTGAGACCGAGCGCTTAACTAAGCTGACCCAGGGTATTCTGGATTTAAACCGCTTCGGACATCGGGGAATCATGCTGGACCTGGCGGATTTTGACATCAATCGTATGATTAAAACTACCATCCTGACCTTCGAGGGCACCTGCAGTAAAAAGGGCCTGTCTTTCGATCTGGTGCTGACGGGACAGGAGCTGTTTGTCACTGCAGATATGAGCAAGATCCAGCAGGTCCTCTATAACCTGATTGACAATGCCACGAAGTTTTCCCACAACAATTCAGCCATCAAAATAGAGACCAGCATCAAAAATGAAAAGGTGTTGATCTCTGTCAAGGATTCCGGTATCGGAATCCCGGCCGACAGTATCTCAAAGATCTGGGACCGCTTCTACAAGACGGATCTGTCCCGGGGCAAAGACAAGAAAGGCACCGGCCTTGGACTTTCTATTGTGAAGGAAATCATCCAGGCCCACAATGAACACATCAACGTGATCAGCACAGAGGGAGTGGGCACGGAATTTATCTTTACGCTTCCCCTGTCAAAAAAAGAAGTGCAGTAATCCTGCACTTCTTTTCTACTCTAATTTCAAAGCATTTCCTTTTCTGTCATAAGCCACACTGTGAGCCGTCCAGTCAAAGCTCTCCGGGTCCAGTTTCTGTTCATTGGCGCGGTAATCTCCACGGAAAACATCATATTCAAAGCGATATCCATCCGATGATACGGCCCGGAGGAACAAGCGGATACGATGATCCTTCTGCATTGCATTCTCCGGCTGGACCTGAGGCTCTGCAGGGTCATCCCCTGCCGGCTGGTCCAACCCCTCGTCCCCCTCCGATTGAAGAGAATAAGAAAACTGACATTTCATGTCGGATGCATAGCTTGTGACCGGCAATAATTCCTCCGGTGTCTGCCTCTCGGATTCCGGCTGTTCCACCTGTTGACCAGCCACAGATTCCTGGAGGTTTTCAGCAGTTTCGTCCGGATCCTGTGTCATATTTGCAAAAAGATTCTGTGTCCATATTTCCTCATTATCCAGAAGAGCTACCAGCTCTAGACTTTCAAACTGAAACTGTTTTTCTCCTTCCAGCGCAAAGCTGCACTTGGACTTCAGACTTAACGTTCCCTCTTTCACAGTAGGCGCATACTCCAGCCTTCCGGAGAGCACGCTTCCCAGCTTCATCCCCAGACCGTCATAGTCCTCCAGCACCTCGGTGGATTTCTTCTTACCGTTAGCCAGAAGGAAAGTGACATTTCCGTCGAAGGATTTGTTTAAAGGGAGCTTGATGCTTCCGGTATAAGCATAGCCTTCCAGCGAGAGCGGGCACTCCACCGTGCCAAAGTAAACACTGACTGTGGTATCCTCGCTGTACTCCTTCGGAATCACGGTTGCCTTCACCTCATAGTTCTTTCCTGCAAAATCCATATCTGTGACCTCAATGGAGTAGTTCTCCACCATACTGGCCTCTTCCTTAAGGGTCTTCTCTATATTGGACTGCATCCCACTCACATCCGAAAGAATGATATTGGTGGTATCCTGCAGATAAACCAGCTGATTTGTCAGCTCCTTCAGTCTGGCATACATCATTACCATGATCACCAGCCCTGCTGCAGCAACCAGCGCAGCGATAATTGTTTTCCACTTAATCTTTCTTTTTTTCATATTATCTTATTTAATGACTGCTATGCTTTAGTCATCCTGTCCCTGGGGCGCAGCGATGGCGATTCCCAGTTCCTCCAGCTGCTTGTCATCTACAGTTCCCGGCGCCTCTGACATCAGATCAGACGCATCCTTCACCTTCGGGAACGCGATCACATCACGGATGGAATCTGCATGAACCATGTGCATGATCATGCGGTCCACTCCGTAGGCCAGTCCTGCGTGAGGCGGTACTCCATAGGAAAAGGCATCCAGAAGGAAACCAAACTGCTCATGGGCACGCTCTTTCGTAAAGCCCAGCACTTCAAACATCTTTTCCTGAATATCATCCTGATGAATACGGACAGATCCTCCGCCCAGTTCCGTTCCATTTAATACAATATCGTAGGCCTTTGCACGGACCGCGCCCGGATCGGAGTCGATTTTGTCCCAATCCTCCTCCATCGGCATCGTAAAAGGATGATGCATCGCCATAAAACGGTTCTCCTCATCCGACCACTCCAGCAGCGGGAACTCTGTTACCCAAAGGAAATGATACTGGTTCTCATCCATCAGACCAAGCTCCTCACCTAACTGCAGACGAAGGGCTCCCAGCACGTTCCATACGATCTTATTCTTATCTGCTGCAAAGAGAAGCAGATCTTTCGGTTTTCCATTCATCTTTTCTACAAGAGCAGATAATTCTTCCTCTGTCATAAACTTTGCAAAAGAAGACTTATAGGTGCCGTCCTCGTTGATAGAAAGATAGGCCAGACCCTTGGCTCCGCAGCCCTTTGCAAACTCTACCAGCTTGTCAATCTTCTTGCGTGGCATGGCTCCCTGTCCCTCTACATTGATACCACGGACACTTCCGCCATTCTCCAGCGCACCGGTAAACACGCCAAATCCACAGCCCTTTACCACGTCTGATACATCCACCAGTTCCATGCCAAAACGGGTGTCCGGCTTATCAGAGCCAAATCGGTCCATGGCCTCCTGCCATGGCATACGCGGCAGCGGGATCTGGATATCCACGCCGACGGCCTTCTTAAATACATATTTCAGCAGGCGCTCATTCACCTCAATCACATCATCGATATCCACGAAGGACAGCTCCATATCTGCCTGAGTAAATTCCGGCTGACGATCCGCACGAAGATCCTCATCCCGGAAGCATCTTGCAATCTGGAAATAGCGGTCATAACCGGAAGCCATCAGAAGCTGCTTAAACAACTGCGGAGACTGTGGAAGTGCATAGAAGTTTCCCGGATGCACGCGGCTCGGAACCAGGTAATCTCTTGCCCCCTCCGGAGTAGACTTGCACAGGATCGGCGTCTCGATCTCTAAAAAACCCTCGTTTGCCATAAACTGGCGCATCAGCCCCAGCACTCGGCTCTTTAACATGAGATTACGCTGGATGTCCGGTCTGCGCAGATCCAGGTAACGGTATTTGAGGCGAATCTCTTCCTTTGTCTGACTGTTCTCCTCAATGGCAAAGGGAGGCGTCTGTGCCTCGGATAAAATCCGAAGGCTGGTGGCAATGACTTCGATATCTCCGGTCTTTAAGTTCTCGTTGACCGCTGCAGTACGCTTCTGAACGGTTCCCTCTACGGCCACAACAAACTCGCTGCGGAGCGTTCCCGCCTTTGTAAATCCTTCAGCCCCCACACGATTCTCATCAAAAACAATCTGTAATAATCCACTTCGGTCACGCAGATCGATAAAAATCAGACTTCCTAAGTTTCTTCTCTTCTGCACCCAGCCCATGACCGTAACCTTTTCACCGATATTGGCACTGGACACCTCTGTACATCTGTGGCTTCTGTGTAAGCCCATCATTGACTCTGCCATAACTTCCTCCTAATTATAAATTAAACAAACGGCCAATGGACCGACGCTTTCACTTTTTAAAGAACTCCACGAATTCTTCGTAGCCCTCTTTCGCAAGCTGCTCCTTCTGGAACTTCTTATTCTTGTTCATTCTTACCACAAGCACCTGCTGGCCGTCCGCCCTGGCAGCCTTTGCCTGTTCCATCACATTCACCAGCTTGTCCGCCGGATAATTTTTCTCCACCAGATATGCCACCCTCTTTGGGCTCTCCGGAATCTTGAAGCCGCTCTCCATGAGGAGTAAAATGATGCGCTCAAAACCGATGGAGAAACCGCAGGCTGGCACATCCCTTCCCGTAAATTTGCCGATCATCTGGTCATAACGGCCACCGCCACCGCAGGCTGCACCAAGCTCCGGCATGGCAATCTCAAAAATAGTACCGGTATAGTAGCTCATACCACGCACCAGCGTTGGATCAAAGACCAGCGTAAACTCCGCTGCCTTTGTGGCATTGACCGCCGTAGCGATCTCAGTCATATTTTTTGCCACATCCGGGTCCAGATATTCGCCAAGAACCTCTGAGAGGGCAGAAATTCCTTCTGCCACATCTTTTTTATCTTTAAGCAGTTCAAACAGATTCAGGTATTTGTCGATAGATTTCTCCTCGTAGCCTTCCTTGGCCAGCTCCTCCGCCACACCGTCAATCCCAATCTTGTCCATCTTATCCAGTGTGATAAGTACGCTGTCGTAATCCTCCTCGGCAAAACCGCTGTAAGCGGCCATTGCCTTTAAGATTCTCCGCTCGTTAATGCGAATCTCGAAATTCTTAAAACCCAGGCGGCCAATGGTGGTAGTAGTAGCGGAGATCAGTTCGATCTCCGCCAGATTACTGGACTCACCTAAGATATCAATATCGCACTGGGTAAACTGGCGGTAACGGCCTCTCTGGGGGCGGTCTGCTCTCCACACGCTCCCGATCTGCAGAGCCTTAAAGGGCGTCGGCAATTCATTGGCATTGTTCGCGTAAAAACGGGAAAGAGGTACGGTCAGGTCGTAGCGCATACCAAAATCCACTACGTCTGCCTCTTCCTTTGCGGTTTCTAAATTTAACTTTTCCCCACGCTTCAACACTTTAAAGATCAGCTTCTCGTTCTCACCGCCCTGCTTATTGGACAGGTTCGCAATATTCTCCATACATGGGGTCTCAATCGGTGTAAACCCGAAGCTTCGGTAAGTATCCTTGATCACGCCTGTCACATAATCACGGATCTCCATCTCCGCCGGTAAAATATCCTTCATGCCGTTGACCGGCTTTTTACTCAATGCCATCTGCTTTCCTCCATTTATCTGACTTCCCTGTCAATATGACAGCCTCTTTCTATTCTCTCTGCAGACTGATACCTTTCCGCAGACACTATTCTTAATTATAGTCTGTTCTTCCTCTTTAATCAACTATCATTTATTTTTCGACTGCTCTTCCATCCGGGCAATGCCATAGCTGACCTTTACACTACCGCCGGTGTAGAGCTCATGAAAACACCTGAGAATACGGCCTGCCACCATATCCCCATTCTCATCACCGGTCTCAATCAGGATCACGATGATCTGTTTGCTGGAATATCTGGTGGAGACATCGGACCTGCGTAAAGACAGATAGATTGACATTTTCCTGGGTATAAACCCGGTTCCACAGTCCCGTCAGGGCATCCTGACAGGACTTATTCTTCATATCAGAGATTTCACGATTCTTCTGTTCCAGCCGTTCTGCCAGACTGCTCCGAAGCTCCTCCAGCTCCAGGACTCTTCCGATCCGGGAGCGCATCACTGCCGGGACGAAGGGCTTTGCGATGAAATCAAAGGCCCCCTCTTTAAAACAGCGGGTCTCCGTTTCACTGTCACTGTCCGCCGTCAGAAAGATCACCGGAATATTTTCACAGTGTTCCACGGATTGCCGGAATGATCTTATATTCATCACTCAGAAAACTTCTTGCTGTTGCAAGATTCATTTTATCGTCATCAATCATCAGAATTGTTTTTTTCATACCCCAATTACCTCATCTCTTTCTTACTGATCCTGCTCTAACACAGCACTTTCGATACCATACTTCTCTGCCAGGGAAGCAATGGTTCCATCCTGGTAGGATGCAGCCAGGAATTCATTTGCTTTTTCCGTCAGGTCCGATTCCTTTCGAAATCCCACGCATAACACTTCATCATTCAATGCAATAGCAAACCCCAGTTCCTCAAATTCCTGTCCCTCTCCGGTATAGCAGTCCGCCATAATGACATCGATCACAGCCGCATCCGTTTTTCTGTCACGGACACTCTGCAGTGCCTCCAGCTGTGTAGGATAGGCGGTGTAACGGAATTTTTTCTCCTTCAGAAGAGCCTCCCCTGTGGAGCCGGTTTCCACAGCAAACAAGAGATGCTGACAGGCTTCCAGCGTTTGATACTGCTGCCCTTCGCTTTTTCGAAGCACCACCACCTGAGCATTGGAAAGATATGGGTCGGAGCAGGAAATGGTCTGTTTCAATTCCTCCGTCTCTGTCATCCCATTCCAGATGCAGTCAATGGATCCCTTCCGAAGAAGCTCTGTTTTCTTATCCCAGTCGATTTCCTTAAACTTCAGGGAAACCCCCAGCTCCCGGGCGAAGGCCTCTGCCAGATCCGCATCAAATCCCACCCAGCTGTCACCCTCCTGGTAATCCATCGGTACAAAATCCGTGATCCCCACCACAAGGGATCCTTTTGCCTTCACATATTCCAGGTCGGAGCTCTGCAGTCTGTTTCTAGACCGCCCCCCGCCTGTTCCACCGGAACAGGCGGCAAGCAGAGCCGTCATGGCCACAATGGCAAAAAGCAGGTAAATTCTGTAGTGTTTTTTCATGTCTGTCCCTCTCCTTTATTCTGATACTACTTCATTACGATCTGCAATCCGAAGACTCCCGGCCCACAGTTGGAAGCCTCCGCCGGAGAAGCCTTCTGACAGATGATCTGCTGGAAGGTCATCCTTTTCTCTACCTGCTTCAAAACCTCACTAAGCTCCTCCGCAGTCAGACCTGCGTAAGAGACTATCAGCAGCTTATCATCGATCTGTCCCCGGACATGGAACACCGAATTCAGATATTTTCTCCAGGCATGCTCCTTCGTACCGATCCAGAGAGCGCCTACCTTCATATTGCTTTTTTTCAAAGCAATCACCGGGTGTATCATGAATGCCTTACAAATGGAATTCACGCTCCGCGGAATTCTCCCGGCCTTCGCCATGTACTCCGTATCTGATACGATAAAGCTGGTTTTCACCCGGCTGCGCAGCCCGTTTAATTCCCTGACGATTTCCTCGGCATTCTTTCCATGTGCGGAGGCCTCCGCGGCATAAAGCACCATAAGTCCCAATCCGCCGGAAAGCTGCCCGGAATCTATCACCAGAACATTGTCAAAGGCACGAGCCGCCTCCGTAGCCCGCTCGTAAACCCTGCAGGAATGCTTTGCCATCGCGACATGGATGATATACTGTGCTTTAGTCAGCTGCTCTGCAAAATAAGTCTCATAGTCTGACACTTCCGGCTCCTCGGAATACGCCGTCTTCCCCTTCTCTACGATATAGGAAAGGAGTCCGTCCGTCTCCATCTCTATGCCATCCAGAAAAGTTCCCCCCTCTGTCACAATCCGGTAGGGCATCACTGCAATCTGGTATTTTTCCAGGATATCCTTTGGAAGATCGCACATGCTCTCCGTGGAAATCATAACAGAAAGCCGTTTTCTGTGCTCCACCACCGGAGTCTCCACGACACCGACACTTTCCCCTGACTCCAGTATATTCACCATTTCCCTCGGAAGATGCCTAAGCAGTTCCTGTTCCAGCAGCTGACTGCTGACCGGCTTGAGCAGATATCCATCAAAACCTTCTCTCTTGTAAAGCGCCTGATTCTCTCCTCCCGCATTTGCTGTCAGTATCACCACCGGGGTATTCAGATTCAGACCTCCGGTCTGTCTTCTGATCTCATGCAGACATTCCACTCCATCCATCTGGGGCATCAAATGATCCATAAAAATGACATTGTAGCGTTTTTTTAATGTTTTTTTCAGGCACTGGGCACCGCTTTCGGCAGTATCAATGGTAACCCTTGTACCCTTAAGCAGTTTCTTCTCCACCATCAGGTTAGCCTCATTGTCATCGACAATCAGCACATTCGCCTCGGGGGCCTCAAAACTCTGCTTATAGCGGGTTCTGGTATTCCCGGACCGGCCGGCCTCCAGATTCAGTTCCCCAATTGCTCCTTCTCCGACAATTTTCTGGGGAAGGGTAATGACAAAAGTGGAGCCCTTCGTATAAACGCTGTTTACAGCAATCTCACCGTCCATCAGCTCCACCAGCTGCTTAACGATGGAAAGACCCAGACCAGTTCCTTCAATGTAGCGGTTTTTCTCTTCATCACCCCTCTTAAAGGCACTGAACAGATAGGGAATATTCTCCTTCTTAATTCCCATTCCCGTATCTGTTACCGAATAGGAAATCTGCGCGCAGCCATCTTCCATCTTCTTGCAGGAAATGGATAAGGTGACGGAGCCCTCCGATGTATATTTCACCGCATTGTTTAACACATTGATCAGAATCTGCTTGATTCTGACCTCATCCCCACACAGCTGTGACGGCATGGACTGATCTACATCAATGTGGAATTCCAGCCCCTTTTCCCTGGCCCTTACCCAGATCATATTGACAATGTCCGACAGCATTGCCCCCACATCATAATTCACCGCAACAATGTCCATGTTGCCAGATTCTATCTTCGACATATCAAGGATATCATTGATGAGGGTAAGAAGCATTTTGCTTGCCCCCTGAATGTTCTTCGCATCTGCCGCCACCTCATCGGAGACATCCTCCCTGAGAATCATTTCATTCAGGCCGATAATGGTATTGATGGGAGTTCGGATTTCATGGCTCATGCTGGAGAAAAAGCGGTTCTGCATCTGGTTTAATTCTTCAATTTCCTTTTTCTGTTTTTTTGCCAGAGCATTTTCCGAGCGAAAGATGGTGTTCTGAAACAGAATCATCCCACAGGTCAGCCCCGAAACAATCATCAGGGTCATGATGGAATCCACATAAGCCATCTGTGTCGTATGCTGGACAATCAGGCTTGGATACGTATAGGCAACATAATAACAGACCGCAAACAGAATATAACCGCTGACCAGGAGAAAATATTTGACTTTTCCTACCACCACAAGGCACACATAAACAACCCCCAGCAAAAACCAGATCGGTGCACCTCCATAAATTCCTCCCGTAGTGAGAAAATTATAGGGCAGGATCAGATAAATGAGGAGTGCAGCCGTAATCACTGCCCCCCACTGGGTCCTGTTATACCGGACAGAAAAATAGGTAATGGCAGCCAGTGCCACAAAAGCCACACTGATAGCAATGCCGTTACCCATACTCTCCCCTAAGAGCAGGCCGGCAGCAAAGCCCACCAGAAGCCCGGCCAGACCAATCAGCATGATCAGACGAAAAAGGCGTTCCTGCAGATTCAGATTGGGATTTCCGATATCCCGGATCATTTTTTTCAGCTTCATTCTGCCTCACCACCTTCCAACTCTTCAATGAAAGCACCAAGCTTCCCGGAAGCCGAAGTGAATTCAAAATCCTCCAGATCTCTCCTGATATCCGAAAGCAGTTCCCGGAGAGTTCTGCCCTTAAACACATAATTCTCCATCTTAACAGCCATTTCCTCTGCCTTATCCGCTTCATAAGTATCCAGGCTCTGCCTCATCGCCTTCAGCCTCAAAAGCAGTTCTTCTCTGGAAATCTCCACAGTATTTTCTACCACAGCCTCCGTGGCGGTGTCTTTTTCCAGCTCCAGAACGTCTTTCATGTGCAGGGCAAGCTGTTCATACCGCTCAAGGAGTTCCTCGTGATTCTTTTGAATATAATCGCTGTCGCCATTCTTCGCAGCCGTCTCCATCTGCTTTGCAAGCGCTGACAGTGGATCTGCTCCCACCATCTTTGCGGTGCTCTTTAAGGCGTGAACCAGAATCTGGTAATTCTTCCAGTCCTCCTTCTGGTAGAAACCATGAATTTCAGCAGCTTTTTTTCTTTGATCCGTTGCAAACTTTGTCAAAAGCTCCACATAAAATTCCCTGTCACCGGAACAGTACTGGATGCCGGATGCGGTGCGAAGCTCCTCCCCCTCCAGCCGGTCTATTTTGTCCCCCAGAGACTCGGCTGCTTTGGCCTCCTCCGATGTATTCAGTGTCTTTCTCTCCTCCTCATCCACATACCGGAAGGAGGAACTCGGCAGTACCTTTCTTAAGATCCGCTCCAGTTCCACCCGTTCAATGGGTTTGGAGATAAATTCATCAAAGCCCTCCCGCAGAAACATCTCCCTGGCGCCGCTGACCGCATTGGCGGTAAAGGCAATCACCGTAGGCACCCTGCCGGTATCGGCATAAGTTTTACGAAGCCGCTTTAGGGTTTCCACCCCGTCCATCTCCGGCATCATATGATCCAGGAAGATCAGATCAAACTCCTTACGTTCGCAGAGCTCGATGGCTTTTCGTCCACTTTCCGCTTTCAGAACAGACATTTGATAATCCTTAAAAATCCCTTCCGCCACCATAAGATTCATGGGCTCATCGTCCACCACCAGAACCCGGATTCCCGGACAAATCATAGATTTGTCCTTATACAAAGCATCCGCTTGTGTCTCCTCATTCAAAATATTAACCAGCGGAAGGGTATAAAATGGCTTATGTATAAATTTTACCCGGCTCTTTTGGGGTACCGGAAAATCCTCGTCTACCATGGCAACGATCTGTATCTCCGGATCCAGATTCTCCATATAAGCAGCATTTTCCAGATACTCCGGTCCTCCTAGGAACAGGTGTGTCAGCGGGTACACAGAAATCAGCTTCTTTAATTCCTCCATGTGGAATACCCGGTGCAGCGGCATTTCCAGCCCCTGAACCATGTGAGATATCGTCTCATTGTAATAACTTCTGACCTCAGGGCTTTCACAGGTTTCCGGTCTCAAATAGCAGGCAAGACACAGTTTCTCCCGGTTCCTAAGTACCATCCCCGGTTCCCCGTCCATCACCTTCTGCGGGATGCTGACCGATACCACGGTTCCAGTCCCCGGCGTACTTTCGATCTGAATAAAGCCCTCCATGGCCGAAACCATGCCATACACGATTGGCAGTCCCAGTCCCAGTCCTCCGGCCTTTCGGTTCCTTCCTGCATTGGACTGATAGAACCGTTCACTGATGCGTTCCAGTTCCTCCCGGGGTATTCCCATTCCTGTGTCACTCACCTGAATGCAGAGATTGATGCCGTATTCTTTCGGAAGAGCATACATGCGGACATAAATTCCACCTTCACTGGTAAACTTGTAGGCGTTGTCGATCAGATGCTCTAATATCTTCTTGATTTTCTTCTCATCTCCCAACAGAACCGAAGGAATTGCCGCATCCACATCAAAGATCAAATCCAGCTTCCGGTCCCCCTTTTTCAGACGGTTACTGACGATCAGATCATTGATCAGGGAGGACACCATATAATTTTCTTCGCTGACCTGTATTTTCCCGGTATCCACCTCCGTATAATCCAGAATGTCCCCGATCTGTCCGAAAAGTCTTTGTCCGGCGGTCTGTATTGCATGAAGATCCTTCCTTTTTTCACCGTCCTCCTCATTCTTCAGCATCACAGCCGTGATACCGGTGACGGCGTTGATGGGCGTACGAAGCTCATGGGACACATTGGTGAGAAAGTCCTCCGTCCGCTGATTGTTCATCTCCAGTTCTGCAATGCGCTCCTTATTCAGCCCTCTCTCCCTGCTTCGCCTTCGGATTGCCACTTTCGTCATGTAGCCGGCGAGATATACCAATAGCAGGTGCAGAAGGGTTCTGGTAATCATAAGAGAAGAGACCTCCAGATGATCCCCCGTCACAAACAGAAAATCATAGGCCATCGTAAAAAAATACACAGCCACGCAGAGCCGAATGATACTGTAACGCTCCGTAAAAGAGTATAGAATGATGACAGAAATCATGACAGGTGCCAGATCATAGATACTGGTCTCATGTATTCCATAAAAAAAGAACGCCAGCATGCTGAAACCAAAAAAACAAAAAAGACGTATTTCCTCCGACAATGTCTCAGTCACATGAATTCCCCAGCACAATACAAGCCCGATCCAAAGAAGAAGCAATGCCCCTTTGTCCCAGCCCAGCAAAAAGGATTCCCCGGTCAATACGATAATCAACACCGTACATACCAGCAATATCGTCAGATGTGCCGCCCGCTGCTTTTCCTGCTCATAAATTCGCTCGCCCATTTATTTTTCCCTCATCTGATAATCCGTATCCTCATCTATCATGGAAAGCATCATTTCTGCAAATCTTGGATCAAACTGCGATCCCTTTCCCCGCAGCATCTCCTCTCTGATCTTTTCCTGGGGAAGCACATCCCGGTAGCTTCTTCTGGAGCTCATGGCATCGTAAGCATCTGCCACTGCAATGATCCGCGCCTCCACCGGAATCGTCTCGCCGGAGATCCCATCTGGATAACCCCCGCCGTCATAACGTTCATGGTGCCATCTGGCACCGGTGGCAAGCTTTGGAAATTCCGTAATATTTTTCAGGATATCCGCTCCCATCACCGGATGCTGTTTGATAACGGCATACTCTTCCCCGGTAAGCTTTGCCGGCTTATTGATGATTGCATCCGGCACGCCAATCTTCCCCACGTCATGCAAAAGCCCCATCATATAAATATCGTTCTGCTCCTTCTCTGAAAAGCCGGCACGTTCTGCAATCTTTCTGGAGTACTCTGCCACTCTTGTGGAATGACCGTTGGTATAGGTATCCTTGGCATCAATGGCACCGGAAAGTGACGTTACAATCTGCATGGAGATCCTCTCCAGCTTCTCGTGCTGTGCCATGACTTCCTGGGTCTTCTTTTCCACCTCATGGGATAAATCGGTCTGCAGCCGGATGAGATCCAGGGTATGTCTGACACGCAGCAGAAGTACCTCCGGAACAAAGGGCTTCTTTAAAAAATCCATCGCCCCGGCCTTTAACCCTCTGGCCTCCGTCTCGCTGTCATCGTCTGCCGTGAGAAATATTACCGGAATATCGGCAGTCTTTTCATTTTCCCTGAGCGCAGCACAAGTCTCAAAGCCGTCCATCCCCGGCATATGGATATCAAGAAGAATGAGATCCGGCCGGTTATTCTGAAGAAAATCAATTGCGTTCCGGCCGGATTTCAGACAGCTCACCCGCATATTCTCTGCGCTCAATATACGGCTTGCAATTCTCAGGTTTGCCGCATCATCATCAATCACTAAAATCCAATCACTCATTTCGTTTCCTCTTTCGTCAAGTCAATCATGAAACTTTCGTAAATCGACAAAAGGCACCGCATGCCACGCTCCTCCTCGATTCGGCATACGATGTCTTTTCTTTATTATTCATTCTTTTCCTTCTTCTTTTCTTTCTCCTTAAAATACATCATCATGGCATGCTCGGCTTCCATACTGTCTTTGGTGTAGGTTGCATTGGAAATAGGAAAAAGAATGCACCCACAGTGCCCCTTGAAGGTGGGAACGCAGATCACCTGCAGGTGGGCGTCAATCTCAGGACTGTATTCCATAAACTCCATCGTCTCGTTATAGAGGGCAACACGCGTATAATACTTCAGCCACTTGGTATCCATATTGGGAAACAGACGGCCAAAGGAACTGCCGATCAGCTGATCCAGCGGCTTCTTTTCCAGTTTTGCCAGGGCGGCGTTGCCGTACTTAAAAATCCAATCCACTGCATGGCTTTCCTCATCCAGAACCATCTCGATATCCGTAAAGGCGATGGGCAGCTTCTCAAAGATTTGAAAATGCTCCCGGTATTCCTCCTGGGTCCCTGGAATATCCATCCGGCCAAAGCTTCTGAACATATCCCTCTGCCATGCATGAACCTGGTCAATGATCTGGTTTTTCTTACCAAGGGTGTAAATCAGTTCCTCTCCATTGATCAGATGAATCCTGTCGGCGACATCACAGACTGCCATGGCAGCAACCAGACAGCCTTTGTTCACCCTGATGAAGCCGTCCCCCAGCTCCTCCTCAAGGCTGCTCAAAGTCATCCTTGTCTCATAGATCCTGCCTCCATAGACATGAATCTGTGCTTTTTTTCCATTCATGAGGATATAGAGAATCGTACTGATACCAAGTACTGTCTTTTTCCTGTTGGAAATAAAGGTTATGGTTCTCCTCATATCCTCACACCCTCTAAACGCTTTCTCTAAACGCTGGCCATAGATCCTATTACCCAAATTATTTGTATTTAGTATACTTTTTACGACAGGAAATAGCAAGCCTTTCTTTCCGCTTGGATAAAATTAAGTTTCTCCCTCAGAGTCGTAGTTGATCTTTACCCGTCTGATTTTCCCCCATTTTGTCTTTTTCCCCCGCATATGCAGCGGTGCAAGCATTCTGGTCCAGGCCATGACAAAGCGAAGGAATACGACCTCGGGAATACAGAACAAAAATGCCCGCAGAATATCGCAAAGTTTTACCCTGTGCTCGCTGAGAAAGTTTCTTGTCGTAAAGGTGATCACCGTGAGCAGTGCCCCGAAAACCGCATAGATGACAAAAATAGCAACGGTCACCGGCAGGTTGATAATTCCCACCACATAGGCCAGAATCGTACACAAAAAGCCAAAAAGCTCAATGATCGGGGACAACATTTCGTAAAAGAGATAATAAAAATAGCTCCCCATGCTCATGACACGGCTGTGTCCCGCCATACTCTGGATCAAACCGATATGCCACCTTCTCCGCTGTCTGATCAGGTCCCGCAGACGCTCCGGGCACTGGGTCCAGCACACTGCATCATAGGCATATTTGATGACGCAGGGAAGGTGATTGGACCGATGGTATTCATGAAGCTTCATGATCAGCTCCATGTCCTCTCCCATACAGTTATTTTTATAGCCTCCCACTGCCAGAACAGCCTCCTTTTTGAACAATCCAAAGGCCCCTGAGACGATCAGGTTGGCATTAAATTTATCAAGAAAGATTCGGGATGCAAGGAAAGATCTCTCATATTCCAGCACCTGAAATGCCGGAATGATTTTTTTTGGCATCCGAAGTTCCACCAGCTCCCCATCCTGAAAAACACTGTCATTGCAGATCCGAACCATGCTGCCCACAGCAGCTACGTTCTCATTTTCCAGCACCGGCAGCACGATTTTGTTCAAAGCATCCTTTTGCAGGATGGAATCTGCATCCATACAGATAAAATACGGAAATCTGGAAGCATTGATGCCCATATTGATGCTGTCCGCCTTGCCACCGTTCTCCTTGTTGATCAGCGTAATGGATACCCGCTCTGCCATGCTTCCCTCATATATGGATACCGGATCCTTGCAGGCTAACTGACGCCGGATCGGTCTTTGTACCTCATGAAGTCCGTATCGTTCTGTCACAATCTCTGCTGTCTGATCCGTAGAGCCATCATTTACCACAATGATCTCATAGCTTTTGTAATCCAGATGCAGCAGGGAACTTATGGTCTCTGCGATGGTGACCTCCTCATTATAAGCCGGCACAATAATACTGACCGGAACAAAGTAATCATGATGGATCTCGTTTCGAAGCTGTTTCTTTTTCATGCTGTTGAAGGTCTCATTACAGCCACTCAGCACGGAAATAAAGAGAAATGACGCATAGCCGATGAGATATACCACAAAAAAGATTTCCGCAAAGGAGATGACTGCCTTGATCATTTCCATATGCTCATAAATAAAAGCCATCAATTTTCTTCCTCCTTCGACCTGTTTTTTTGTTCCTCAATGAGCCTTCCAATATAGTCAGACATTACCGGATCCTCTCTGTACTGATACACAAGAGCCTCGTTGGTATACGGATCCTCAAGGCCAATGATTTCTGCAATCTCCTGCTCATCCATCCCGCTGTTTTTAAGATATTCCAACGCATTCACACGCACATACCAGTTTTCGCTGGTGATGTGGCTTTTCATCAGGTCACGTATTTCTTTTTCCTGCCATCTGCCAAGTCCCTGAATGGCCAGCATTTCCTCTACCCAGCCGCCTTCCTCCCGGGACCGAAGCATATCCGCAAACATTCCCTTTGCTTTCTCATCCGGATATTTCAGGAAGTACCGTATTGCTGTGTATCTCACCTGGCTGCCCTTTGGCTCGAGGATGATGACTCTCCTGCAGAAGTCCCCCGCGTCCACCTCCGCGAACCGGAAATATTCCAGGATGCATTCCTTCGTGAAATCGCTGTATCTGTCATACTGTTCCATCAGCGCAGCAGCCAGTTCCTTTTTATCCACCCGGGCACTCAGCAGTCCGTCCACAAAGAGCTTTTTGTGATAAAAGCCTGCCCGCTCATCCACCACGTCTATGGCATTCATAAGAATACAAAGGTCACCAAATTCGTACACAGCAGCCATGGTATTGGAAAAGGTATACAAAGACCCGCTCTTTAGAAATGACAGAAACTCACTGGCAAAATAAGAGGATATCCGGGCCCTCTCATAGCCGAGCGCAGATACCACATAAGCGTAATAGGCCTGCTCATAGTCCGATTTTTTCCGATACTCAAACAACAGAGAATAGACGACCTCCCGAAACCAGTCCCTGGCATAGGGTTTTACCTCCAGAACACCCTGTAATGCCAGCAGATACTTTGTCTTCCTGCACCTTTCCCTTACAGAATCCAGCCATCCGGCGGAAAACTCCCCCGTCGTATTTTTTTGTTCTATTTCTTCTCCGACCCTCTTTTCGAATCGTGGCATTCTCGGATAAAATCTCTGATTTCTCGCATTTTTCACAATCAGAAACCCAATATCAAACACCAGTAAAATCACACATACCATCATGTAGATCTGCACAACGATGTTCATACGCCGCTCCTTTCAGCCTTCCAATACTCTCTGATCATTTCGTAGGATTCCTTCCGTCTCTCATGATAAGCGGGAGACTTTCCCAAAGGCTTAAGGGCTGCCCACTCCATCTTAATCTCGCAGGATCCGTCTCCTGCCCCTGCTGCGATCCGGTCTATAGAAAGATATTCCACGCCGTAGTTTTCATAATAGTCATCGTGAATGAACATTTTTACCGGATCCGCCACATTCAAAAGCTGCCAGGGAATGCGAATTTCCACACAATCCTCTCCGCTGCAGAAATCCGTCAGGGAATCAAAATCTTCCGCCCCGGGATCCCCGTTGCCGTAATGCAGCTTTCCGGTTTCATAGCAGGCCTTCACCTTATAGTGGTACGGATTATAGGAATCATATTCCCTGAAGGTGATCCGCCGGTCATCCGGAGAACCTTCACTCTCCAGATCCTCCGTTTCATAGTACAGTTCCTCCTGCAAAAGCATATGAATCTGGGAGAATACCGGAGAATCCTTTTTCGGAAATTCCTTTGAAAAAAAGTCCCGGGCACTGATTTCCTCGTTAAAAAGAGCAGACAGCATATTATACCGGTCCTGCACCCACACCCTGCTGTTATTCCTGCCATTGATCTCGATGCAGAAATCCGCCGCCCGGTTCATGGAGATTCCCAGATTTTGTGCGGTTTTCGAGCCGCTTTTCGGAGTGATATCGATGGGAATGTACAAATGATCACGACAAAAGTCATATCCCTTCTGCTCCACCATAAAATACAGGCAGGCCTCGTCATATTTCATGTAGAGCCGGATTCCATCCCGGCTTAAGACCAGATCGCTTTCTCCCCATTCCGATATTTTCCCGTCCACGCAGCAGATACTCTCTTTTTCTCCCGGTTCAAAGGCTAAGAGTCCATAAAACGCGTCACAGGACTGACGGTTGACCCAGTAGGGGGAATCCTCACTGTTTACACCGGCCACACAGTTCCAGGTGGTTTTGTACCATTCATCCTGCCATTCATAGATGATTCCACCGGCACAGCCTGCTTTGCGGATATCGTCATACATGGAAATGACCGCCTCCCCCTGCTGCGTTTCATTCAGACGGCCCATATTTCTGCCCAGACCCTTTTCCTCTGCAGAGAGAGTTCTTGCGGAGGACGCTCCAAATCCGGATATGACCACCGGCATGCTGTGGTGAGCATTGAGTGCTTTCAGGTACTGTCTATATGTATTCATTTCATGTACGTCCATATAACTATAAAAATCCGGGTAGGCGGGGTAGACATGATAGGAGGCAAACTGTCCCGCCACAAACTGCTCTGTGGATTTAATATGCTCTGTGTCCACCTTTGCCGCCTTCTTAAAATAAACCTCCAGTTCCTCCCCGTAGGACAGGGGATCCGTCATCGTCCAGTTCCCAAAAGAGATTGTTTTCTGGGCTCCGTATTTCTCCATCTCATAGGAGATAAGTTCATCCCCCATTTCCGCAAGAAAGATCTCAAAATTACCAGCCCCCCGGGTGCAAAGGTATTTTCCTTCAAACTGGGGCTGCTGTTCAAAGGAGCGGTCCGTGTAGGCTACCAGCGTGGTCTCCCACTCCCCGCCCAGGATATACCCGTACACCCATGGGGAGACATCCCGGTTATAATGGGTGGGAAAAAGGCCGTAATCCGAATGGGTTTTTAATCTTCCATGGACAGCATCTACCGTTTTTTTACAATTTCTCGCAAAGGGCTTGTAGAATTCCTCGTCTAACGCCCCATAGATGGAATTTACCAGATACTCGTCAATGGCAATTCCCTGGATGAGATAAACGGGATCCTTGTTTCCCTCATTGAATTCATACAGAGCATCATAAAAGGCCTTCGGCCCCATAGTCTCCACGCCGATGACGTTGGCACCCATTTCTTTGATCTGCCGGATCCAGCTTAAATACTCCTCCCTGGAAACGGCATCCTCCGTGGCATAGTACCCCGGCTTACTAAAGCCCAGATTGACACCCCGAATCTCAAACTTCTGAAATCCTTCCCTCCCCTTCAGGTACAGAGTGTCCCCCCTCACCTGAGATATACACGCCACATCCTGTTGCCCCCGGGACAGATAAACCACTCCCGCATAATAATACAGATAGTTCCACACAAAAATACCGATCACCAGGATCAGGGAGCCCGCAATCACTTTCTTCAAGGACTAATTCACCTCCTGATAGTTGATGCTTTTGTTAAGAGAATCATGACACAGGGTATACAGCCTGTCGATGTGGGTATCCATGTGACGGATTCTTTGAGAAATGCAGGTTTTTAGCTGGTCAATGGCTTCCTCATAGTTTCTCGGATTTCGTTCACGGGGATACAGATAGTCGTATACCACCCCATTGTATGTGCTGCAAAAACTGTACCCCCACTTATCGTAATTGCGGTCAATGGCCGGTCCCAGATATGCAATTGTCCCGTCAATATACCCAAACAGGTACTCTTCATTCAAATAGGTTTTCCTCAGCTCATGATATCTGGCTACCACCCGGTCCACAAAAGCTTTATCCTTAAACAGATACGAATACCACATACTGTTCTGAAGAGAGAAGGTCTCCGGGGACACCACGGAAAATTCGTAATAATCAAAGGCGGAATTGAAATCCCACACACACAGCTTCATCTTTCCACCCAGATCCCGGTACAGGAAGGTGGACAATCCCATCGCGTCATAATTTAAGGTAAATTCGTTGATCAGAAAATAATTCACAAAGGACTCCACGTCAATGTATGCCTGATAGCCGTGACGTTTATCCCTGTAGTCGTAGGAATACAGTGCTTTCTCAAACCGGGAGATATCTGATTCAATATACTGCCTCTGGCCCTCCGTCAGCGTGGAAGAGGGATATTCGATCTGATAGTAGCCCCTTCTTTCTGCTCCTGTATTGGCCGAAATGTAGGAGTAGCTGGCAAAGGTCTCGATGCTTTCCAATTCGTTGTGGGAGTCTCTGTCAATCTGCACGATATAGGAGGTGGTGTCCACCTTTGGGTTTGTCTTTTCAATTTCTATGCGGCCGTCATCGCTGTATTCCACCTTCTCGACAATCAGATACACACCCATATATTCCCCATTGACAAATGCCTCGCAGAACCGTACGTTAGGAGCGCAATCCATGATTTCTCCCGCCAGATTATAACAGAGATAATTTCGGATCAGTGTTTTATCCAGAAAAGGGCCATGCAGCGCCCACTCGCTGTCAGCTGTCATACCTGACAGGGACACCTTTTTGCCGGTCACCAGATCTGCTTCCTTAAACTTGATCAGATACCCCGGCTTATCGTATTTACGAGAGGAGGCCCCGCGGATCCGGATCAGTGCCCTCTCACGGACGACCGGAGTATCCGTCAGATGGTTGTTCTCTATCTCAGAATCAAAATACTCGATGGAAGCCCCTACCATCTCATCATTTTTCAGGAAATACCCATCCTGATCCATCAAAGCAAGATAAGGCGATGGGACAGGCTCGTCCGTTGTAATGCTGATCAGGGGCAGATGGGTGCAGAACACCTCTCTGCCATGGTCTGTGCAGGCTGTTTTCGGAAGTGCCTCCTGATGCTGGTGATACCGGTTTTTCCTCACATCCAGATTCTGCAAACCAAAAGCGCCCAGAAGAATGGACAAAATAATTACGATGGAAAGAATTTTATATTTCATGAGATCTCATCACTCTGCACAACGGTATTGACATAATCCACACCCCCGAGGGCAAACAGCTTATCGGAGATGGACTGCTGCATACGCTCCTGGGAAACCGCCAGCTTTCTTTCCTTTTCCTTCGATTTCTCAAATATCTTCCGGTCCAGCTCATAAATAAACTCCACGGTTTCAGCTGTGGCATTCTCTGTCTTCAGCACCGGTGCTTTCGTAAAGTATTCATAGACGCTCTGCCGGACCTCATCTGCCCGGCTGCGGTCGCAGCGGATAATCAGCAGCAGCCTGTTTTCGTTCTTCACTCTTCCGAGGAAAAGCAGCACAACAAAAACCATGGCACTTCCGATTCCCGCGACGATAAAGTCTCCTACTCCACAACAGATTCCCAGTATGATGGTCCAGAAAATATAAGCAGTGTCCCGGCTGTCCTTGATGGAGGTACGGAACCGGACAATAGACAGAGCTCCCACCATCCCCAGGGACAGCGCCACGTTATTTCCAATCACCGTCATAACCATGGTAGTAAGAATTGTTAAGGTGACCAGCGTAATATTGAATTTTGCACTGTAAACAGAGCCTGAATGGGTGATTCTGTACGAAAGAAATACCACAATGGCAAAGGCCGCCGAAACCGCCATCCGGATTGTGATGTCCTGGACACTCAGGGTACCCTGGCTGGTAATAATGTCATATAAATATTTGTTCATAAAACCTCCTGGGTTGTTTTTTCTATTACACTACTGAAATGGATAAGTGACAGATCTGCTCAGACAGTATTTACTGGATGATATGCTTCTTGCATCCACCCGGGAAATCAAATTCGATATGTATTCCAATATAAATTTATCATATTTTACTTCAAAGATTACTTTATCCGGCGGAAATACCGGCGTCAGGGGGAGTTTTTCCGAAAACAGGTTAAAGTCTGTCTCCGTGGCCCTGATGTCGCCGTCAAAGGTGAGACGGATATTATTTTCCCTGGCCATAAATGCATACCGCTGATACTCGACAATGGATTTGGGACGGTACAGTTCACCGGCCATAAGGGTATAAAGCTCCGCTGCAAAATCCTCAGAATAACGAAGCAGCACGGAATAATTTCCCCCGATCAGTTCCAGCGCCTCCGCTTTTGAGATGGTAAGTGACCTTTTTCTCTGGAAAATATTCTCCTTCTGTTTCATCTCCAGCTTCGCTCTCTGATCTGTTGGACTGTATATTCTAAGCCTTATCTTACGCCTTACGTTCTGTTCATTGATCTTTTGGAAGTAGTCCCTATCCTCCGGTGTATCAAAGTACAGGGACCGCACCATATAGCTTCCCCTCTGGGAAAAGCTGTCCGTCATCAGCATGGCGGAAAATACACTGCGGTATTCATACGCATAGGTCACATCCAGCGGATATTTTTCTTCTCTTCTGCACACTGAGATCATGACAAGCCTCCTTTCAACGGTCCGCACCCTCTCTCAGTGTATTCATACCTTCATCATAATATGTGGTATTTTCGTTCCTGTTGACAAAACAAACTGTGAATGCTATGATTTTTCAAAGGCGAAGGCGCTCTTGTTTCCCAAGAGCGCCCGTTTTATTCTAAAGAGAAAAGAGGTAAAAGTTATGGCATCTATGAAAGACATTATTTCCAGTCCCCTGCTGCTGGCTCTGGTGGCAGGCGGACTCATCTACATCGTGATTTTTTCACTGATTCATCTGAAAAAGTCCTACGGCCGCTGCCTTGAGCTGGGAATCACCAAGGAGGACCTGCACAAGGTCATCAAATCCAGTCTGGTATTCTCCATCGTTCCCAGTCTTTCCATCGTAGTTGGACTCTTTGCACTGATTTCCGTGCTGGGAGTTGTATGGTCCTGGTGGAGGCTCTCCGTCATCGGATCTCTGTCCTACGAATCCTTAATCTCCAGCAGTGTTGCATCAGCACTGAAGTTTTCTTCCACTGCAGAAATGCTGGAGCAGGCTACCGGAAGTCAGTTCGGCGTGGTAATGATTCTTATGAGCATCGGAATGTTAAGCGGATTCTTTATTCTGATTCCTTTTGGCAGGAAGCTCTCCATGAGCGTCGTAAAAACCGAGAATTCCAGCAGCTGGAAATATGTGTTAAGCGGCACCTTCATGCTGTGTCTCTTTGCAGTTTATATCCCGGTTCTTCTGATTGGTGATACCATCCAGGCTTCTGTTATGCTGACGGGCCTGGTCATTGCCGTGGTACTTGGCATTCTGGCATCCAAGCCCAGGCTTCGATGGTTAAACGAGTTTATCATGGCCTTTTCCATGATCGGAGGTATGATTTCCTCCATCTTCTGGACGAAGTTATTTCAGTAATGTATAGAGGTACAATGAAAGGAGAATTACCTATGAGCAAGAAGACAAAACAGACAACCGTCATGGATCCGTTTCAGGCATGGTGCCACAAGTGGAGCCGCCTGGGGACTGTAATCATGTTAGCCTATATGATTGCACTGCCTTTTATCGTACTGGCATATTACCACTGCATGCCAACCTTCGGGGAAGTGATCAATCTGTCCACCATCAGTATTCTGATGATCTATATTCCGGTAGGAATTTCCGAGGCCTTAAGCTACACTCCGATTCTTGGATCTTCTACCTACCTGACCTTTATCACCGGTAACATCATGAACCTGAAGCTTCCGGTCGCCGTAAATGCCATGAAGCTTGCCAAGAAAGAAGCTAACACCCCGGAGGGCGAAGCCATCTCCTGTGTCGCCGTATCCGTCTCCTCCATCATGACGGTAATCATCTTAGCTTTGGCAGCGCTTCTCAGCTCCCAGATCAGCCCGATCTTCGAACTGCCTGCAGTTAAGACCGCCTCCAATTACCTGATTCCGGCACTGTTCGGATCCCTGACTCTTGGCCTGTTCTCCAGCACCAAGGCAGGTAAAAAGGTAGTGAAAAACGGAATTGCCGGTGTCATCCCGGTGCTTGTCATCGTTGCTGTTCTGGCACTGTTCGTGCGAATCACCAGCGGAGGCTCTCTCTTTGGAGCAATCGGCTTTTTGATTCTGTTCATGCTTCCGGTAGCTATCATTTCCTCCCGGATTATGTGGAAGAAGGGGATCATTAAGGTTGTTGACAATAATGAGACTGCTTCTTCGGAAAGCGTTTCTCAGAAAGCAGACGACAAAAAAGAAGTGTAATATTTGA
>CAMFDG010000024.1 GCA_945949045.1 uncultured Lachnospiraceae bacterium
GGTACCGGAATCGTCTCCTCCTCAGGTTCGATCGTCGGTACCGGAATCATCTCTTCCTCAGGTTCGATCGTCGCTACCGGAGTCGTCTCCTCTTCAGGTTCGATCGTCGGTACCGGAATCGTCTCCTCCTCAGGTTCGATCGTCGCTACCGGAGTCGTCTCCTCCTCAGGTTCGATCGTTGGTACCGGAATCATCTCTTCTTCCGGTTCGATCGTCGCTACCGGAATCATCTCCTCCTCAGGTTTCAACGTCTCCTCCACACTGCTGCGCTCCGGAAGATCCTGCAAGTATTCCTCCTCCAGAAGTTCCCGCGGCGTCACCCCGGCATCCAGCTTCGGCATAACTCCCGTCAAGCGGTCCATCAGTGTCTCGGCCTCCTGCAGTGCTCTGGCCTTGGCCGACTCCAGCTTCCGCTGCTTGGCATCCTCAAGAGCCGCTTCCGCAGCACGCTTCGTTTTCTCCCACTCGTTCAAAACCTCATCAATGGTAATCTGACCGGTGATCTGACGCTCCACTGCCGATTTGTCATTCATCATCAGACTCATCTGACCGTCCGAATCTTCTCCCAGCATTTCCTGGAAATTTGTCTTCAGTGATCCGTCAATCTCTTCGTCCGTCTCAATATGTACATTCTCCTGCTCTCCTGCAGGTTCCTCCTGCGGGAGTTTTAGATATGGAATCTCCTCCACCATCTTATTGATACTATCCATGGTGTCGCTTACGGTTTCCTTCTCGGTCGCCTCCATAATCTGCTGCATACCCTTCGCAATTTCCTGTTGCAGATTCACGGTGTTAAATCGTTCCGAATTAACCTCAACCTTCGGAATCGTAACCGGATCATGGGCATATTCTCCAGCCCTCTGCATTTCCGACACATCAATATGGGTAATGGCTGATCTGGAATCCTTCGCCTGACGAAACGCGCGGTACTTGTCCTCCTGCGCTTTCGTCAGTGGCTGGTACAACATCTTAAGCTCCAGCGCCCGCTCCACATAAGGTCCGTCTCCGAACCATAAAATCAGTTCATCACAGGCCTCAATACATTTCTCACTCATACCGGCCTTATGATACAGATAGGCGAGCTCGTAAGCCCACTCCTCTGTATATTCCTGATCCTTTAACTCTTCCAGAATCGGGATCAACTCTGTATATGGTGCTCCCTGTGCCTTCTTAATATCATAACGAAGCACATATTTGAGTGTATCATGGGGCGCAATTTCCACAAATTCCTGATAATACTCCTCTGCCGCCTGAAAATCCTTCATCTTGATGGCAACCTCGCCAAGACGGTAGATGATCATACGCCCAATCGGAGACCGGTCATAGGCCATCAAAAGAACATCCCGGCTATCCTCATAGCGCTCCATTTTCTCATAAACCTCTCCGGCCTTCACCAGAGCGTTCACGTTCTTGATCTTGTTCCAATTAATTGTATCAGCTATCTCCGCCGCATCCTCGTACTTTTCCTCCGCAAAAAGGGATTTCATCTGATCCAGCCTTAAACTATATTCGTATTTATCCAACGATCGTCACCTCAATTATGCTATCGTTTATCTCTCTCAAAATATACAGTACTAGTATACCATAGGCGAAATAAGGTGTCAAAAAAAAGTGCCGAAAAATGCCCTCCTCGACATTTCTCGACACCTGTTGGAAGCCTATTTCTTTTTTTCCGGTTTCGGATCCTTTTCTTCCTCCGCCGGTTTCTTTTTTTCCTCCGGATAATACCTCAGTTCCCGGGAAACCACATCTACGCCCGAAACCATTGTGTATTTCTCCGTTTCCTCCGGAAGCTGCTTTTTCCTGATTCCGTAATTGACAAGCCTTCGGAAAACATAATAGATCATTGCAAAAACCGGAACTCCCAGAAGCATACCGAGAAATCCGAAGAGGCCACCGCCGATCAGGATCGCAAACATCACCCAGAAGGAGGATAATCCCGTAGAGCTTCCCAAAATCTTCGGTCCAATGATATTTCCGTCCACCTGCTGCAATACAATAATGAAGATCAGCAGATACAGCGCATGCCACGGACTTTCAATCACAACCAGAAGTAACGACGGCACCGCTCCGATAAACGGACCAAATACGGGAATGATATTGGTAACACCTACAATCACAGCAACCAATACCGCGTTTGGAATCCTTAAAATGGAACAACCCAGATAACAGATCACACCGATGATTGCTGAATCAATGATTTTTCCGCTGATAAATCCACCAAAAATTTCATCCGCCTTGTGCAGAATCTCAATGACGATGTTGGCCTGCTTGGTTTTAAAAATGGCGTAAACAGCCTTTTTGCTCTGTCCGATCAGGCGTTCCTTAATCATCAGAACATAAACCGCAACAATAATTCCAACAACGAAATTCAGAAGTGTCTTCACAGCCGAGATTACACCCGAGGTAATATTCACCAGATACTTTTTCGCCTGCGGGAGCAGATCCTTTACCCAGCCCTCTACGTAATCGGTGGCTTTCGTCAAAAGATCCCCGATGGTATCTGTCACCTTAAAATCTCCGAACCTGCCATTCTGGATCCAGTCAATAAAATGCTGCACATTTCCCGGCAGTGTCACCACGAGGCCGGAAACACTGGAAATCACGGAAGGAACAATCAAAGCCACCAAAAGCACCAGAATCACGATCAAAAATATAATAGCGCCTCCGATGCCAAGGGCTCTTGAAGCCTTTTTTGCCTTTGCCATGTCCTGATTATGTTTTTCAAAAAAGTGTATCAGATGATTCTCCAGAAACTTTGCAATGGGATTGAGCAGGTAGGCTAATACCAATCCGATAATGATGGGCTGCCCCGCCCGGAAAAATTTACTCCATCCCTTTGTAAATCCCTGAAACCGAAGAACACAAAAGAAAAACAGAATGCAGCAGACAAAGGTGATGAAAATCATCAATCCGATTTTCATCAGATAAAGATTCTGCCATTTTCCCTCATCCTTTTGTTTGTCCTGCTGCGGTTCCTTTCCGCTCTCCATGTCGCTCATGCATCGGCCTCCTATCCGCGATAATAATTAATCAGACATCCCTTTAAGATAATATCCTTCTCATCCGGTGTCAGTTCACCCATATGCAGGGTAAACGGCGTCAACGCCCCATCCTTTACCACATAAGCGGTAAACTCCGTCTTGCCATCCGCAATCGCTGCACGGATACCCGGCACAAACAGGTAATCCAGATTCTTAAACGGAAGCGTTCCCTCATCAATGATGAATGGGATCATTCCCCAGTTGATCAGATTGGAGCGATATCTCTTGGTTGCATATTCATTGGCAATATTTGCCCATCCGCCAAGCACCTTCTGGCAGGAAGCTGCCTGCTCACGGGCAGATCCATCACCCGGCTTTACCGCAAAGATCGTGCTTCCATATCCCACATTGGTATGGTTCACATCTGCAAACTGTGCTTTGATGGCATCCATTACCGGCTTCAGCTCCGGAAGCGCCTTTACCGGACAGGTATCTGCCTCCAGTGCTTTCTGTGCTTTCTGAATCTCTTTCGCACGGCCCACATACTCCGGATCCTTTCTGGAGAGAGCGAACTCTGCCAGTCCTAATGGATTGGAACGGAAAGAGGAAGTCTCGCCGGACGGGATCAGCTCATCGGTAGTGGTAACCGGATCATGGATCTCAGATACAACCTTGAGGACAAGATTCTCCGGAAGCGGACTCATTGCCGGCCAATCCTTAATGTTCGGGCCAAACTGAATCTCAACACTCGGATCCGCAACACCCTTGCTGTCAAAAACACGGTTCTCATAAATTGTCTTATCAAAGAAATATTTTGGTTTGGTAAAATTCACATCAATATCCGTTGCCGCAGTCAGATAGCCCTTGTTGGCTGCAGTTGCTGCGATAGAACGGGCATCCATCAATGCTACGGAAGCCACCTGCCCATTCTGTACCTTCGAGCCCTCGCGGTTCGGGAAGTTTCGTGTAGAATGACGGATAGAAAATGCATTGTTGGCAGGTGTATCACCAGCCCCAAAGCAAGGTCCGCAGAAAGCGGTCTTCACAATAGCTCCGGTGGCAAGAAGATTAGCAACCGCTCCGTTTTTCACCAGTTCCATATAAATCGGAGTGGATGCCGGGTATACACTTAAGGTAAACTCATCCGGTCCGATGGAGGCTCCCTTCAAGATATCTGCTGCATCACAAATGTTCTCGAATCCGCCTCCGGCGCATCCTGCGATAATACCCTGATCCACATACAGCTTACCGTTCTTTACCTTACTCTTTAAATCCAGCTTGACCTTTCCGTCAAAACTTACCTCGGCACGCTTCTCACAGTCATCCAGAATATCCATCAGGTTTGCATTCAGTTCATCAATGGTATAGGTATTGCTCGGATGGAACGGCATTGCAATCATTGGACGAATGGTGCTTAAATCGATCTCGATAAAGCTGTCATAGAATGCCACATCTCCCGGATTCAGTTCTGCGTAATCGCCCTCTCTTCCATGAATCTCATAGAATTCCTTAACCTTGTCATCGGTTCTCCAGATAGAAGAAAGACAGGTTGTCTCAGTGGTCATAACGTCCACACCGATTCGGTAATCCACACTCAGATTAGAAACACCGGGTCCCACAAACTCCATCACCTTATTCTTTACGAAACCGTTTGCAAATACCTCGCCGATAATCGCCAGAGCGATATCCTGTGGTCCAACGCCCTTTATCGGCTCGCCGGTCAGATAAATGCCGACAACGCCCGGCATATCAATATCATAGGTCTTGTTCAAAAGCTGTTTTACCAGCTCCGGTCCACCCTCACCGATGGCCATCGTTCCCAGTGCACCATATCTTGTATGGGAATCAGAGCCCAGAATCATCTTACCGCCACCGGCCAGCATTTCTCTTGCATACTGGTGGATGACAGCCTGATGAGGCGGTACATAGATTCCACCATATTTCTTTGCACAGGTTAGACCAAACATGTGGTCATCCTCATTGATGGTTCCGCCCACTGCACACAGACTGTTGTGACAGTTGGTAAGAACATAAGGAATCGGGAACTTCTCCAGCCCTGATGCCCGCGCCGTCTGGATGATACCTACGAATGTGATATCGTGAGAGGTCAGCTTGTCAAATTTAATCTGAAGCTTGTCCATATTTCCGGATGTATTGTGTTCTTTCAGAATCCCGTATGCAATCGTCTCCTTCTTTGCTTCCTCCGGTGTAACGTTTTTGCCGGTTTTCTGAGCCACCTCCGCAGAAGCCTGCGGGGAATTGATCACGACATCATTGCCGTTTAACAAATATGCGCCATTCTCAAATAATTTCATATTCTGAGGTCCTCCTTGTGCATGTAGTTTACGTCTTTTAGTTTGAATTATATCCATTATAAATGTTGAAATCAAGCATTCCCTGTGATTTTACAGATAAGGAGGAACAAATCTGCTCCCCTTTTACCATTTTATATAGTCACCCGGTGTGCCATCACCTGTCCGGGATGGTCGAAAATGTGATTTTTGCTGCAAACAGGTCTCCATCCGTCTGAATAACAAATTCCCCACCCATTAGATTGGTAAGATTTTTTGCAATGGAAAGGCCCAGCCCGCTTCCCTCTGTGGTTCGGGATTCCTCCCCCCGGACAAACCGGTCCGTCAAATCTTTGCCATCTATACCATTCTCCGGAAGCGGCGCCTGGGAAACATTTTTGATCGTAAATACAGCTTGATCCGCCTCTTCCTCAAGCTCCACATATACCCTGGTATTTTCCAGAGCATATTTTGCAGCATTTGTATACAGGTTTTCAATCGCCCGGTAGAGCTGGCGTCCATCCGCCCGGATCTTCACCGATTTGTGCGGAATCTTGGTTACAATCGTGAGCCCCCTCGCCTCAAACCGCTCGTTAAACTCCCCACCTGTCTGATAAAGCAGCTCCACCATATCAATATTCTGCATATCCAGATGAATATTGCCGGAACTGATCTTGGAAACCTCTACCAGATCCTCCGTAAGCTGCTTTAGGCGCTGCGACTTCTCGTCCAGAATCCGAATATAGCTGCGGGCCTTATCATTTTCCAGATTTTCCCGTTTAAGCAGATCCACGTAATTCACGATGGAAGTCAGTGGGGTCTTAATATCATGGGAAACATTGGTAATCAGATCCGCCTTCATGCGTTCATTCTTAATTTTGTCCATAATGGCATCGCTTAATCCGGCGCGGATGTTATTCACTGCCTCTGCAATTTCCTTCTCCTGACCATGAAAATCCTCCACATTCAGCCGGGTATCCAAAGCTCCCGAGGAAATTGCCTCGATAGCATCCCTTATCGCGCTCCTCTCCCGTTCCTTTCTGGTACAGAGCCTGGGATTTTTCCTGGTCGTAAGCGCTTTTCGAATCAGGCAGAAAAGCTGATAGCAAAGACTGTGGGTAAACAAAGAGTTATCCTTTGCCCGCCGAACGATACTCAGATAAAACACAAGAAATACCAGATCCGCAAGGTAACCCAGCGTTCCCACCGCCACCATCAGCCCGGAAAAGGCAAAATGAAGCGTTTTAAGATCGTTACAGAAAGATATGGTAAGATAGACCATGCCGCCAAATAAAAGGAGCTCCAAATCCGTGTAAATCTGATCCACAAAATTCAGATAGATCTTTGGATCCTCCTCTGATCTGCGACCACAGATTCCTGTCAGAAAAGCCAGCGTTACAAAGCTTCCCACCAGCCCCGCAACCGTCATCGCCGTCATTAAGCCAATTCCCCTATGAATTTTCATGCAGTATCCGGCACCGAACAGGCTGCACAGCATCAGAATAAAAAACATCTGGTGAATGACGACTGCAGCCCCCTTCTGCCCTGTTGAATATTTTCTCATAGGTAATTATACTCCCGGTTCAATTTTATAGCCGACGCCCCACACCACCTTCAGGTAACGTGGCTCCTTCGGATTAATCTCAATTTTTTCACGGATATGCCGGATATGTACCGCCACCGTATTGTCGGCGCCGATGGCCTCCTCGTTCCAGATGGCCTCGTAAATCTGGCTGATAGAGTAGACCTTACCCATATTCTTCATTAATAATAGTAATATATTATACTCGATAGGAGTCAGCTTTACTTCCTCTCCATCCACAGTTACTTTCTTCAAATCATCATTCACCACCAGTCCGCCGGTCTCATAAACCGCCTCCCCCTGCACCGGACTGGAAAGTGTTGTATATCTGCGAAGCTGGGATTTTACACGGGCAACCAGCTCCAGGGGATTAAAGGGCTTCGTCACATAATCGTCAGCTCCCACGTTTAATCCGAGAATTTTATCCGCATCTTCTGTCTTGGCCGAAAGCATAATGATTGGAATGCTGCTGGTCTTTCTCGCCTGCAGGGTCGCGCGGATTCCATCCAGCTTCGGCATCATCACATCAATAATCATGAGATCGATGGATTTCTTCTGAAGAGCCTCTAGCGCCTGTTCCCCGTCAAAGGCCTTCTCCACCTGAAACCCTTCCTGAATCAGGTAAATTTCAATCGCATCTACAATTTCCCTGTCATCATCACATACCAGTATCGTCATGCTGATGCCCTCCTATCAGGTTCTTTATCTTCTGCTGAAGTCCGTCCTTATTGCTTTTCCTGTCTTTATCGTTCTCTTCACTCCCCTGCTCTTCCTTCCACTTGAAATAGTCTGCATCCAGATTTACGCGGACTTCTGCCTCAAGCTCCTTCAATTCCGCATCCTCTTCCCCCTGTTTCCCGTCTCCGGCAGCAATTTCCTTCTGCGTTTCATCCACAACCGACAGTCCCAGTTTATCCAGATACTCCTGATTCACCTTGATTTCCGTTTGCCTGTCAGCATATAAATTGGGCTCCCGCTCCTCCAGAGGCTTACCCTCGTTCTTTTGCTTTTCAATCTCCCGGTTGCGCTCCTCAATGATTTTTAAATATTTCTCTGTATCCACCAGATCCTGAAGCTGACTCTTAAGCTCCAGCTGGTTCGTCTTAACTGCGCGCTCCTCCTTCTTCATCTGGTCATCCACTTCGGAATAGATAGACGATACTTTTTCCTTTGCATCTTTCATAATCTCCTGCATCCGGCCAAGGGCTTCATCCATATATAAAACGGAGGCGGCATAGATATCCTCCGCCTTACGGCTGGCATCCCAGATGATCTCATCCCCCTGCTTCTGAAATTCCCTCTCTGCCTTGTCTCTGCTGCTTTTGGTCAACTCATACTCATCCATGATCTGATAGATGCAGTCATTTAACTGTGCCAGAAGATCCAGCACCTGCTGCTTGTCAATAATGATTTTACTTGGTTCTTTCGGGTACGGCTCACTCTTCGACAGCAAAACGTGAAGACTCCGCAGTACCTTTTCTGTATTATCCTGTGCTCCCATGGTCTACTCCTTACTTCAACGGAAAATCCGCCTGCTTTGTATATAAAATATTTTCTATTTTACATGATTATGTCTGATAAAAATCATCATATGTTTAGTATACCATGAAATACCGCCTGCGGACTATTATTTTTTCATTAGAACAGATTTATAACAGATTTATAATATACAGCGAAAGGGTGCTTCCTGCACAAAGAACCAATCCCTGTGCGAAAGCACCCTTCCTATCATCAATCGCCTGCGGCGAATTATATTTAGTCGGAACTGACAGCACCCCAACCCCCATCGGTCAAAACACAACAGCTCCTTTTATGCTTCTATCTTATCAGGTGATTATGAACACTTTGTGTCCACCCGATAAATTCTTTCTTAACAATTCCCATTACTCAATAGCAATATACTTGCTTTCCTCAATCTGCTTCTTATTCTCCTTAGGGATATTCAGTGTTAAGATTCCATCCTTAAAGCCGGCCTTGATATCCTCCTGCCTTAAATAATCACCGACATAGAAGCTTCTCTGGCAGTTTCCGGCGAAACGTTCACGGCGGATGTACTTGCCAGAAACTCCTTCCTGGTCATTCTTCTCCACCTTTCTCGTAGCAGAAATGGTCAGGTATCCGTTCTGCAATGCTGCCTGAATATCATTCTTCTCATATCCCGGCAGATCCATGATAAGCTCATAGCTGTCCGGATATTCCTTCACATCTGTCTGCATGAGATTCTTTACGGTCTCCTTTGCCTTGTTCTCTGTACTTCTCTCACGGTTATCAAACCACGGATCTGTAAAAAATGTATCAAATAAATCGAACATATGTCATTCCTCCTTAGAATGTTTTGTTTTTGTTTTCTGTTGATAACTGTATTATAACACGTTATTAGCACTCGTCAAGTATGAGTGCTAATAAAAATTCTAAAAAATTTATAAACTTCCTTGGTTTATGGTTCCAATGTTTTATGTTTACATTTCTCTTTTTTCTGTGTAATTCCCCACACATCCGGAATCCTCCCCACAGCTTTACATATAGTTTACATATTATTTACAGTCATATGGTGTCAACAGATCAACGATATCGCTATAATTAAAAAAGAAATACGGGTCAACGAGTCAGTACAATTTCTGACCTTTTGACCCTTGTACCATCATATATAGCAGGGAGCACAAAAGAAATGAAATTTGAAGAGATAAAAAACAATAAAGAAATTCTTGCCTTATTGAAAAAAGGCAACAAGAATCTGGGTGTTCTCGGTTTTACCGACCACTCTGAAGCACACTGTATGCTGGTGGCCGACAGGGCTGCCCATATTCTTAAAACTCTGGGATATAAGGAAAAGAAAATTGAGCTTGCCAGAATCGCAGGCTTTATACATGATATCGGAAATGCCATCAACCGTGTCAATCACGCGGAATACGGGGCAATTCTTGCCAATGATCTGCTGAAGAATACGAATATGTCCCTGTCCGACCGGTTAACGGTGGTGTCGGCCATCGGACACCATGACGAAAGCACCGGCGGCGCCACAGATGCCGTTTCTGCCGCACTGATTATCGCCGACAAGACCGATGTCCGGCGCAACCGGGTACGGCAAAACAAGGAAAAGGCATCCTTTGACATCCACGACCGGGTCAACTATGCGGTCACCTCCGCAAAGCTTCGGATCAACCTATTGAATTTCTCTCCGTCCAGCCTGACACCTTCTCATTCTTTTCTACTTTGGGCGGAAGCTTCCATTTCTACCTTCTGGTGCCCAAAGTCTTCATTGTCCAAACTTTTTTCTGGGCGATAGCGTTTCTATATTACCCCTTCCGCCCAAAATTTTTAAAAATCATATGCTTTTCTTATCTTTTTTGGGCGGAGAATCTCATTTTTATCCTCTGGTGCCCAAAATTTTTGATGCACAAGCCTTTTTCTGGGCAATAGCGGCTCTATATTACCCTCTCCGCCCAGAAACACCAGCTCATTTACATTTGTCCTACAGTGAAACTCATCTCCTATAAGAAAATGCGCTGGTAATCCTACCATCATCGTTCAGCCTCACAACCTGAACAGAAGTTCTGCCGAAATGTTTTTTGTTGTTGTATAACAAAACATCTACATTATAAAAAATATATCCTGCAACAACAATCTTCCATTTCCTTTTGTTTTATTACAGGACGTGGAAATCCCATGTTTATAGGCTTTCTGCATCCAAGCTGCCGCAAAAAACAGACAAAGTCTGCGCAGTCCCGGCGCAGGTTAGCGCCAGGCTGGTGAAATCTGCAGTTCTTCCGGTGAAAGAATCCGCCTGCCGGGAGTCTCATATATGAGGGATGATACAAGCTGGCGCAAACCCGGTCAAAGTTACCGCAATTTGGGAGTTTGAAATCGTTTTGTCTTTTGTTGTCATCTTTATGGGCAAAGTTGACGCAATTCTGGAGCCCCTCCTGTTACTCATCCTTATTTTCGCAATTTAGGAGTTAAAATACGCACAGCGGGTGGAAGTTGACGCAATTTTGGAGTTTCCCAAAAATCCTCAAAAATCCTTCCGAAACCGCTTAAATAAAGAACTTGCACATCATCAGAGAAATGGCTATAATGAAAATCACGAAGCAAAATCAAGGGCGGATCTGTCGGTATAAAGGGCGAATGTTTCGGCACGGAAGGGCGGATCTGTAGGTATAAAGGGCGGATGTTTCGGTATAACAGAATGCCCCATCACCATTCCATCTGATGAATCCCGATGATTCCCAGGCTACTAATGTCTCGGCCGATGATGAAAAAACTGCTGCCCCGAAAGAATATAATGATATAAGAACCACTATTTACAGAAGAGGACATCCATGAAGAAGGAAATCACCAACTATTTCAGCACGGACCCCAAGAAGGGCTCCATCAAAATCTCAAACACAATTATCCGGAGCAAAAAGGAAACAAGCTTGCTGGAGGCCAAGATTGAGGTGCTGGCATTGAAGAAGCTGGACACGGAACCGGTAACCCTTGAGAAAACGGACCACTACGGGAACACCTATCTGGTGGATTCTGTAGACATCAATACGCAGGAGATCCGTATGCTGACAGGCCGAAGCGGCGGCTCCATCTATAAGGATGTGAAGGAAGCGTCGATTGCATTGGCACAGAATGTCAATATCGCGGAGGACCCGGAGCAGCACCAGTATGTCATTATCCCCATGTACAGCCGGGTTACCTACGATAACGGGATCCTCCACATCGAGTATTCCAATGAAGCTTCCCCGTATCTGCGAAATGTAAGTACCAATTACACCAACCTGTCCCTGCCTATTATGTTCTCCTTTGAGACCAGCGGCGGGTTTCAGCTGTATAAGAATCTCCGCTCCTATACCTACCTGCTCAAAAACATTGATATGCGCCTGTCTCAGGAGGAGCAGCCGGAGGTCACTAAGAGCTACAAGGCCGACGAGCTGCGGGTCATTCTCGGCTATATTGATTTAGAGCAGAGTGACGAAATCCGTAAGGAATCCCGAAAGCCCCACCCGGACTGGAGCAGCATCGAATCCCTGAACCAGAAGCCCATGTACAAGCGGTGGAATGATTTTAAGACCAGGGTCATCGAGCCGGGAATTGCAGAGATCAATGATATGTCGGACATCTATGTGACGCCGGAATATATCCGCACCGGAAAAGGGGCCAAGGTGACCGAAGTGATTTTCCATATTCAGATGAACCATAAGTTCTACGAGGCAGGATTCTCCGACGAGGATGGGGTTTCCGTGGTATCCACCATCGGCGAAGGCGTAGATGTGATCAAGGAAATCATGCCCACCGACACCAAGATCCTTGCGCAGGTGATGAAACTGATGAAGCCGCAGAACATTAACGCGGTCCAGGCGGAGCTTTTGATCAACGAGGCCGGCGGAGACATTGATCTCATTAAACGCGCCTATGAGATGAGCAAAAAGCAGTCTCACATTGAGAATTTCATGGGGTGGATGCGCTCTGCCATCAAACGGAATGCCTACGCGGACTCCAAACCCATTGAAACGGCCCACGGCAGCACAGAAGCCGCCCGTATAAATAAAGAAGCCGCCGAGCGACTGTGGCAGAAAACCCAGAAGGATGAGATTTTCCCACAGTTTGAGCAGTATATTATGGAGGAATTCGGTACAAGAGATGCTTTTGAAATCTTATGTGATACAGCAGAGAAGAAGTTTAAGGAATTCGCGCAGTGGAAAATACATACTATGTCTGCTGCTCAGTAATACGGTGATAAAAGAACTTACCCTATTTAATGTCCCGAAATACCAAGCGGATGACAAACGCCATCCGCTTTATGATACTGACTTAAAGCAACATCCCTGCAGCATTTCGCAGCTCCTGTGTCGCCCGCTGCAATTCCGCGGCCTGCTCCTCCGTAACATTTCCCGGCTTCGTGCGGCTGACCAGCTTCTTTACATAAGAAAGGCTGGACTTGATCTGATGCTTCACACTGCTGTCTAATGTCTTTTTCTTCTCCTTGTATGCGTTCTCCACCTGACGGATCAGGGTGTCGGCCTCACTTCTGGCATCGATATATGCCTTGCGCTGTCCGTCGGAGGCTTCATATTCTGCCGCATCATGGATTGCCCGCTCAATCTCCGCATCGGGGCAGATTGATGCTGGTAGAAGAGGAAGAAGAAAGCACCTTTTTCGCCTTTTCCGCCTCTTCCCGCACACGCTGCATGGCAGTAGCATCCTTCCGTAAATCCACCCGCTCTGTCCGTAAGAATTCCATCACCAGATAATCTGCGATCCTCCCGGCATCCTTGGTGGCCTGCCGCTGCGCATCACTGAAATATGCCGGAACCGTAATCACTGCATCCGATACCGTCTCTCCAAGGTACTCCTCTGCATCCTTCTTCAGCTTGCGGAGAGTCATGGAAGAAATCTCCTGAGGCGAATAATACTTTCCGTCCACCTTCGCCCGGTAGTCCGAGCCCATCTCCCTTTTAATGGAAAAAACGTCCGGTCCACATTGACGGCAGCCTGACGCTTCGCCGTCTCTCCTACCAGACGTTCTCTATTCTTTGAAAATGAGACAACCGAAGGTGTCGTTCTTGAGCCCTCTGCATTCGTTATGACAACAGGATGGTCGTTTTCAAGCACAGCGACACAGCTATTTGTCGTTCCTAAATCAATTCCAATCACTTTGCCCATGGAAGCTTCCTCAACTTTCTGAATAGTTATCTCTTTTACTAAATACCTTAAGTCGGAACCCTCTCATCGTCAAGGCATCTGCCTGATATTTCAGACTTTCTTTAGAATTGACCGCAGGCTATACTTCCTTTTGAAATACAGTGTCTCCCTGATACATCAAAAACAGAAGCTTTACCATCTTGCCAATCTTCCCCTGCTTGCGCTTTTTATTCCCTGCCACCACCGCTATATTGGCTCCCTGACTTTCCTGTGGATTGCCAAAGGTAAACAGTGTAGAATTGTGATACTCCACTACCTGGGTATCAATTCCCAGGTAGCCGGACAAATCTCCTCTGACCCCAATACTTACCACCTGACCACCGGCGACGGCGACTCCTCCGTCAATCTCCTTTTTACTCCCCGGAAGAATAATATCATCACACAATATGATCAAATCTGCATCCATGTTCTCCTCCCCATATCCTGCCACAGGCGAATGCAATACCAATACTCCCGGTTTTGCAATCGCACGGCTGTCATAACAAAAAAGAAGCATTCCTGTCTTTTCGGAAATGCTTCTTTGCTCAATTCATATAAGTTTACTGTGATTTTATCGTAGATTTTTCCTTTTTGCAATTACCCCAAAGTACCATTTTTGTATCAAAGGTTACTATTCACAGCCAAACTCCTACCCACTTCAACAACACACTCTGCCTGCTTGACAATTTCCTCACTGTGGGTAACCATGATCACGGTTTTTCCGGAATCGTTCATTTCATGCAGAATCCCCATAACAAGGGCCGCATTTTCGGCGTCGAGGAAGCCTGTGGGCTCATCCACCAGAATTAGACTGCATTTCTTAAACAGAAGCCTTGCCAGTGCACACTTCGCTCCATGGTTCCCTTCCTGCATGACCAGACTGATGTGCCAGACAGGAAAGCAGAATTCCCACACAATAGATCGCAAACACCGTCCTTGCCATATATTCCCCGGAAATAAACAGGGAACAAAAGCTCCATGCACAAATATTCTCCCCCTTTGAACATCGTTATTTCGGATCCAAGACCTCATGATATTGATAGTTGATCTCCAGATTCCATTTCTCATTGGCAATCTCGGTCACTCTCTTTACCTCTTTATGAAGCTTGTTCATCATGGGAACAATCTTCTCATTAGGTTCCTGACCATTCCAGGAGATTGGACAAAGGTTCTTATCAACAGAGGCCCCCTCCCCAAAATAGTCATTCCCGATTCCGATCCAGTAATGCATTTTTCCCAATTTATTCTCATAAATTTGTAAGGTAATAGCAACATCCGGATTCTGTTCATCATAATATATATGAGAAATTTCGACAGACGCCCTAATCTCACTAGATAAAAAATCACATTTCCCTGTCACCAAATACTCATTCCCATTATATTCACAATATCTCCGCAATTCCGAATCCCAGGCAACTACACTCCTGTACTTTTTATTTAAACGATCCGTGGCAATGGTATTGAACGCTAAAACAAGATAGATAAGCAAAAAGATGGCTCTGCGAATTAACTTGATTCTCTTCTCCCAACGGTTTCGTTCCTCCATTTTCCCCTCCAAAATACCAAGGATTTCTGATAAAAAACAAAGTGAGGATTATAATGGATTACTTACCTCTTCTATCACACAGGTATGTTTCTTTTTGTCCGCACCATCAGAATCGTAATTCACGCCTACCAATAAAATTCTGTCACTGTATCCGGATAATGCCCCCTGGTATCTCTTCTCCTTGATCTGCTGAATCGCTGAATCTGCTGACTGATTATATTTTAGTTCCACTACCATTGCAGGTCGTTTTCCAGCATTTGCTCTTGGGATAAATACAAGGTCTGCAAAGCCTTTTGCCGCGGGGATAGGTTTCATGTGCAAGCTCAATCAGCTCTGCAACCCTGGAAGCATCCCCATCAATGGTTGCATCCAGTAACTCGTCACACTTCGAAATTGATCTGGCAACTTCATTCCATGAACCTGTCTGAAGGGCAAGTTCAAAAGCCGAAGCCACCTCATAATTTGGTATATACGCACTCTTTTTTTCAGCATCATAGCCCAAATATCCCAAATGAATCAATGCGGTCAGTGCGTCATCCTTTGATGCAACCGTATTCAGATCATTCTGGAAGGTATTGACATTTAATCGAACCTTTCCACCGGACAGCATCGTCAATACATCATCCTTTAATCCTTCATAATTCATGGTGATGAATGTATTGATAGATTCAAATGATGAGGTATTCTTCCAATAGGAATCAACGTCATGATCTAACATTGCCTGTACCACGGAATTTGGATTATACATATGAAGACCATCAATTAAATAACCATTATACCATGTTTTCACTGTATCAAAATCCATGTCATACTTTTTACAAAGTTCTTTCACTTCTTCCTCTGTAAAGCCAAAATACTTTGTAAGCTGTTTTGATTTTAACATGGTATACTCTCTAAAGTTATTCAGTGCTGACTCATCCCTGATCTTCTTAATCGGAAGAATCCCCGTAATATAGGCAAGTGCCAGAAATGCCTTTGATTCCTCACTCTTAAACAGTGAGTGAAGAAACTGGAGATACTTATGGACCAGTGCCTCATCCCCACTGTTCCTGATCACGCAGTCCCACTCATCAATGATGATAACGAAGGGGATTTTTTCTATATCATAAATGTCTTTGATGAGTAAAAACAAATCCTTCTCGTAATTAATGGAATTTCCATAAACCTTTTGAAAATCATCACATAAACGTTCCTGTATCTCCTCTATCAAATCGTCCTTATGAAAATCCCAGACAGAAGCTATATCCAGATGAATCACGTGATACTGATTCATGTACTTCCTGAAATCATCTTTTGTAGCAATCTCCGTATCTTGAAAAAGTTCATAAGAATCACACCCTCGGCTGTAATATGCATCGATCATTCCGGCCGCATGGGATTTCCCAAAACGTCTGGCATGGCTGACAGCAATACATTTTCCATTGGTACAAATTACATCATTTAAATACTCCAACAGCCCGGTTTTATCAATATAAATCTTACTGTTCTTATCACAAGTAAAGCTTTCATTGCCCGGATTAAAATAAGTACCCATATAACCCCTCCATTTCTGCCCTTAAAAGAAGCACATCCATTAGTACCCGTATATATCATAGATTTCATCCGTATACACACCCGGATCCCTGTAAACGATCAGCGGCTTCTCCACCGTCATCCGGGATTTTCCGCCCCGAAGCCCCTCGATCAGCACCATGTTGGGCTCCTTATCCACAAAGGGATAGACCAGCCGCATCCGCTTGGGCTCGATGCGGTACTCCACCATTTTACTGAGGATCTCTGCCAGACGGAAGGGGCGGTGTACCATGTAGAACCGGCCGCCGGGTCTTAAGATTTTCGCACTCTCCCGCAGAACATCATCCAGGGTACAGAGAATCTCGTGGCGGGCGATTGCCTTGGCATCCTCGTCATTCCTAAGACCGTGCCGTCCGATCATATAGGGAGGATTTGTGGTGATCACATCAAAAGAGGATGCTCCGAACCGCTCCGAAGCATCCCTGATATCTCCGGTCACAATGTCGATCTTGTCCGTAAGATCGTTGATTGCCACGCTGCGGGCCGCCATGTCTGCACTTTCCGGCTGAATTTCCAGCCCCGTAAAGTGCTCCCCTTTTGTCTTTGCCTCCAGTAAAATCGGGATAATGCCGGTACCTGTGCCGAGATCCAAGGCTCTTTCCCCCGGCTTTACCCTTGCAAAACCGGACAGGAGCACAGCATCCATGCCGAAGCAGAACCGCCCCCTGTCCTGAATAATTTTGTAACCGTTCCTATGAAGTTCGTCCAGCCTCTCACTGCTGTGAATTGTCACTTCCATCCTGATGATTTTTCCTATCGTAGTTGTTATAGCTGCGCCGTCCGCGGCCTCCCCGGTTCTCATCGTTATCTCGATTTCCGCGATAATCCCGATTCCCCCGACCATCGCGATTATCCCTGTTCTCACGGCTGCCTCGGTTGTCCCGATTGTCCCTGCGTTGACGCCCCTTATCACGGTTGAAATCCCGACGGCCTTCGCGGTGGTTCTCCCGCTCCTTATTTCCGTCATCATCGCCCGCAGCCTCACGATCATTCCCGGTCAGTGACTTACTCTCCGTATTTTCGCCGCTGTCCTCCAGGCCTTCCAGCTCCCTGATTTCCTCCTCGGTCAGCTTCACTGCCTTGCGGCGTCTTGGTGTGAATGTGAGATCATCCACGGAGTACTCCTGCAGTTCCTTCTCCTCACCATTGTCCACAACTACTTTTACCTGTTGACGTAAGACATTGATTCCCATAACCTCGCCGCGCATACCGCTTGGAGTCGTTACGGTATCTCCCACAGCCGGGAGACGGCTGTTCAGATATTCATAGGTTTCCTCCTCATTTTTCAGGCAGCACATGAGCCTTCCGCACACGCCCGAAATCTTGGTCGGATTCAGGGAAAGATTCTGCTCCTTCGCCATCTTGATGGAAACCGGCACAAAATCCGTCAGGTAAGCCTTACAACACAGTTCTCTTCCACAGATTCCGATGCCGCCCAGCATTTTCGTCTCATCCCGCACACCAATCTGGCGCAGTTCGATTCTGGTGCGAAACACCGATGCCAGATCCTTCACCAGCTCACGGAAATCAATTCGCCCATCTGCGGTAAAGTAAAACAACAGCTTGTTATTGTCAAAAGTATACTCAGCCGCCACCAGCTTCATCTCAAGCCCATGCTTTGCAATTTTCTCCTTGCAGATGGCATAGGCCTCTTTTTCTTTCTCGTGATTACGCTCCACAGTCTTCTCATCCTCTTCTGTGGCAATCCGGATCACCGGCTTCAGCGGCTGTGGCACAGAACTGTCATCCACCTCTCTTGTGGGAATCAGCACCGTCCCCATCTCTACTCCCCGGGCCGTCTCCACGATCACGTGCATTCCGGCCTCAAGCTCATAATCCAGCGGATCAAAGGAATAGATCTTTCCCGCCTGCTGAAAACGAATTCCTACTATCTTTGTCATTTTAGTTCTCCTTAATTGTCAAAAGCAAAAGTTCGATCACAAGATCAAAATTCACATTGGCTGAAATCCGCACCTTGGCAGTCTCCAACGCCTTTAATATGGTTTCGATCCCCTGGTAAGATCTCTTTTCTGCCTGTTTTTTAATATCATAAACCTCATCCTTAAAGATGAGTCCGTTTACATCGCCCGTCGCTTTAAAGTACAAGACATCCCGAAACCAGATCATCATCAAATCAAAATAATCATTGACGGTGAGCTTGTATTCCGCAATCTGCTTCACTGCAGCCGTCATCTCATAAAGATCAATATCAGAAAGCCGTTTCATAAGCTGCAGGACAGAGGCCTTAAGCTCTGCGAAATCGGAGGATGCGGCAAGCTTCACTGCCTTCCCCACATTTCCCTGAGAAAAGGCCGCACAAATATCTGCCTGATAGTCCGGAATCTGATATTTCTGCATCAGATAACTTCGAATCACATCTGCCTTGACCGCCTTCAAATTCAAAGTAATACACCTCGAAAGAATCGTTGGCAGAAAACTGTCCGCATTCGTAGTCAGAAGCAGAATCACCGCATAAGCCGGTGGCTCCTCGATGGTTTTCAGCAGCGCATTCTGGGCCTGCTGGTTCATTTTCTGGGCTTCGTCAATAATATATACTTTATACCGTCTGCTGTATGGCTTAATGTCAATGTCATTATTTACCTGCGTCCGGATGTCATCCACACCAATGGTATTCGGCTTTTCGTGGGACACATAAATGATGTCCGGCTGGTTGTGATCCATGGCCTGTTTGCAGGAGCGGCAGGACAGACAAGGGCGTTCTTTCTCTCCCTCACACTGCAGCGCCATGGCAAAGGCCTCCGCCAGCATCATTTTTCCGGAATCCTCCGGGCCATTAAAAATGTAGGCGTGGGATATTTTATCGAGGGTAATTGCATTGCGCAAATGCTCTATTATCTGTTCGTGCCCGATGATGTCGTTGAAACCTGCCATAATTTTCCCCCTCTCTGTCACATTACGTTAAAATGTCAAGTAAAAGGCCCTTTATTTCTCCGATTTTATCCAGAATGGAAATGTGATCTTTCTCATCCTCTACCAGTTCACTGGCCAATTCATCCAGGTTCTTGTCGATGAGCCGGATGATTCCGTACACCCGGTGCCGGCCTCTGCGATCCAGAAAATTCTCTCTGGAAAACTTATGGGAACGGTATACCACCTCGTTGAGGAAATCCTTCACCAATCCGCGATACTTTTTCATGTCACGGATATCCATATGCTGGGCAATCCGGTTGCCCTGGGCCGTAATATCATTCAGCAGCGCATCCACCTTTGCCTGCAGATCCGCATCGGTAATGGCACTGGCCAGCGTAAACTTGAAGGAGCCGTCTCCCTCCACCGTCTTCGCCGCCTCCGGCACCTGATTTACTTCTGTAATATTGTTGATTTTCATATCCATAAGAAAACCTCTCCCGGAAAATTACCTACTTCCGATATACGCAGTAACCTCGCAGATCGTCTCTTCAAGCTCTCTGTTACAAAAGCGCTTTGTGATTCCTGCCTCCCGCAGCTTCTCTTCAGAGAAATCCGATGCATCTGCAAGAAAACGTCTGCACATTTCCTCATAATGAGGCGTCTCCTGCTGCCGCTCACGATCTATAGCGCGAAGCAGCCGCTCCCCATCCTCTACTTCTATATAAATCGGCACAACCCGGTCTTTTCCAAAGTACTTTTGTATTTTAACGTATCCCTCCAGAGTAACAATATACAGATAGTTGGAATGCTCCAGATCAATCTGTCCGTCATCCACGGTAAAATATTTCCAGACACCATAAACAGTATCGTATGCGCGAAGCTCCACGATCACGCCTTTGCCCCCCAGTTCCTGCACCATCTCCTCACTGCAGAAATGATACTCTCTGCCATCCTCTTCCCCATCCCGGAGCGGGCGGGTGGTATAGGGAATAATTGGCTTTAAGGCAAGTGTTCCCTGCTCCATAATCTGTTTGTATATGCTGTCCTTGCCCGAGGAGCTTTTCCCCATGATGCAGTATATTTTTCCCATCTGTAAACCTGATCCTTTATAAAGATTACCTGCTATTATTATAGTATATTCAGCGGTTTTTCACAATGCTAATACTGTCATTCCCACTCAGTCCCTGTACATCCAGCCCCAGACACAGACATTGTCTCAGATTATCCGACGTCTGTCTGTCAATCCGTTCTCCCGGAACCAGTATCGGAATTCCCGGGGGATAGAGAAATACCGTGTCTGCGGAGACTCTGCCAACCACCTGTTCCAGCGGAAGCGTCTCATGCTCCGCTTCCTGTGCCTCATAGATTTCCATTACCTTATCCGGTTCCCTGTAGAGATCCTGAGGCGTAATTTTTTCTGCCTGTGATGTATCAAAGGGCAAATCTGCATCTACCTCATGCAGTGCTGCCGAAAGCCGGTCAAAGCCCTCCTGCCGGTCCATAACAGAGGTCAGAGCCAGCACATAATTTCCGCTGGCCATCTCCATTTCCAGACCATAATCCCGGAGCAGCCGATCCTGCAGCTTCTGCCCGCTTACAGCGCAGCGGCTGATGATGGGAAGCTTTCCGATGTCAAAAGCCCAGGCCTCATCTCCGGAAAAATCTCCGGCTCCGAGAACCCATAAGTGTTTTAAATCCCGAACCTCTTCCCGAAAAGAACGAAGCATAGCCACATAGCGGTCAAACAGCTCCTCTCCCTGGTCTTTCACAATGGAAAGGCTCTTTTCAATCCCTGCCATCAGGATATACGAGGGGGAGCTTGTCTCATAAATCCCGAGAAAACGTTGAACCAGAACCTGATCGATACGGTCTGAGCACAGATGCAGCAGTGCTGTCTGGGTAAAGGCAGGCAGTGTTTTGTGCACACTCATAATCACAGCGTCGGCATACTTTACCGCATTTTCCGGAAATGCCGGATGGAAACCGAAATGGGCGCCATGGGCCTCATCCACAATAAGAGGAATTCCCAACCGGTGCACTTCCTCCGCAATTCCCGCCACATCCGACACAATTCCATCATAAGTGGGGGAAGTGATCACCACAGCCTTTACATCGGGGCATTCCTCCAGCCTGCGCCTTACCTGCTCTACGGTAATCTGTCCCTGTATTCCGCACCTCGTCTCTGCCGGATATATATATTCCGCGGAAAGCTGTCGCAGATAAATTGCATTGTAAACTGCCTTATGACAGTTTCGGGATACAAGAATCCGCCCGCCCCGGGGTACTGCTGCGCTGATTGCAGCAAGAATTCCACAGGTGCTTCCATTCACTAAGTAATACGCTCTGCGGGAACCATAGAGCTCTGCCGCCGCCTCCTGTGCCTCCTTTAACACGCCCTCCGCATGGTGGAGATTGTCAAAGCCCTCGATTTCCGTGATATCAATGGAATACGGATTGGTAAAATCCAGCTCCGCCCGCTTATGTCCCGGCATATGAAACGGATATATATCAGACCTTGTATATTTTTTCAGCATTTCTTCCAGCATCATCCACTACTCCACTGTATCATTTTGCTTCCTGTCATGATCTTCGGAATTTATCCAAGAAATCTTCCAAGCTCCGGCATCCAGTCATCAAAGAATATTTCATTCTCACAGAGACAATGCCAGACCGGTTCCGTAAAGGCAAGAATGAGATCCAGCGCCTCCTCCCAGGCCACCTGCCTCTTTTTCTGGTTCCTGAGGTACTTCTCCCAGCGCTTCCTCATATAAGCATAGCCTCTGTACTCTGAAATCTGATCAAAACGCTTTTTCGTTTTCACCTTCGGCGCTTTTTCTGTGAGAGTTTCCAGTTCTTCTAATACAAACCGTCCGCTTAAGGGCTGGGTTTTCAGAATCTCATATGCCCTCCAGTAGCAGCCCATATCGCTGACCAGCTCCAGCCGCTCCATCATGGTGAAAAGCTCACGGCTCAATTGGTTCTCCGGTGCATAAATCAGATAACAAACCTTTTTCCCGGGAACAGTAATCAGCTCCTCTTCGCGTTTCCCCGGAATCTGTTTAGCCTCCCGACCACTTTGAAGCTTCAGCATAAACGGGACCCTCATCTGCTGATAGGTTCCCTCCAAAGAAAGAAGAAAACAACCTTCTTCCTCAAGCACCTGTCCCTCCCAGCAGATCTTCTGCGAATTTTCCCCACCAAAAATATCCACCATCAGCTGCTGCGCCATAGCAGCGGACAGCTTCTGTCCCGGCTTAAGCCTGTCCGACGGCATCGGGCGCTCACTCTCCTGATAGAAAAAACAGATTCGCTTCTGCTCTCTGGCCCGGTAAACCGCCTCTCCCAAAATAGGAACGGTCTTAAGCCACAGAATTTCCCGGTAATCCGAATGATAAATCCGAAGCATCAAATCTTCAATCATATATCCCCACAGGATATCAGAGAACGGAATGCCCAATTCATCACTCCGCTTTTTCAGCGGATTTTCCTGGCATACTCCAATTACCATTACAGCCACACCCCAATCATGCTCTGCACTTTGCCTACCACCTTTCGGGCTCTGGCGTATTCCATCAGCGCCGAGATATTCTTGTCCTCATCGCGGATATAGGACTGCAGTCCCTCCTTAAATACTTCCCGCTCCAGCTTCTCCTCATATTTCAGGCAATCACAGATCATCCGCTCTTTATTATAAATCTGAAAGATCAGACCATCCCGCTCGATGGTTGCAGATCCCAGCTCCAATGCCTCCGGCTCCGTATAGTAGGGAATCACCTTCGGATAATCCATCTTAAACCGGGACTTGGAGGTATTCTTGTCCACAGCCAGATGCCAGCCGAAGGGCTTCTGCCTGATATAGCCATAAGCATACAACGCGCTCTCCATACACAGCCTCGCATCCGGAAAAAGCCGTGCAATCAGCTCCTCCTCGGAGAAACGATCGATCCGATCCGTGTAATATCCGTTCTTGATCCGCACCAGAGCACCATTATCCACAAACTCAAGGATTTTACGGTAATCCACATCCAGCTCTGCAAATTCCTCCTTCTTAACGATTCCACCTTTTTTGTCAATGAAGGACCGCAGCTTATCCAGTGTTTCTTCTGATGATTTTATCTTTTTGTTATTCGTCGACATTTTCCGCTCCGTAGAAATTATAGTGGTAATTTAATTCATATTTTACGTTATTTTGCCGTCTTCGTCAACGATTGCAACAGATTTCTATATAGCAAAAAGCTCCTGTCACAGATTACGTGACAGAAGCCCTTCCATATTTATTTCACTGTTACCTTGATTTTCTTATAAAGACCATTCTGTGTATAAATGTAAATGTATGCTGCGCCGGCTTTCTTTCCGGTGATTACGCCGTTTTTATTGACAGCTGCAACCTCTGTGTTTGTACTTTCATAGCGAAGCGCAGAAACATGTTTCGAATATTTCTTATTTGCCTTCACTTTCGCACTCAGCTTAGCGGTTTTTCCAGTCGTCACGGTCAGCTTTGTATCCTTTACATTCTCAATCGTGTACGTTAATATACTGAACGGATGCCTTTTCATGTGTAGCATCGCAACCGGTCTGAACAAGTTTATATTTACCTGCTGTAAGACCCTTTAAGGTAATTCCGTTCTCGTCAAGCTGTGGGGTTCTCACGATGATACTGTTGTTCTCTTCATACAGATTGTTTATAACACAAAAATCGCCGTATAAATAATCTCCAGAGGAAGGCAAAAGATTCATTCCTCGTGGCAGAGCTTCTACTCCTAACTCTTTCTGGTTGCTTTCGGAAAGGACCATCCATCCCTTTTCTGTAAAATCATTTGGAAACTCTTTTGCTAAATGAATTTTCTTTTTTACATAATATGTATTTTGATTCGAAATCTTAATCTTATCGCCGCCCCATGAACCAGAAGTGCTCCTTGTTCCAAAAGCGTATGAATATTCACCATTGAACCTGAGCGTCCCATTCTGAGATTTCACTTCTGCTTCCGATGTTTGAGTGGAAAGCAACTCCCAAAGTGATGAATCCTCTGTTCAATAGTATCTCACATTTCTTACACCTTTAATCGATTTTCCTAATAAACTTTCATAATCAATGCTATAGTTGCTCTTGCTTGATTTCGTAACCTGCTCTACGCCATTTTCGCAAACTGCCATCGTCTCACTACCGGGCTTCCAGCTTGCAACCTTTGTATTGTTACTATCGTACAATTCAAAAGTAGAACCAGTTACCTGCGCTCCGTTTTCATCCTTTACCTAGGGTATAAATAGGATTTTATGACTAGGTATGATGTATTATTAATAGGAAGAGATAAACTTTTGACCAACTGGCTGGTTCCAGAACCTGTCCGTGGGATAATTTGTCTTTATCCACTTGAAACCTTTATAAAAATGTCGTATATTATCTATAAGACATTTTTATTGTCGTTTTCGTATACAAAAGGAGGAACGGGATTTATGGGAGACAACAGCCCGTTAAGAAAAAACCCTTCACGGGAAACCTGCGAGGGAATTATCAAACGTATTCTCATGTCAGAAGTCCTGCAAAAGGGGAAAAACGAACATTTCAAGAGCGCCTCTGACTTTATGAAATATTTTGAATCGCTCTACCCGGCATCTGATGCACTGACCAAGCAGGTACAGCGGGCAGTGAAGGCCCTCAATATGCCGAAGGATGAGCATGGTTACTTCATCGCCAACAAAACAGTGGACCAGTTTGACCAGGAGAAAGAGATCACACACATGTTTGAGCAGGCCGATGTGCAGATTGATCCGATGGATGATATCGAAACCATCTTTCTGTCCATGGCTCCCCACATGCGCTCCTGCCTTTCACATCTTCTGGAAAACTCCACAACCTTTCAGGGAAAATTCCTTACACTTGTGGAATGCTCAAATGGTCTGCTAATTTATACAAAAAACAAAAAACAGTTGCTTATTCTTCTAAATAGTCTGATAACAAAGTAACCTATATTCGATGTCTATCATCTAAAAACCGACAAAATATCTTCGGGATATCTTGTCGGTTTTTTAGATTTATGTCTTTTTCAACGTCTTATAATGCAAAATACTGTCTTTTTCACTTAAACATACGGTCTCTTTTACGATATCTCTTTTTTCGCTTGTTTACGCGAAACCGGGCTCTTTCATTTCGCTTCATCTGCATATTATGCCGGATCACATAAAAGTTGTCATACAACTTTTTCCCGAAATAAATAAGTAGTGCCAAAGCGATAATCGCCACAATGACAGCCGCCACCATGATGGGCTTAATACTCACCGTCCGGACATTTTCCGTTTTTTCAGCAGATTCCTGCTGCTCAAAATAGCTGTTGTCCACCTTCGTGCCTGTTGCAACGATATCCGCCTGTCCGACCACGCGTCCCGCATAGGTATATTTCAGCCGAGCAAGGGTTCCACTCTCGACATTCTCTTTGTCTTCCTCAAACTCCGCATCGGAAAACTGTGCCGTCTTTGGCATAATGATATACGCACTCTCATCCAGCTTCGCATAGGGTTCATTGTTATTCATTAAACCATAATTTTTCCGCGCACTGTCCCCGACAACAGCATCGTTCTCCGCAATGCTTAATGCCTGAAAATGCTCAAAGCCATAGTCAAACAGCTTTCTTGTATCTGTATAGTGTGCCGGCGAATCTGCATCCATCACCACGCAGACCAGTGTCAGCCCATCTTTCTCTGCATAGGAAACAAGGGTACTGTTGGCGGCAGAGGTGTATCCGGTCTTACCACCGGTACAGTACTCGTATAACTGCATATCATCTCCCCGGAACGGGTACAGCATCTTGTGATGATTGTGACCATAGTGAACCTCTTTGCACTTATTGGTCTTAGGGATCGAGTAGCTTGTGGAGGCCGTTATCTTTCGGAACTCCTCATTTTTGTAGGCCTCTGCCGAAATCAGCGCCATATCATAGGCACTGACCCAGTGATCCTCATCCGGGAGACCATTGCTGTTATTAAAATGTGTATTCTCACAGCCAAGCGCCTTCGCACGTTCATTCATCATGTCAATAAAGGTCCGGTAATCGCCGCCCATCTTCTCACCAACATGCTCCGCTAACGCATAAGCACATTCATTGGCCGATTCCAGCATGACCGCGTACAGACACTGCTCTACCGTCAGTATTTCCCCGAGATCCCGGCCGATATTGGAGGTATCTCCCTCATTCTTGTACACCGCATCTGCAGAAAAAACCACCTGCTCATCCATATCACAGTTCTCAATGGCAAGAAGTGAAGTCATGATCTTCGTAATACTGGCCGGATAATGCTTTTCATGGCTTTTCTTTTCATAAAGAATGGTTCCGGTATTAACCTCCATCAAAATCGCACTCTTGGATTCCGTCTCGGGCGCCTTCGGCCATTTTTCCTCGGCCGAAATCTGCTGCGGCACAAGAGTCAGAACACAGATTATCGAAAGAAATGCGGAAAAAAACCGCTTTCGTATTTTTCTTTTCATTGCTTCTTCTCCAAATATTGTTGTAACACAAGTATAAACACAATCGAAATTTCCTGCAAGGAGATTTGTTCGTGTTGCTAAGAATCTATGGCACACACCCTTAGGTTATGATAAAATAGTAAAAAAATTCAAAGCAACAGGAGAATACACATGAGACTTCGAAATATCCCGGGCGCAGATGAAATCGTTTCTGCCAGCCCATACTGTATACAAAATCCAGCCGATCACAGAGGGAAGTGGCATAGCCTGCTGCAAAGCACCAACCCGATTCACCTTGAAATTGGCATGGGAAAAGGCCGCTTTCTCATGGATCTGGCCGCCCTGCATCCGGACATCCAGTATATCGGCGTGGAGCGCTACACCAGCGTACTGCTTCGGGCCGTCCAGAAAATGGATGAACGGCAGTTGACAAACGTACACTTTATCTGTGAGGATGCCGCAAATCTCCCGGAGGTCTTCGCCCCGGCAGAAATTGCAAGAATCTATCTGAATTTCTCAGATCCGTGGCCAAAGGACCGGCATGCCAAGCGACGCCTGACTTCCCACCAGTTTCTGGAGCGCTACGATCAGTTCCTCACTCCGGAGGGACGCCTGGAATTCAAGACCGACAATCAGGATCTCTTCACCTTTTCATTAGAAGAGATTGAAAATTCCGAAATCTGGCATGTAGATGCTTACACCCGGGATCTGCACCACGATCCGGACATGAATGAAGGAAACATCATGACGGAGTATGAAGAGAAATTTTCATCTCTGGGCAACCCTATCTGCAAGCTTATTGCCTCCCGTTAAAGGGAGGCATTTCTTTATCCTTTCTATTCCTCTCCATTCCAGCAATAGGTGCACAATTTGCAGGGCTCAATTCCCACAGCATCCAGCATATCATCCAGACGATTGAACCGAAGCGTGGTAAAATGCAGCTCTTCGCAGATTTCCTCCACCATCCGCTCATATTTCTCTGAATTTGGATCTGTATACTCTTTCAGAACCTCATCGGTCACATTGCCATTTTCCAATCGCGCAATCACTCGTCGGGTAATCAGATCCATCTCCGAACTGGAACGCGAAAAATTCAGATACTTACATCCGTATACCAGTGGCGGACACGCCGGCCGAATATGTACTTCCTTTGCGCCACACTGATACAAAAATTCCGTCGTTTCGCGAAGCTGTGTCCCACGGACAATGGAGTCATCGATCAGAAGAAGGCTCTTACCCTTGATCAGATCCTCTACCGCAAGCATTTTCATTTTGGCAATCAGATTCCGTTTACTTTGAATTGTCGGCATGAAAGAACGGGGCCATGTCGGTGTATATTTAATAAAAGGCCGGGAAAACGGCACCCCCGACTCGTTGGCATAGCCTACCGCGTGAGCCGTGCCGGAATCCGGGACCCCGGCCACAATATCCGGCTTCACATGATCCCGCTGCGCCATCTTTGCACCGCAGTTATACCGCATCTGCTCCACACTGATTCCCTCGTAGGAGCTGGCAGGATAGCCATAATACACCCACAAAAAGGTACAGATCTTCATATCCTTCCCAGGCTGCATCAGGGTGACACAGTTCGTATCCGTCAGCACCACAATTTCCCCCGGTCCTAAGCTTTTATAATCCCGGTATCCCAGATTTTTGTATGCAAAGCTCTCAAAGGAAGCGCAGAACGCTCCATCCTTTTTACCGATCACAATCGGTGTACGTCCCAGCTTGTCCCTTGCGGCATATATACCATTGGCATTCATCAGGAGAAGCGACAGAGAGCCATCGATCACCTCCAGCGCGTATTGGATTCCCTCAATAAGGTTCTCCTTCTGGTTGATCAGTGCCGCCACCATCTCCGTGGCATTGATCTCGCCGCCGCTCATCTCCAGAAAGTGAGAATGGCCACTTTCTAAAAGCGTTTTCTCCAGTTCCTCCGTATTATTGATCTTGCTGACCGTAGTCAGCGCATATGTTCCATGATGGGAACGGACGATCAGGGGCTGTGGCTCAAAATCCGAAATGCAGCCAATTCCCAGCCGTCCCTTCATCTTCTGCATATCCCCATCAAATTTGGTACGAAATGGTGCATTCTCAATATTGTGAATAGACCTGTCAAAGCCCAGGTCATCATCAAACACTGCCATTCCGCCTCGTCTGGTTCCCAGATGAGAATGATAGTCCACCCCAAAATACAAGTCAAATAAACAATCCTCTTTTGCTGCTACTCCAAAAAATCCACCCATTCGTTTTAGTCCTTTCCATCAAAACTTCAAAATAACTGCCGTGTAATTATCATTTTCCGTGCCTCTTGCTATGGCTTTAAACAATGCAGGAAGCGATTTCTCCCCCTTTTTGGAAAGATAATGCTTAAGCCGGCTCTCCTCGATCTTCTTGGAAACGCCATCTGAACACACCAGAAATATATCCCCCTTCTGCAGCTTCCCATAGCGGAACGCGGCCATCTGGCTTCCGGCTACTCCCCTTTTTCCGAGAAACTCCATGAGCGTATTGTAATCCTCTTTCTGCACAGGGCGCTGCGTCATAATATTCAGATCTGCCCGTGTCTGGGGTGTACTGAGCCTCTTCAGTTTTCCCCTTCGCAGTCGGAAAATCGGACTGTCCCCGATATTTACCGCATAATAACGATTCCCCTGCCACAAAAACAGGGACAGCGTCGTGGCCGTCTGTCCGATTTTCTCGCATAACTGCAGAATTTTCTCATTGATCTGATCCAGAAGATCCTCCAAAAGCCGATCCGGCAGCACATCCCGCCTCGGCTGCTGCTCCACAAAATGGATCACCGCCTGAATCGCTGCCTTGGAAGCCAATTCCCCGTAATTGGAACCACCGACTCCGTCGCATACGGCAGCCACATGGATCTCCTCCGGACGGCAGTTGAGGTTCCCCGCCTGCCTGCAATCCTCCCCCTTAAAATAAAATACGGTGTCTACCATGAAATTGTCCTGATTGATCTTCCTGGAACCAATACAGGTCCCGGCATGGTAGAAAACATCCCACACTTCCGGGAGGTCCTTCCCCGTCAGCGACTCTCCATAGAGTTCTCTGTGCAGCTGTTCCACATTCTGCGGCCGGTAGGCAATTTCCGGATTCATTCCATGCAGAAGTGCATTCTGCTGTCTGGAGGAAAGGGCCGTCCCCATCAGAAGCTGCGGAAGCTCCTCCATATACCGCCCGCTCCTTGCCTCAGCAATCCCCTCTCCGGTGATCAGATATACCATCATCGCACACAGGGAAAAAATATCCGTCCAGGGGCCCTGCTTCCCCGGCTGGGAGCTCTCCGGTGCCTCAAATCCTTTGTGTTCAAAGACCTGTTCACTGCAAAGCTCTTCCCTTCCATCATACGAAGTTGCCGAACCAAAGTCAATCAGATAGAGCACGCCATCCTCAGAAAGCATCAGATTTCCCGGACAGATATCCCGGTGGATGATACCCATACCATGCAGATATTTCAAAGTATCGAAGGTGTAAGAAAGTAAAGAAAGCACCTCCGACGCCGGGAGCGTTCCCCCTCTTAGCTTCGTGTAAGCGGACAAAGTCTGCCCTTGAATCAGATTTAAAACAATATATTCCGTTTCATTTTCCTCGAAGTGATCCCTCCGCCTTGCTATATAGGGCACATCTCTGACAGCTCTGAGGAGCTTCGCCTCGTGCCGGAAATTACGGCGGCACTGCTCCACAAGCCTTCGCCCCTCCGCATCGGAGGCATATTTCACTTCAGCGGATTCACTGGCATTCCGGGATGCCCATCTCAGCGGAAAGAATTCCTTGACCGCCACATAACAGTTCAATAACTGGTCCACCGCCCGATATGTAATTCCAAATCCCCCGGTTCCCAGAACAGAAATCACTTCATATCGATCTCGCAATATCGTGCCCTGCGGCAGATAAATTTCTTCTTTGTCCATTGATTTCTCCTGTTTAATCATATTATACCATAGCCGCAAATCTTTTTGCTTCAAAATTATTCAGAAAACATTAAGAAAGATTAAGATTTTGTCAGTCTGTATCTATGTTATACTATACTTAACCAATACAAACTTTGGACACCGATTATTTTAAAATATTGCTTTGTTTCCGCTCTCACTTTTGTCCTCCAACTTTTTATTCGGCGTACTAGTACAGCGCCATTCCATCCTCCCAGTCATGACAGTAGCGCAGGTATTCCGCTTCGGTATTCAGAAAATTCTCCGCATTCTGCGGCAGAACAATCGGCTCAATGGTGTTGGTTCCGTAATTACAGACGTAAATCTTTTTCACACAATTCAAAAACACCCAGTCAAAACGCTTTTTGCTGGCAGCCTGGGTAAACCGCATATATTCAAACAATGCTCCCGCATCAATATCATTTTCATCCGTTGGATGCAGAAAGAGATACAGTCCGTTATAGCGCTTATGGGTGTAATTCGTATTCAGCTTTTCCAGTTTCCTGTCAAAACGGTATTTCGCCTTGGACAGATAATCCTGCTGCACCGAAGGATCCGGCAGAATTGCCCAAAATCGTCCGTTGTAAAAATTCAGGCGGTCCCCATATTTCTCAAAAGCCTGAGGCGGAAGCTCCTCCTTCAGGCATCCAAGATACTGCTCGATAAAACTCTCCTCCTGCCCGTCATCCGGAAGAAGTGCCTGACTTACCTCCAGACCAAAATCCAAGGTCTCGTTGATCCAGTCCGGCGATTCGCTCTTAATAAAATACGGCTGATATTCCTTCCATAGATATTTCA
>CAMFDG010000025.1 GCA_945949045.1 uncultured Lachnospiraceae bacterium
TTATCATAAGTCATAATAAGACCCTCGCAGGACAATTGTACTCAGAATTTAAGGAATTTTTCCCCGAAAATGCAGTAGAGTATTTTGTGTCCTACTATGATTACTATCAGCCGGAGGCTTATGTGCCTCAGTCGGATACCTATATCGCCAAGGATTCCTCCATCAATGATGAGATTGACAAGCTGCGGTTGTCTGCTACAGCAGCACTGTCCGAGCGGCGGGATGTGATTATTGTGGCATCTGTATCCTGTATCTACGGACTCGGAAGCCCGGATGAATGGGTGGGAATGAGTTTATCCTTGAGACCGGGCATGCAGAAGGAAAGGGATGAGGCAGTCCATGCTCTCATTGACATGCAGTACAGCCGCAATGATATGGACTTTAAGAGAGGTACCTTCCGGGTGCACGGGGATGTATTGGATATATTTCCGGCAAATCATTCTGATACTGCGATTCGCGTGGAATTTTTTGGGGATGAGATTGACCGGATTACAGAGATTGATGTATTGACGGGCGAGATTAAATGCACGCTGCAGCATGCCATGATCTTTCCTGCTTCCCACTATGTGGTGTCTCAGGACAAGATCAACCGGGCCTGCAACAACATTGAGAAGGAACTGACTGAGCGGGTGAGGTACTTTAAGGGTGAGGACAAGCTGATCGAAGCCCAGCGGATCGCGGAGCGGACGAATTTTGATATCGAGATGATGAGGGAGACAGGATTCTGCTCCGGGATTGAGAATTATTCCAGACACCTAAATTTCCTTCCGGCGGGGGCACCTCCCATGACATTGTTGGATTTCTTTCCCGATGATTTCCTGATGATCGTGGACGAGTCCCATATTACGATTCCCCAGGTGCGGGGCATGTATGCGGGAGACCGCTCCCGAAAGCAGACGTTGGTGGACTATGGTTTCCGACTTCCGTCAGCCCTTGATAACCGTCCGCTGAATTTCGAGGAATTTGAGGGAAAGATTGACCAGATGCTGTTTGTGTCGGCTACACCTAATGAATATGAGAAGGAACATGAGCTCCTTCGCGTGGAACAGGTGATCCGCCCTACCGGACTTTTAGATCCGGAAATTTCCGTACGGCCGGTAGAGGGACAGATCGATGATTTGATTTCAGAAGTCAATAAGGAGACCTCCAGGCATCATAAAGTTTTGATTACAACATTGACGAAGCGGATGGCAGAGGATCTGACCCAGTATATGAGTGAGGTGGGCATTCGGGTGAAGTACCTTCATTCAGACATTGATACACTGGAGCGGACAGAGATCATTCGGGATCTAAGGCTGGATGTGTTTGATGTGCTGGTGGGAATCAACCTCCTGCGGGAGGGATTGGATATTCCGGAAATCACACTGGTGGCAATACTGGATGCAGATAAGGAGGGATTTCTCCGTTCGGAGACCTCGCTGATCCAGACCATTGGACGTGCCGCCAGAAACAGCGAGGGACACGTGATCATGTATGCGGATCAGATGACGGATTCCATGAGGGTGGCTATCGATGAGACCATGCGTCGCCGTAAGATTCAGCAGGATTACAATGAGGCCCATGGCATTGTTCCGCAGACAATCCGGAAATCGGTTCGTGACCTGATTGCCATTTCCAAGAAGGTGGCAGCCCAGGAGGCGAAGTTTACGAAGGATCCGGAATCCATGAGCAGAGAGGAACTGGAGAAGCTGATCGCGGATATTCAGAAGAAGATGAAGAAGGCGGCAGCAGAACTGAATTTCGAGGCGGCAGCTGAGTACAGGGATCAGATGATCTCATTAAAGAAGATGCTGCAGGAAGAGGATAGATAACATGGCAAAGAAGAAAGAAAGAAAATACATTAAGATCCGGGGGGCCAGTGAGCACAATTTGAAATCGATTGATATAGATATTCCAAGAGATGAATTTGTGGTGCTGACAGGTCTGTCGGGCTCTGGTAAGTCATCGCTGGCTTTTGACACGATTTATGCGGAGGGGCAGAGAAGATATATGGAGTCCCTTTCCTCCTACGCAAGGCAGTTCCTGGGGCAGATGGAGAAACCAAACGTGGAGTCTATCGAGGGGCTCCCGCCGGCGATTTCCATCGACCAGAAGTCTACAAACCGAAATCCAAGGTCTACGGTAGGAACGGTGACGGAGATCTATGATTATTTCCGTCTGCTGTATGCCAGAATTGGAATTCCCCACTGTCCGAAGTGCGGTCGTGCCATTGAGAAACAGACCATTGACCAGATGGTGGATGCGGTGATGAAGCTCCCCGAGCGAACGAAGATCCAGGTGCTGGCCCCGGTGGTACGAGGGCGAAAGGGCGAACACCAGAAGCTTTTTGAGAAGGCAAAGAAGAACGGTTATGTCCGTGTGATTGTGGATGGCAGTATGTATGATCTGTCGGAAGAAATTCCCATGGACAAAAATATCAAGCACAACATCGATATTGTAGTGGATCGTCTTGTGGTGAAGGATGGAATTGAGAAGCGGTTGACAGACTCCCTGGAAAATGTGTTTGCCCTTACAGAGGGCAATGCGATTGTGGATATTGTGGATGGCCAGCAGATGAATTTTTCCCAGAAATTTGCCTGCCCGGATTGTAATATCAGTATTGACGAGGTGGAGCCGAGAAGTTTCTCCTTCAACAATCCCTTCGGAGCCTGTCCGGTATGCTATGGCCTGGGATATAAGATGGAATTTGATGAAGATCTGATGATCCCGGATAAGAGACTGTCACTTGCAGAGGGTGCCATACAGGTCATGGGCTGGCAGTCCTGTACGGATCCCTCCAGCTACACCTATGCAACGCTCAGGGCATTGTCGGAGGGCTATGGTTTTTCTCTGGATACACCTTATCGGGAACTGCCGAAGGAAATCCGGCACATGCTTCTTCACGGCGGTGACGGAAGAATTTTGAAGGTTCGCTATAAAGGGCAGAGAGGCGAGGGGGTCTATGATCTGGATTGGGAAGGCCTCATCAGGAACGTGGAGCGGCGCTACCGGGAGACGAGTTCCGATACGATGAAGCAGGAGTATGAGCAGTTCATGCGGATTACACCCTGCGCGGCCTGTCACGGACAGAGACTGAAGCAGAGTTCCCTTGCTGTGACCGTATGTGACAAGAATATTTATGAGATGACTTCAATGTCGGTGAAAGATCTGGTTGTATTTCTGGACCAGATGAAGCTGACGGAGCAGCAGCAGTTTATCGGAAATCAGATTTTGAAGGAGATTCGTTCCCGTGTTGGTTTCCTGCAGGAGGTGGGACTGGAATATCTGACACTGACCCGGGCAACAGCATCCCTGTCCGGAGGGGAGGCCCAGAGAATTCGTCTGGCCACACAGATCGGCTCTGGTCTGGTGGGAGTAGCCTATATTCTGGATGAGCCGAGCATTGGCCTTCATCAGAGGGATAATGACAAGCTGCTTCATGCCCTGATGAACCTGAAGGATCTGGGCAACACGCTGATCGTGGTAGAACACGATGAGGACACTATGCGGGCAGCTGATTTTATCGTGGATATCGGGCCGGCTGCCGGCGTGCACGGCGGCGAGGTGGTGGCAGCGGGAACTGCAGATGAAATTATGAAGTGCAGGCGTTCCATCACCGGAGATTATCTCAGCGGAAGAAAGAAAATCCCGGTTCCCGCAGAGCGGCGGAAACCCACAGGATTTATTACTGTCAAAGGTGCAAGAGAAAACAATCTGAAAAATATTGATGTAGATATCCCTCTGGGGGTAATGACCTGTATCACAGGGGTATCCGGCTCAGGAAAGAGTTCTCTGACGAACGAAATTCTCTACAAGCATCTGGCCAGAGCACTGAACAGGGCCCGTTGTATCCCAGGGGATCATGATGATATTCTGGGAGTGGAGCAGCTGGATAAGATCATTGATATTGACCAGTCTCCCATCGGCCGGACACCGAGATCAAATCCTGCCACCTATACAGGCGTTTTTGATATGATTCGGGATCTGTTTGCAGCCACACCCGATGCCAAGGCCCGTGGATATAAGAAGGGGCGCTTCAGCTTTAACGTGAAGGGGGGACGCTGTGAGGCCTGCAGCGGAGATGGCATTATCAAGATCGAGATGCACTTCCTGCCGGATGTGTATGTTCCCTGCGAGGTCTGTGGCGGTAAGCGCTATAACCGGGAGACGCTGGAGGTAAAGTATAAAGGGAAAAGCATTTATGATGTACTGGATATGACGGTGGAGGAAGCCTTGGACTTTTTTAAAAATGTCCCTACCATCGAGAGAAAGATTCAGACCCTCTATGATGTGGGCCTGTCTTATATAAAGCTGGGGCAGCCTTCTACAGAACTGTCCGGAGGCGAGGCCCAGCGGATTAAGCTGGCCACAGAGTTGAGCAAACGCGGGACCGGACGGACAATTTATGTACTGGACGAGCCGACCACGGGACTACATTTTGCAGATGTACACAAGCTGGTGGAAATCTTGAGAAAGCTTTCTGACAGCGGTAACACGGTGGTTGTTATCGAACACAATCTGGATGTGATCAAGACGGCAGATTATATCATTGATATGGGGCCGGAGGGCGGAGACGGCGGCGGCACCGTGATCGCCAGGGGAACCCCGGAGGAGGTCTGCCGGGTGCCGCAGTCTTACACGGGACAATTTTTAAAACCGTATCTTTCCTAAGGCTGTCATTGACAATGGGGGAGATATTTGATATGGTCAACCTAACGGAAAACGGATCGTTAGAAATAAAAAGAGGAGAAAGGATATTATGTATCGTATTGGAATTGATTTGGGGGGAACCAATATTAAGGTAGGACTCGTGGATGAGAGTCAGAAGCTGGTGTCGGAGAAATTTACACCCACGAAGTCGGAACGGCCTGCGGAGGAAGTGATTGCCGACATCGCAAAGACAGTGCTGGCGGTGCTTGGGGAACAGTCCCTGGGCGTGGAGGATATTGCCGGTGTCGGCGTCGGCTGTGCCGGAACGATTGATGCCAAGAACGGCGAGGTCCCGTATTCCAACAATCTTGGCTGGGAAAATGTGCCTTTTGCAAAACTTCTGCAGAAGTATCTCAAACAGGAATGCAAGGTTCGTATCTCCAATGATGCCAACTGTGCGGCCCTGGGGGAAGCCAAGGCCGGGGCGGCAAGAGGCATTGACAATGTGGTGCTTCTCACCCTGGGAACAGGAGTCGGTGGCGGAGTCATCATCGACGGCAGGGTTTTTGAGGGAGCCCATGCCGGTGGTACGGAACTGGGACATACTTCCCTGATCTGTGGCGGCGAGCCCTGTACCTGTGGCAGAAAGGGCTGTGTGGAGGCTTATGTATCTGCCACCGGATTAATCAGAGATGCGAGACGTGCAGCGGAGGCCGCCCCGGAGTCTCTGATGAACCAGCTTTGCGAGGGGGATATCTCCCGCATGAACGGAAAGATTCCTTTTGATGCGATGAACCAGGGGGATGAGGCCGCAGCAAAGGTGGTGAATCAATACATAGATTATCTGTCTGAGAGCATAGCAAACTTCATCAATCTCTTTCGCCCGGACATTGTACTTTTGTCAGGAGGAATCTGCAATCAGGGTAAAAAATTGACGGATCCTGTCAATGAACGTGTGGCTAAGCTATGCTTTGGAGGAGACAATTCTTTCATTGCACCGGTACGCTGTGCCTCCCTGGGAAATCTTGCCGGTATCATTGGAGCTGCGAATCTGATCGAACAGGAGTAGCTGTTCAGCGCTGTCTTATTTGCAGATGGTTCGAATGAAACCACCACCCGTAATTTTGCAAATGACCAGGGCGGGAGCATTCAGGAAAAAAGCTTATGGGAATTTCTTACTAGAATAGCGAATATGGCAGGAGATTTTTCGTATAAAAACACAAAAAACTCACCCCAAACAAAAAAATACCCCACTTTTTGCACAAAGAGAAATCGGTATAATAGAATTGTAAGCGAGTGATTCATGAAGTATTAGGGGGTGGGAAAATCATGAACGAAGTAATCGTCTCGATGGAGGATATTACAAAGACTTTCCCCGGAGTAAAGGCCTTGGACCATGTACAGTTCCATTTGCGGGCTGGTACCGTTGAGGCACTGCTTGGAGAAAATGGTGCCGGTAAGTCTACACTGATGAAGATATTAAGCGGTGTATATACAAGAGACAGCGGCAAGTTGGAAATCTTCGGAAAGGAATATGGAGATGTGACTCCGAAGGAGGCCCAGAAGGCTGGCGTGGCAATCATCCATCAGGAGTTAAATATGTGCAGACATTTGACGGTTGCAGAGAATATGTTTCTCGGTCGTGAGAAGACAAATGGCTTTGCACTGAAAAACGCACAGATGGAGGAGGAAGCCAAAAAGATTCTGGATGAGCTGGGAGTTGATATTGATCCGAAGCAGCCGGTTGGCGAACTTTCCGTGGCAAAGCAGCAGATGATTGAAATTGCCAAGGCTTTGTCTGTTAATGCGAAGATTCTCATTATGGATGAACCGACTTCGGCACTTACCAGCAAGGAGATTGAGGATTTATTCCGCATTATACATAAACTCAAGGACGACGGATGCGGTATTGTGTATATTTCACATCGTCTGGAGGAACTGCAGCACATTACCGACCATGTAACCATCATGAGAGATGGCCAGTATATAACAGAGGGAGACTTCAAGTCCATGACCATGGACCAGATTATTCAGAATTTCACAAGCTCCCTTCCACGATTCCATGGTATTCTCTTTACCAAAGTATGGAATAATTCTTATTTTTTTATGAAATCTTTTTTGCAGGGAAAAAAATGTTTGAAAAATGGAATTTATTGTATATAATGTTACTGTATGTATAAAATATGATTAACTGCGGTTCTGCGGCTTCTTGTCTGGCAGCAGTGTACAGATGAGGGAGGCAGACAGATTAGGCATAGATGTAGAGATTATAACAGGAAGGGGTATTGTGTGGAATGATCGGATCAGATATCGGAATTGATTTAGGTACGGCCAGTATTTTAGTATATATTAAAGGAAAGGGTGTCGTGTTAAAGGAGCCGTCGGTAGTTGCCTTTGACCGGGATACCAATAAGATTAAGGCAATCGGCGAGGAAGCGCGTCTGATGCTGGGAAGAACACCGGGCAATATTGTTGCTGTCCGCCCGCTTCGTCAGGGTGTGATCTCTGATTACACGGTAACCGAGAAGATGATTAAATACTTTATTCAGAAGGCTTTGGGAAAGAAGAGCTTCCGCAAGCCGAGAATCAGTGTCTGTGTACCCAGCGGCGTCACAGAGGTGGAGAAGAAGGCTGTGGAGGACGCGACCTACCAGGCTGGCGCCCGGGAGGTGGAGATCATCGAGGAGCCGATTGCGGCTGCCATCGGAGCCGGCATTGATATTGCAAGACCCTGTGGAAACATGATTGTGGATATCGGAGGAGGTACCTCGGATATTGCTGTGATTTCCCTGGGAGGATCTGTTGTCAGCACCTCCGTCAAAATTGCCGGAGATGATTTCGACGAGGCGTTGGTGCGCTATATGCGTAAAAAGCATAACCTGTTAATTGGTGAGCGTACCGCTGAGGATATCAAGATTAAGATTGGTACCTGCTATCCGCTTGCCCAGAATGAGACTATGGATGTTCGTGGACGTAATCTGGTAACAGGTCTTCCACGTACGATTACCGTAAGCTCTGAGGAGACGGAGGAAGCCCTGCGGGAGTCTACCCTTCAGATTGTTGAGGCAGTTCATTCTGTTCTGGAGAAAACTCCGCCGGAATTGGCTGCGGATGTGGCTGATCGTGGAATTGTGCTTACCGGAGGCGGTTCCCTGCTTCGCGGCCTGGAGCAGCTGATTGAAGAGAAGACGGGAATCAACACCATGACGGCTGAGCATCCCATGACCTGCGTGGCGATCGGAACCGGAAAGTATGTGGAGTTTCTTTCCGGAAAAAGAGATGAGGATTAGTCATAATAGTCATAGGTTTCCTCTAAATAATTGAAAAAAAAGACCGATATACAAAATAGAGATTTTTGACACAGGGCACATTGCGCGAAAGGGGTGCAATATGGTAAAGGGATTGTATACAGCCCATACGGGCATGGTCAATGAAATGCGGCGTCTGGATATTCTTTCCAACAACCTTGCGAATGCAGACACCACTGCCTATAAGAAGGAGGGGACGACCTCCAGGACCTTTGCGGACGAAATGTCTGTTCGCATGAAGGACAGTTCCTATTTTGGCCAGCCGAAGAAGCTTGGCGAGATTACCTACGGTGTTCATCTGGGACAGGTTTACACCGATTACAGCACCGGAAGCTTCAAGGTAACAGACAATACGACGGATTTTGCTCTTGACGGCAAGGGCTTTTTTGCGATTGCCTTTACGGACAAGCAGGGCAATACCTCTGTGAAATATACCAGGGATGGAGCTTTTACCGTAAATACAGACGGCTATCTTGTAACCAAGGATGGTGATTATGTTCTGAACGCTACCGGGGCCATGAACGGGGATCCGGACGAGCAGAATTTTATCCGCGTTGATCCGAATGCAACCATTACGGTGGACAAGATGGGATACATTTCCCAGAACAATCAGGTGGTAGGGACACTCGGAATCGTGGATGTAGACAACTACGATTATCTGGAAAAGTATGGAGAGAATATGTACAATCTGCTGGACGGAGGAAATCGGATTGCTTCCGGAGCCAGAATCGAGCAGGGAGTTCTCGAGACCTCCAATGTGAACGTGATCAATGAGATGGTGAATATGATTACGATTCAGAGAGCCTATGAGGCAGGACAGAAGGTTATCACCTCCATTGACAGCACTCTGGACCGGGCGGTGAACAGCGTCGGCAAGGTACAGTAGTTTTCCGGTAGGAACAAGGAAGGAGTAAGAGCCCTATGATGCGAGCGCTTTATACTGCGGCAACAGGAATGATTGCGGAGCAGACGAACGTTGACACCATTGCGAACAATTTATCTAACGTAAATACCAACGGCTATAAGACCGAGAGAACAGAGTTCAAATCCCTTTTATACCAGACACTGCAGACGAAAACCACTACCGCCAATGGGGAGAATAAGCCGGTGGGCGCTCAGGTGGGATTAGGAACCCGTGTGGCAGCCACCACTTCTATGTATACGCAGGGATCACTTCTTGACAGTGAGAGTCCGACAGATTTTGCCATTGAGGGAAACGGTTTTTTTGCCATTCGCGGTGAGGATGGCCAGACCTATTATACGAGAAATGGAAGCTTTACCTGGAGCAAGACGGCTGATGGCGGAACCATTCTGACAGATCATGACGGCTGCCCGGTTCTGGATTCCCAGGGCAATGAGATTGCGGTTCCGGAGGGAATCTCTTCGGAGAGCATGGTGTTTGGACAGGATGGCAGTATTTCTTACCGGGACAGGACAGGAACGGTACAGCCTTTGAATCAGACTTTCGGAATCTATCAGTTTAATAATCCGGCGGGGCTTGACAAGCTTTCCTCCAGCAGACTTGGCGTAACGGCAGCGTCCGGCAACGCGATGCTTGAGGGAGCAAACCCGGGGCTTACAACAAGTAAGGTGTGTTCCGGCTATCTGGAGGGCTCCAATGTTCAGGTTGCGGACGAGATGGTCAATATGATTGTTGCCCAGAGAGCTTACGAGCTGAATTCCAAGGCAATCACCACAGCAGATTCCATGCTGGATACCGCAAATAACCTGAAGAGATAAGCAGAACTTCGTTTCTAACAGTGAGGTAGGTATATGGATATTTCCGGAATCAGTTCCATTTATAATACGGCGAAAACAGATGCATCCTCTGCAGCCTCAAACAATCTGCAGAGCTCCTTAAAGAAGGTATCCAAGGATTCCTCCGAGGATGAATTAAAGAGTGTGATCAAGGATTTTGAGTCCTACTTTGTGGAGCAGATGCTCAAGGAGATGAAGGATTCTCTGACCACGGAGGATGATGGTGACCAGACCATGAACCAGTACAGGGATCTATATATGGATCAGGCCATCGAACAGGTGGCAGATGTGGTTGTGGATCAGGTGGGAGAGAACTTGACACAGCAGCTTTACGAGCAGATGAAACGCAACATCGGAATGGAATAAAGATGCAATACATAAGGGAGATTATCCGGTATAGTGGATGATCTCCCTTTCCTGAATGCGCCTTTTTCAATTTCATCTGAAAAAGGTGAGTTGTGTTGGATGAATAGAGAAGAAGGAGTTGGAAATTTTGGATAAAACGCAGGAGACGATCAATGGTTATGTGGACCATATCATATATCGCAAGGCGGAGAATGGTTACACGGTTCTGGTACTGATCTGTGGCGAAGAGGAAATTACCTGCGTTGGCATTTTCTCGGATATTGCAGAGGGGGAAAACATTGAAGCCCACGGCTTTTACACGGATCATCCCACCTACGGGCATCAATTCTCCGTGAAGAGTTATGAGGAAAAAGCACCGCAGGATGAAATAGCTATTGAGCGATATCTGGGATCGGGAGCCATCAAGGGAATCGGACTCGCACTGGCAGCAAGGATTGTACGCAGATTTAAGGAGGATACTTTTCGAATTATTGAGGAGGAGCCGGAGCGGCTTGCGGAGATTAAAGGGATCAGCGAGCGAAAAGCCATGGAGATTGCAGAGCAGGTCAATGGAAAAAAGGATCTGCGGGCAGCCATGATCTTCCTGCAGAAATATGGGATAACAACGACGCTGGCTGTGAAAATCTATCATACATACGGGCAGGAGATCTATGGAATCCTAAAGGAGAACCCTTACCGTCTCGCCGATGATGTGGATGGCGTGGGGTTTCGGACGGCGGATGAAATCGCGGCCAGGGTGGGAATAAAGACGGATTCGGATTTCAGAATCCGAAGTGGAATCCAGTATGCACTTCTGCAGGCTGCTTCTGAGGGGCATACCTATCTTCCACAGGAGGAATTGACGAAACGGGCCAGCGAACTTCTTTCGGTGCATCCGGAGTTGATTGAGACCCAGTATATGAATCTGGCCATGGAGAGAAAAATCATGATGCGTCAGGCAGCCGGGATCACGCAGATCTATGCAGCATCCTATTTCTATATGGAAGCGAATTCCGCGGCAATGCTAAAGCAGCTGGATTTTGGCTTTGATGTGCCGGATATTGAGATAGAAGCAAGGATCCGGGAAATTGAAAAGCAGACAAAAATGGAGCTGGAGGAGCATCAGGTGGAGGCCGTCAAGGAAGCGGTAAGAAATGGACTTCTTGTGATTACCGGAGGACCGGGTACAGGAAAGACTACCACCATCAATACCATCATTCGTTACTTTGAATTGGAGGGGTATGATATCATGCTGGCGGCGCCTACCGGCCGGGCAGCCAAGCGCATGAGTGAGACTACGGGCTATGAGGCCCGCACAATTCACCGGATGCTGGAGTTAAACGGCGGAGCCGAGGGAACCGCCGGTTTTGAGCGGAATGAACAGAATCCATTGGAAACGGACGTGATCATTATCGATGAGATGTCAATGGTGGATATTTCTCTCATGTATGCACTGCTCAAGGCCGTCCCCGCGGGAACGAGACTGATCCTGGTGGGAGATGTGAACCAGCTTCCCAGTGTGGGGGCTGGCAGCGTGTTAAAGGATATCATCGATTCCAGGCTGTTTCACACGGTGGAGCTTAAAAAGATTTTTCGCCAGGCCAGTACCAGTGACATAATTGTCAATGCCCACAAAATTAACCGGGGGGAAAAGGTCAGTCTGGACAATAAGAGCATGGATTTCTTTTTCCTGAAACGTTATGAGGCAGATAAGATCATTAATGTTACACTGCAGCTGATCCTGCAGAAGCTTCCGAAATTTGTGAACACCACCCCTTATGATATTCAGGTGCTGACGCCGATGCGCAAGGGACTGCTGGGCGTGGAGCGGTTGAATACGATCCTTCAGATGTATCTGAATCCGGCTTCGGACAAGAAGAAGGAAAAGGAGCACGGCACAAGGGTTTTTCGTGAGGGCGACAAGGTTATGCAGACCAAAAACAATTATCAGCTGGAGTGGGAGATCCGAGGCAAATATGGAATCTGTATTGACAAGGGAACCGGTATTTTTAACGGGGATATGGGCATTATAGAACAGATCAATGATTTTGCAGAGACTATGACCATTTCCTTTGATGAGGGCAGGACGGTGGAATATTCCTACAAGCTTCTGGATGAGCTGGAACTGGCCTACGCTGTGACGATCCATAAGTCTCAGGGATCGGAGTATCCGGCGGTGGTGATTCCGCTGCTTTCCGGACCGCAGATGCTGATGAACCGCAATCTTCTCTATACGGCAGTTACAAGAGCGAAAAAGTGTGTTACAATTGTAGGAAATGATACAACCTTTGAACAGATGATACAGAATAATTCGCAGCAGAAACGATACAGCGGTCTTAAGGACCGATTATTGGAGGATATATGATGGAAATACGAATTTTGGAGGAACATGAGATACCACAGGCACTCGCACTGGCTCAGGGGGTGTATGATTTCTGCCTCAGCGGTAGTGTGCCGGATCCACAGCTGACGCGTGGGTTTAAAGAGTATTCGTCGGCAGAGCGGATTGGAAGCATGGTATCGGAAAACAGCATTACTCTCTGGGGAGCCTTCGAACAGGGACAGATGGCGGGCATGGCCGCGATGCAGAAGGAGGGGCATATCACCATGCTCTATGTTCTGCCGGCGTTCCAGAGAAGAGGGATCGGCAGGCAGCTTCTGACTACAATGCGCTCCTATGCCAGAAGCCGGTATGGGTACAGTTATGTAACAGTCAATGCAATGCCGGTATTTACTGCTGCCTATTTCCAGAAACGGAAATTCGAGCAGATGGGGCAGGTGCCGATGGGATGCCCTTATGTCTCTATGCGCGCAAAAACCATAGACGAGGTTTCCTATGAAAAGAAGGAAATCCCTGCAGGCTGGGCGATAGGCGCGTCTGTTGGAGGATTGATCGTGTGCACGGCAATTGTAGCCGCTTTTATGGTATGCTACTTCCATGGGATGATATAGGGCGATTTTTCTCTGGAAAAGAGGTTGAAAAATATGTCGTGTTATGATAAACTTTTTACAATTTAGGGGAAAAAGAGGTCTACTCTTTTTTTTTGCCAAGATGCAGGAATGAGCTGGGGATTCAATGAGTTCAAAGAAAGGCAGGACAGAGAATGAAAGCTTTTTTGATACTTGAGGACGGAACCGTATTCGCGGGTAAAAGCATTGGTTCCACAAAAGAGGTCATCAGTGAAATTGTGTTCAATACATCGATGACAGGATATCTTGAGGTTCTTACGGATCCATCCTATGCCGGACAGGCAGTGGTGATGACGTATCCGTTGATTGGAAATTACGGAATTACGCCGGACATGGAGTCAGAAAGACCGTGGCCGGACGGTTATATTGTGCGGGAACTTTCCCGTATGCCAAGCAATTTCCGGTGTCAGGGAACCATTCAGGATTTTCTTCTGAAGCATGATATCCCTGGAATCGCAGGAATTGATACCCGTGCCCTGACGAAGATCCTGCGGGAAAAGGGCACGATGAACGGTATGATCACCACCAATGAGAACTACGATCTGGAGGAAATCCTTCCGAGATTAAAAGCCTACACCACTGGAAATGTTGTGGATAAGGTTACCTGTTCGCATACAAAGGTGCTCAAAGGTTCCGGAAAAAAGGTTGCGCTGCTGGATCTTGGTGCCAAGAATAACATTGCAAAATCTCTGAATCAGAGGGGCTGCGAGGTTACTGTTTATCCGGCACATACATCCGCGGAAGAGATTCTTGCCTCCCGCCCGGATGGGATTATGCTGAGTAACGGCCCGGGAGATCCAAAGGAATGTACGGATATCATCCGGGAAATCAGAAAACTCTATGACAGTGATGTGCCGATCTTTGCTATCTGCCTTGGACATCAGCTCATGGCACTGGCCACCGGCGCTGACACCCATAAAATGAAGTACGGCCATCGCGGAGGCAATCACCCGGTGAAGGATCTGGCTACGGGACGGGTTTATATTTCCTCCCAGAACCACGGCTATGTGGTAGATACGGATACATTGGATCCTTCCGTGGCAAAGCCTGCCTTTGTCAATGTGAATGATGGAACCAACGAGGGCCTTTCCTATGTGGGAAAGAATATTTTTACCGTGCAGTTCCATCCGGAGGCGTGCCCGGGACCACAGGATTCGGCTTATCTGTTTGACCGTTTTATTTCAATGATGGAGCAAAGCACAGGAGGGAATCAGTAATGCCAAGAAATAAAGAGATTAAAAAAGTATTAGTGATTGGTTCCGGTCCGATCGTCATCGGACAGGCGGCTGAGTTTGACTATGCCGGAACACAGGCCTGCCGTTCCCTGAAGGAGGAGGGCGTGGAGGTCTGCCTGGTAAACTCCAACCCGGCTACCATCATGACAGACAAGCAGATCGCAGATCAGGTATATATTGAGCCTCTGACACTGCCGGTGCTGGAGGAGATTATTCTTAAGGAGAAGCCGGATAGTATTCTGCCTACCCTTGGAGGACAGGCGGGACTGAATCTTGGTATGGAGCTTGCGGAGTCCGGATTTCTGGAGGAGCATGGGGTAAAATTGATCGGAACTACCGCAGAGACCATCTTTAAAGCGGAGGACCGTCAGGCCTTCAAGGATACCATGGAGAAGATCGGAGAGCCCTGTGCGGCTTCCCAGGTAGTACATTCTGTGGAAGAGGGAATCCGTTTTACCAATACCATCGGTTATCCGGTGGTGCTGCGACCTGCATTTACCCTTGGTGGAAGCGGCGGCGGTATCGCAAAAAATGAGCAGGAATTAATTGACATCTTAAGCAACGGACTTCGGTTAAGTCGTGTGGGTGAGGTATTGGTGGAGCGCTGTATCGCCGGCTGGAAGGAAGTTGAGTATGAGGTTATGCGCGACGCTGCCGGCAACTGCATTACCGTATGTAATATGGAAAATATTGATCCGGTGGGCGTGCATACCGGAGACTCTATTGTCGTAGCGCCATCCCAGACATTGGGCGATAAAGAGTACCAGATGCTTAGAAGCTCTGCACTCAACATTATCAACGAACTGAAGATCACCGGAGGATGTAACGTGCAGTATGCGCTGAATCCGGATTCTTTTGAATACTGTGTCATCGAGGTAAATCCCCGTGTGTCCCGTTCTTCCGCATTGGCATCGAAGGCTACCGGTTATCCGATTGCCAAGGTTACAGCAAAGATTGCCCTGGGTTATACCCTTGACGAGATCAAGAATGCCATTACCCAGAAGACCTATGCCAGCTTTGAGCCGATGTTAGATTACTGTGTGGTGAAGATTCCGAGACTGCCTTTCGACAAATTCCTGACGGCCAAGAGAACCTTGAGCACCCAGATGAAGGCTACCGGAGAGGTTATGAGCATCTGCGATAATTTTGAGGGTGCACTGATGAAGGCAATCCGCTCTCTGGAGCAGCATGTGGACAGCCTGATGTCCTACGATTTTTCGGAGCTTTCCGATGCGGAGCTGGAGGCACAGCTTCACGTGGTTGATGACCGGAGAATCTGGGTCATTGCCGAGGCACTTCGCCGCGGGGTATCCTATGACCATATTTTTGAGATCACAAAGATTGATCGGTGGTTTATTGACAAAATCGCCATTCTTGTAGAGATGGAACAGAGACTCAGGGCCGAGGAACTGACAGTGGAGCTGTTAAAAGAGGCGAAGCGTATCGAGTTCCCGGACAATGTGATCGCAGAGCTGACCGGCAAGACCGAGAATGAGATCAAGGATATGCGCTATGCCAACGGCATTGTGGCAGCCTATAAGATGGTGGATACCTGTGCTGCTGAGTTTGCTGCAGAGACACCATATTATTATAGTGTATACGGAAGCGAGAACGAGGCCGCAGAGACCCATCCGCAGAAAAAGGTACTGGTACTGGGCTCCGGCCCGATTCGTATCGGACAGGGAATCGAATTCGATTTCTGCTCCGTGCACTGTACCTGGGCCTTTGCCAAGGAGGGCTGGGAGACGGTTATTGTAAACAACAACCCGGAGACGGTATCTACGGACTTTGATATCGCAGATAAGCTGTATTTTGAACCCCTTACCGCTGAGGATGTAGAGTCCATCGTAAATCTGGAGAAGCCGGACGGTGCGGTAGTACAGTTTGGCGGACAGACGGCCATTAAGCTGACGGAAGCTTTGATGAAGATGGGGGTTAAAATCTTAGGAACCAGAGCTGAGGATGTGGATGCGGCCGAAGACCGTGAGCTTTTCGACGAGATTCTGGAGAAGACAGGCATCCCGAGAGCAGCAGGAGGCACCGTATTTACCGCAGAGGAGGCCAAGGAAGTTGCCAACAGGATTGGTTATCCGGTACTGGTTCGTCCTTCTTACGTACTTGGCGGCCAGGGCATGAAGATTGCCTTTAATGATGAAGAGATTGAAGAATTTATCGGTATCATCAATACCATTGCTCAGGATCATCCGATTCTGGTAGATAAATACCTGCAGGGTACAGAAATCGAGGTAGACGCCATCTGTGACGGCACGGATATTCTGATTCCGGGTATCATGGAGCATATTGAGCGTACCGGTGTCCATTCCGGAGACAGTATTTCCGTATACCCGGCCTATACGATCTCCCAGAAGGCAAAGGATACTCTTGTTGAGTATACGAAGCGTCTGGCACAGGCTCTTCATGTAGTAGGTATGATCAATATTCAGTTTATTGACATGAACGATGAGATTTATGTCATTGAGGTAAATCCGCGTTCTTCCAGAACCGTGCCTTATATCAGTAAGGTAACAGGAATTCCGATCGTGGATCTGGCAGCGAGAATTATTATGGGTGAGACCATCCGGGGCATGGGCTATGAGCCGGGGCTGGCACCGACTGCTGACTATGTGGCTATCAAGATGCCGGTATTCTCCTTCGAGAAGCTGAGGGGAGCTGAGATCAGTCTCGGACCGGAGATGAAGTCCACCGGTGAATGTCTCGGTATTGCAAAGACCTTTAACGAGGCCCTTTACAAAGCATTCCTCGGAGCCGGTGTGGAACTGCCGAAGTATAAGCAGATGATCATGACCGTAAAGGATGCGGATAAGCCGGAGTCCGTGGATGTGGCAAAGCGCTTCGAGGCGTTGGGATACAAGATTTATGCCACCAGAAGTACTGCAAAATATCTGCAGGAACATGGTGTAAACGCCCTGCGTGTGAATAAGATTTCCCAGGAGTCTCCAAACGTCATGGACCTGATTCTTGGACATAAGATCGATCTGGTCATCGACACCCCGACTCAGGGCAACGGAGATAAGACAAGAGACGGCTTTTTGATCCGCCGTAATGCCATCGAGACAGGCGTGTACTGTATCACAGCAATGGATACGGCAAATGCCCTTGCCCTTGCCATGGAGACCGCCAGCGGCAAGCTGACACCGGTGGATATCGCAACCGTTAAGAATATGTAAATAATAGAAACTTCCCACATTGATTTTCGTGCGGCCCTGCCTGCCGCCGGGGTCGCACGGAAATCAATGTGGGAAGTTTCAGTAAAATTAAAGCGACTACATTATGTGGTCGCTTTTGTCATGAAAATAATCCATTATGCAATCCGCACAAGAAAGTGGAAATACTTTATGCCTTTTTCACAAAGCGGATAGTTTTTTCCCTCCTGACCGCGAAAATGGATTGATTTTACGCGGAAAATGTGGTAATATAGACATTGTTAAAAAATTAACAGCATCCGTTGGATGCAAGTTTGACTTAAAGGAGAACGAGAAATGGCAAAGAAAGTTGTATTAGCAGGTGCTTGCCGTACCGCAATCGGCAAGATGGGCGGAGCATTAAGCAATACTCCGGCAGCAGATTTAGGAGCAATCGTAATTAAGGAAGCTTTAAAGAGAGCCGGTGTTAAGCCGGAGGACGTTGACGAGGTTAAGATGGGCTGTGTTATTCAGGCAGCTCAGGGACAGAACGTAGCTCGTCAGGCATCCATCAAAGCTGGTTTACCGATCGAGGTTCCGGCTATCACGATCAACGTTGTATGCGGATCCGGTCTTAAGTGTGTCAACGATGCAGCAACCATGATTCTGGCAGGTGAGGCTGATGTCGTAGTTGCAGGTGGTATGGAAAACATGTCCATGGCTCCATATGCCATGACCAAGGCTCGTTTCGGATATCGTATGAACAATGCAACCATCATTGATACCATGGTAAACGATGCGTTGACAGATGCTTTCAATCATTATCATATGATGATCACAGCTGAGAATGTATGTGATAAGTATGGCATTACAAGAGAAGAGCTTGATGAGTTCTCAGCAAACAGCCAGCAGAAGTGCGAGGCAGCGATCGCAGCAGGCAAGTTTGACGATGAGATCGTTCCGGTACCGGTTAAGGTTAAGAAGGAAATGGTTGATTTCGTCAAGGATGAGGGACCACGTCCTGGTACAACCGCTGAGTCACTTTCCAAGTTAAGATGCTGTTCCGGTAAGGAAGGCGGACTTGTTACCGCTGGTAACGCTTCCGGTATCAACGACGGTGCTGCAGCAATCGTTGTTATGAGCGAAGAGAAGGCTAAGGAGCTTGGTGTTACACCTATGGCTACATGGGTAGCTGGTGCTCTTGGCGGAGTTGAGCCGGAGATCATGGGTGTTGGCCCGGTTGCTTCCACTAAGAAGGTACTTGCAAAGACCGGTCTTTCTATCGATGATATGGACCTGATCGAGGCTAATGAGGCATTTGCTGCACAGTCTATCGCAGTTGCAAGAGATTTGAACTTCGATATGTCCAAGGTTAACGTTAACGGTGGCGCAATCGCACTGGGACATCCGGTTGGAGCATCCGGCTGCCGTATCCTTGTTACACTGCTTCATGAGATGCAGAAGCGCGGATCTAACCGTGGTCTTGCAACACTTTGCATCGGTGGTGGAATGGGCTGCTCAACAATTGTTGAGAAGTACTAATTGCGGTTGAGCAAAATTATCTTTGCCAGATAAACGATATAAAATTTTAGGAGGTACATAGATCATGAAGGTTGGCGTTATTGGCGCAGGAACAATGGGCCAGGGCATTGCAAAGGCATTTGCCCAGGTTGACGGCTATGAGGTTGCACTCTGCGATATCAAGAAGGAGTGGGCTGAAGGCGGTAAGGACAAGATTGCAAAGGGTTATGCAAGACTTGTTGAGAAAGGTAAAATGACACAGGAGAAGGTTGACGGAATTCTTGCAAGCATTACTCCGGGACTGAAGGAAGATCTCTGTGCAGACTGCGATCTGATCGTTGAGGCTGCATTCGAGGATATGCAGGTAAAGAAGACCACATTTGCAGAGCTGGACAAGATTGTGAAGCCTGAGTGTATTCTTGCTTCCAACACCTCTTCTCTTTCTATTACAGAGATCGGTAACGGCATTGAGCATGCTACCATCGGTATGCATTTCTTCAATCCGGCAGACCGTATGAAGCTGGTTGAGGTCATTGCAGGTGCAAACACTTCTGCTGAGACGGTAGATACCATTAAGAAGATCTCTGAGGAGATCGGTAAGACTCCGGTTCAGGTGAACGAGGCTGCCGGTTTCGTAGTTAACCGTATCTTAATCCCGATGATCAATGAGGCTGCTTTCATCAAGATGGAAGGTGTTTCTGATATCGCCGGTATCGATGCTGCTATGAAGCTTGGTGCAAATCATCCGATGGGACCACTCGAGTTAGGTGATTTCATTGGTCTGGATATCTGCCTTGCAATCATGGATGTTCTTTACAATGAGACTGGCGACAGCAAGTACCGTGCATGCCCGTTACTTCGTAAGATGGTTCGTGGCGGTAACCTTGGCTGCAAGAGTGGTAAGGGATTCTATGTTTACAATGCAGACCGTACAAAGACCCCGGTTGACGCACAGTAGTAACAAATCGAAAAGCCCGGTTTATATCGGGCTTTTCTGAAATTATATAATGAAAATAAAGGAGTGTTAAAATCATGGATTTTACTTTAGACAAGAAACATGAGATGGCTCGCGGCCTTTTCAAGGAGTTCGCTGAGACAGAAGTAAAACCTCTTGCACAGGAGACAGACGAGACAGAGCAGTTCCCGGCTGAGACTGTAGCGAAGATGGCAAAATATGGCTTCATGGGAATCCCGGTTCCGAAGGAGTACGGCGGACAGGGCTGTGATCCTCTTACATATGTAATGTGTGTTGAGGAACTGTCCAAGGTATGTGCTACCACTGGTGTTATCGTTTCTGCACATACTTCTCTCTGCATCGATCCGATTCTGACTTATGGTACCGAGGAGCAGAAGCAGAAATATGTGGTACCGCTTGCAAAGGGCGAGAAGCTTGGCGCATTTGGTCTTACCGAGCCGGGCGCAGGTACTGACGCACAGGGATGCCAGACAAAGGCTGTACTGGATGGAGACGAGTGGGTATTAAATGGTAGTAAGTGCTTCATCACCAATGGTAAGGTTGCAGATGTTTATATTGTCATTGCAATCACCAGCATTACAGAGGATAAGCGTGGCAGAAAGAAGAAAAACTTCTCTGCATTTATCGTAGAGAAGGGAACTCCTGGATTCTCATTCGGAACCAAGGAGAAGAAGATGGGTATTCGTGGATCTTCCACCTACGAGCTGATCTTCGAGGATTGCAGAATTCCGAAGGATGCATTACTTGGACCGGAAGGAAGAGGTTTCCCAATCGCTATGCACACACTGGATGGCGGACGTATCGGTATTGCAGCTCAGGCACTTGGCATTGCTGAGGGTGCTCTGGATCGTTGTATCGAGTACACCAAGGAGAGAAAGCAGTTTGGACGTTCCATCGCCCAGCAGCAGAATACACAGTTCAAGCTGGCTGATATGGCTGCAAGAATTGATGCTGCACAGCTTCTGGTGTACAAGGCTGCTATGGCCAAGGCTACCCAGAAGGTATATTCTGTAGAGGCTGCAAAGGCAAAGCTGTTCGCAGCAGAGACCGCCATGGCTGTTACCACACAGGTTGTTCAGTTATTCGGTGGATACGGATACATCCGCGAGTACGATGTAGAGCGTATGATGCGTGATGCTAAGATCACAGAGATTTACGAAGGAACATCTGAAGTTCAGCGTATGGTTATTTCCGGTGCATTACTGAAATAATCCAGGCGTTTGAAATCAAATTGAAGAAAAGGAGATAGATCATACATGAATATCGTAGTATGTATTAAGCAGGTTCCGGATACCAAGGGCGGCGTTAAGTTCAATCCGGACGGAACACTCGATAGAGCAGCAATGCTTGCCATCATGAACCCAGATGATAAGGCTGGTCTTGAGGCAGCACTTAGAATTAAGGATGAGACCGGTGCTAAAGTTACCGTTCTTACCATGGGACTTCCAAAGGCAGATGCCGTTCTTCGTGAGGCAATGGCTATGGGTGCAGATGAAGCAATCCTTGTAACCGACAGAGTATTAGGTGGAGCTGATACATGGGCAACTTCTACGACAATTGCCGGAGCACTTCGCAACCTGGATTACGACCTGATCATCACAGGACGTCAGGCAATCGATGGAGATACCGCTCAGGTAGGACCGCAGATCGCTGAGCATCTGGGACTTCCGGTAATCTCTTACGCTGAGGATATCAAGGTAGAGGGAGATTCTGTAATCGTTAAGCGTCAGTATGAGGACAGATACCATGTGGTTAAGGCTAAGATGCCTTGCCTGATTACTGCGTTGTCTGAGTTAAACGAGCCAAGATATATGACTCCTGGCGGAATTTTCGATGCATGTGATAAGGAAGTTACCGTATGGGGCAGAGCTGACTTAAAGGATGTGGATGATTCCAACCTTGGTCTTAAGGGATCACCGACAAAGATTGCCAAGGCTTCTGATAAGGTACCGAAGGGTGCTGGAGAGAAGGTTAACCTTGACCCGGCAGAGTCTGTCGCATACTTAATCGGAAAATTCAAAGAGAAGCACATCATTTAGAGAATGCAAGCTTAATGGAGGAATATCATGGGTTTAGAAGAATATAAGGGCGTATTTATCTACGCACAGCAGGTAGACAACAAATTAAGCTCTATCGCCTTTGAATTAATCGGAAAGGCAAAAGAGCTTGCAAGTGATTTAGGAACAGAGGTTACAGCAGTACTTCTCGGTTCCAATGTTAAGGGCTTAGCAGATGAGTTAGGCGAGTATGGTGCAGACAAGGTAATCGTTGTGGATAATCCGGAACTGGAGACCTACCGTACCGAGCCATATGCACAGGCTCTTGCAGCTGTTATCAATGAGTACAAGCCGGAGATTATGCTGGTTGGTGCAACCGCCATCGGCCGTGATCTTGGTCCTACTGTTTCCGCAAGAGTTGCAACAGGACTTACCGCTGACTGTACAAAGCTTGAGATCGGTGATTTCCCGCTTCAGCCGGTACCGGGCAAGGAAGATGAGCAGAAGCACAATCAGCTGCTTATGACCCGTCCTGCATTCGGTGGAAATACCATCGCTACCATCGCATGCCCGGACAACCGTCCACAGATGGCAACCGTTCGTCCAGGTGTTATGCAGAAGCTTCCGAAGGAAGAAGGACGTAAGGCTGAGGTCATTGAATTCAATCCGGCTCTGGAGAAGAACAATCGTTATGTTGAGATCCAGGAGGTTGTCAAGGCTGTTGGCAACGTACAGAACATCATGGATGCAAAGGTTCTGGTTTCCGGCGGACGTGGTGTTGGAAGCAAAGAGAATTTCCAGATGTTACAGGATCTGGCCGATGTATTCGGCGGAATGGTATCCTGCTCCCGTGCCGTTGTTGAGAATGGCTGGTTAGCACAGGATTATCAGGTAGGACAGACCGGTAAGACCGTTCGTCCGCAGATCTACTTTGCAATCGGTATCTCCGGTGCCATCCAGCATGTAGCCGGTATGGAGGAGTCTGATCTGATCATCGCCATCAACAAGGATGAGGATGCTCCGATCTTCCAGGTAGCCGATTATGGTATCGTTGGAGATCTGAACAAGATCGTTCCGGCTCTGACCGAAGCTCTTAAGGCTGAGATGGGCAAATAAATTGTATACATGAGAGGAAGGCATCCGTCGCGCTTTTTGCGGCGGATGTTTTTATTTCCTTTACTTTTTCATCATCTTGCACTATAATAAGATTGCTTTTCTGACAGATCAGATACAAGGAGAAGAAAACCGACCGGGCAGCCGGAGGTTATTCGGAGACGTAGTATTTGGCATATCTGCAGAAGGGCATACAATAATACACTGTATTCCCGCGAGGGAAACGGAAGTAGGAGGAAAAGTACATATGGAAACAAAAAATTCAAAGAAGTCAAATGTTGTTGTGATGACAGAATTGGCACTGCTGACGGCGATTGTCCTTTTGATGGCGTATACTCCCCTTGGGTATCTGAGGGTTGGTGCTGTCTCAATTACCTTTATTGTCGTGCCGGTAGCAGTGGGAGCTGTACTGCTGGGAGTTAAGGCAGGCGCATTCCTGGGGCTGGTGTTTGGTCTGACCAGTCTTGCACAGTGCTTTGGCATGGATGCCTTCGGGACGATGATTTTTAACGCGAAGCCGGTGGCTACAGCAGTCTGCTGTATTGTGCCGCGTATACTGGTGGGAATTGTATCGGCGCTGGTATTTAAAGGTCTGACCAGAGTTTGCAGGAAGAGACCGGTCAATATTGCAATATCCTGTGTCCTGGCACCGATTACCAACACGCTTTTGTATCTGGGATTTATGACTATCTTCTTCCAGGACTACATGATTCAGGCCTACAATTACACCGGAAAGACCGGTCTTGTATTCCTGGGATGGCTGTTAGCATTGGTTGGAGTGAATGCCATTCTGGAAGCTGCATCCTGCCTGATCATCGGATCTGCGATCACCAATGTTCTTTGGAAGATTACAAATAAAGGAAAATAAGAATATGGGCGGACATTGTCCGCCTTTTTCTGTTTACATAAGGAGAAAGAATAGATGAAAGAAATCAGTATTATGGAGGTCGGAGGTTTTTCTATTGGCCAGGTGCAGGATTTGGAGGGAATGACCGGGTGTACGGTTTTTTTATTTGACCGTCAGTCTCCGGCAGGGGTAGATGTGAGAGGCGGCGGCCCCGCTTCCAGAGAGACGCCGCTTCTGAATCCGGTGGCGGATGCAAAAGGAATCCATGCGATTCTACTTTCCGGGGGATCCGCCTTTGGACTGGATGCCGCCGGCGGGGTGATGAGATATCTGGAGGAACGGGATATCGGATTTGACGTGGGTGTAACGAAGGTTCCCCTGGTATGCCAGTCTTCTCTTTTTGATCTGGGCATTGGGAGCAAGGATGCCAGGCCGGATCAGAAAATGGGATATGCTGCCTGCGAGGCCGCCACGAAGGAAATGATGCAGGAAGGCAGTGTAGGAGCCGGGTGTGGCTGTACCGTTGGAAAATATCATGGTGGTCAATGCATGAAGAGTGGAATCGGAGCCTATGCAGTGCAGTTGGGAGCCGTGAAGGTGGGGGCGGTAGTCGCTGTGAATGCCCTTGGTGATGTCTACGATATTGTTACAGGCAAAAAGCTTGCCGGAGCTCTGGACGAAAACGGCAGGCTGCTGGAATCGGAGATGGACTACTTTACATACGCATTGAAAACGCAGGATTTTTTCAATGGAAATACAACATTGGGCGTTGTTTTGACCAATGCCGGGATGGACAAGACAACCTTGAATAAAGTGGCTTCCATGGCGCATAACGGATATGCAAGGGCAATTCGGCCGGTACATACCATGGCAGATGGGGATTCCATCTATGCAGTTTCCACGGGAGATGAACCGTCCGATGTGAATCTGGTGGGACCACTGGCGGCCTATGTGATGGGACGTGCGATCGGGCGGGCCGTCCTTGCTGCGAAACCATGCGGGGGTCTGAAGGCTGCCTGTGAATTTGAAAAATAGTTACATAGATAAATGTGAGGACAATAAGATGTTAACAGGAAAAACAGTGATACTAGGTGTGACCGGAAGTATTGCAGCTTACAAAATTGCAAATCTGGCCAGTGCACTGGTGAAGCTTCATGCAGATGTCAATGTGATCATGACCAAAAATGCAACGAATTTTATCAATCCTATTACCTTTGAGACATTGACCGGAAATAAGTGTCTGGTGGATACTTTTGACCGGAATTTTCAATACAGTGTGGAGCATGTGGCTCTGGCAAAGCGGGCAGACATATTTCTGGTGGCGCCGGCTTCTGCCAATGTGATCGGAAAGATGGCTCATGGAATTGCAGACGACATGTTGACCACCACGATTCTGGCCTGCAAATGTCCGAAGCTTGTCTCTCCTGCTATGAATACGAATATGTATGAGAATCCGATCGTGCGGGATAACCTGCAAATCCTTGAGAAATACGGTTTTGAGGTGATTGATCCGGCCAGCGGCTACCTGGCCTGCGGAGATACCGGGGCCGGGAAAATGCCGGAGCCGGAAAAACTGCTCGCATACATTCTGCGGACCATTGCCCATGAGAAGGATCTGGACGGGAAAAAGGTGCTGGTAACGGCTGGGCCGACTCAGGAGAAAATTGATCCGGTGCGTTTTATCACCAACCATTCCACCGGGAAGATGGGTTATGCCATCGCCGAGAACTGTATGCTCCGTGGGGCCGAGGTCACATTGGTCACAGGGCCGGTTGCGATTACACCGCCGCCTTTTGTGAAAGTTGTGCCTATTGTCACGGCAGAAGAGATGGCGGAAGCGGTGAAAACCTGCTACAGAGAACAGGATATTATCATTAAATCCGCGGCTGTGGCAGATTACCGCCCGGCTCATCCGGCAGAGGAAAAGGTGAAGAAGAAGGATGGCGGCGCTTCGATTGAACTGGAGCGGACAGAGGACATCTTAGCCTTTTTGGGGGAAAACAAAAGATCCGGGCAGTTTATCTGCGGCTTTTCCATGGAAACGGAACATATGCTGGAAAATTCCCAGGCGAAGCTTGCGAAGAAGAAGGTGGATATGATTGTTGCCAACAATCTGAGGGTGGCCGGGGCCGGGTTTGGCACGGACACCAATGTGGTCACACTCATCACAAAGGATGACTGCAAAGAGCTGGAGATCATGAGCAAGGCAGAGGTGGCAGAGGCCATTGTCACGGAAATCCGGGATCGGATGACATCCAGATGTCCGAAGCCCGTTTAAAACCGGTAGAGAAGACCGTCTAAATTAAAGTTTTTCTGTTTTATGCGTACATCATCCGGAAAAAGGTATAAATGAGGAGCGATACTTTGAAGAAATCAAAATTTAATTTGATCCTTTATATCTCTTGTTCCTGCTGGCAGGACTTGTCATTTTTGTAGTATGTAAAAAGAGCAACCAGTCCGTTCTTGCGATGTCATTACAACTTAAGTTTGCAGGCGAATACTGCCAGAACGGGGGAGCGTGGCAGACGTTAGATGAGGGTACAGACCTGTCAGCCTTTGACGGAGATCTGTCGTTGCGTGGTACATTTGACACAGAACTGCCGGAAGGTGTATGCATCTATTTTTATCTGGATCACATCGGAATGACAGTATCAGTGAATGGTGAGAATCTGTATGATATGAGTAACGAAATCAATCCGGATATGTGCGGAACCGGCTGGCAGGGATGGCTGCTGCCGGCTATGGCAGAGGGAGATCAGGTGGAAATTCAGCTGCATAATCCACACAGATATGGAAATAAGAATGCATACAATGAACTGCTTGACTCACTCTACGTGAGCGGTGAAACACAGTTAAAGCAGTTATATAAAAAAGAAAGAAATGCCTTATCGATGTTTCTGTGCCTTTCTCTTTGTAGCGTCCATCGCCCTCATAGGTACAGCAATCGGTTATCAGATTTTACATCTGCCAAACAGCACCCTTCTGTTGAAGCTGGGGCTCATGTCCTTTCTCATGGGTGTGTATATGTATCTTGACACAAAAGATATTTCTCTTTTGAACTTTCAATTTGAGATACTGGTATCGGATGATGGAGTTGGTTTTGTTGCCGGAACGGAAGGAAAAGGTGAGGGAACCCATGTAGGAATCCGCAATTGTATATAGTTTTGATCAGCCCGAGGAAGCGTTGGAGTTCTGTAAGAGTACGCCCTGTGAGGTGGCATTTCTGGACATCCAGATGAGGAACATCAATGGTGTGGAACTGGCAAAGGAAATCAAGCTCCTAAACCCTCAAATCAATATTGTCTTTACCACAGGCTATACGGATTTTATGAAGGATGCTCTTGAGATGCACGTAAGCGGCTATGTGATGAAGCCCATTACACCGGGTACGTTTTCAGACCTTTGGGAATTTTGAAGTGTTTATCGATGGAAAACCTGTAAAGTTCAAGTATGATCTGACCAGGGAACTGCTGGCATATCTGGTGGATCGCAATGGGGCGATGTGCAGCAATAAAGAAATTATGGCAGTGCTCTGGGAGGGATAAGTATTCACCCAGTTATTTCCGCAGCCTGATCAAGGATATGAAAGACATCTTTTCCGGCGTAGGATGTGAGGATATCCTCACACAGCAGAGAGGGAAGATTGGCATTGTGCGGGAAAAGGTGGACTGCGATTATTATGACTGGCTGGATGGGAAAAGCTATGTGGTCAATCTCTATCGGGGAGAATATATGACGCAGTATGGATGGAGTGAGATGACCCATGCCGGGATGAATGTCAGCACATGAGCAACGGAGCAATTCGTATATCAGTGAGTGGCAAAAGCACTTTTGACACTCACATCATAAATATTATTTGTAATCAACCTCCAAAACCGTTATAATAGAGTTGACAAATTTTAAGGAAAGAGTTTTTTGTGCAGGGAAAGAAATTCCACGCGCAGAGCACAGTGTGAAGGAGGTATTTTATGGGAAGATTACAGGACAAAGTAGCGATTATTACAGGCGGTAACTCGGGGGTTGGAGCCGCCACAGCACTTCTTTTTGCGAAGGAGGGCGCGAAGGTGGTGATCAGTGCCCGTCGCAAACCGCAGCTGGAGGAAGTGGCTGCAAAGATTCGTGAGGCAGGCGGAGAGGTGCTTCCGGTGGTAGCGGATATTTCCAGGCCGGAGGATGCCAATCACGTTGTGGAAGAGGCCGTAAAGGCATACGGAAAGCTGGACATTCTTGTGAACAATGCCGGGGTATTAGAGGAGGGCTTAAAGCCCATTGACCGTGTAGAGGATGCGGACATGGATCGTATCATTGATATTAACACCAAGGGTACCATGTACTGCATGCGTGCTGCCAGCGCGAAGATGGAAGAGGCTGGCGGTGGTTCTATCGTCAATGTTGCCTCGGTTGCCGGTGTTATGGGCTGCGGTGGCGCTGCCTATGTGGCATCCAAGGCTGCAATCATCGGAATTACAAGACATACAGCACTTCGTTTTGCAGGAAAGGGAGTCCGCTGTAATGCCGTATGTCCGGGGACGATTGTGACGCCGATGGTGTCAGGCATGAATGCGGCCAATATGGATGCAGATATGTTCGGACAGATGGCAAAGCACGGAGACTTAAAGGTTCCGCCGTGTATGCCGGAGGATGTGGCGAATATCCTTTTGTTCCTGGCATCGGATGAATCCAGAGCTATTACCGGCCAGGCGATCGTATCTGATTTCGGCAGTACGCTGTAAGAGGAGCCGGATGCGGATCAATTTGTTATATTTGGTGGAATTACATAGGAAAGAGCATAAAGAAGGTGGCCGGATAAAACCGGCCGCCTTTTGCATATATTTTAGGATTCCATTTCCAGCTTGGGCAGAATTTCTGCCATGGATTTTTGGTATTCCTCGTCGGAGGAATTATAAAACAGCAGCAGATCATGTCCACCCTCCAGCTTCTTCAGAGGCTCCGGAATGGAAAAATCCTGCGTACCGATATATTCGTCCCAGTGTTCTAACTTCCAGGTATCCCGTACGGAATTGCGGGCGATCATACGCTGGTGGCATATCTCCTTGTCCGTCACAACCCAGATCACGTTAAGGACGGCTCCCTTTGCGGACAGCTTTTTCTGAAAATCGGCCAGAAAGGATTCGCTTCGTATTTCGCGGGTAAAGGGCGCATTGATCAGAACGATATCATCATAATCCAGTGCTTCCAGCCCCAGATCCACAATGACCTCGTATTCGTAATCTCTAATATTTTTCTTAAAGAAATCCGAGCTGCGGTTAATCTCCTCGCCGGCTGCCGCAAACACTCGGTTGGTCAATGGAATCAGGGTATCTTTATCTAAATAAACCACATGCTTCAGACGTTTGGCCAGTTGCTTGGAGATATAAGTTTTCCCGCAGGCTGGTGGAGAAGTCACCAATATCATTTTTTTCTTCATCATTGATTCTTTGCCTCCATTTTCGTTTTATTTTACTTACTTTTCGGATTTGTGTTCCCGAGAATGAATTTCGCTGTCCATGATCCTGCTTGCATCTGTGTCTTATTATAATGAAAAAATTTGTCATATTCAAGGGGGATTTCGCTTGACAGAGGTGGTTTTATCACTTATAGTAAACAATACCAAAGACGGACGCTAAGACGCAGAGCCAGTAATTCGGAAGTGAAGAAAGGGGTTCTGCGTCTTTGTTTATTGAATGAAAAAGGGGAATAGGGGATATGATTGAAATTAATCATCTGGAACGGACATCACGCAGCTTTTTGCAGGGGTGGAGGTTCCGGTGGCATTTTTCCCGGACTGGTTGAAAAGCATTGCGAATGTGCTGCCTTTCAAATCATTGTACAATGATCCGATGCAGATTTTGATTAACGGAAGTCTCGGATGGACGGATTATCTGCGGGTTCTGGTATTTCAGCTGATGTGGCTCATTGTGTTTGGCCTGCTGGCAAGAGGGATGTATGCCGTTATGAAGAAAAAAATTATTGTAAACGGGGGCTGAGAAAATGAAAAAAATGAAATATTATCTGAGAATTTATTTTCGTGTAGCATCCCAGTATTTGAAGGAACGCATGCAGTTTCGGGCAGATTTTGTGTGCGATGTTGTCGGTATGATCATTACGAATTTGTGTGGGATTGCCACCTTCTGGGTTGTTTTTCAGAACATTACGGAGGTGGGGGGATTTGACTTTTATGAAATGCTTTTTATGTATGGATTTTCGCTGATGGCCATGAGTCCCCAGCAGCTGCTTTTGGACAATGCCTGGGTGCTGAGTGAGCGGGTGGATGTAAAAGGGTTCAGTCAGTTTGGAATCGGTCTGGTTCTTCTGGTCATTGCCTGGCGCAGGCTGGCGGTTCCCGTGACAGTACTGAATCTGTTGATGTTTGTGGTGTTATGGACAGGTGCAGTGTTCATCTGTATGGCGCTAATCATCTTGTCCAGTACCTTTGGTTTCATGGGCGTAGGCACCAACGCAGCAGTTTTTCTGGCATCGGATTTGAAAAGCTACGGAAGATACCCGTGTGACCATTTTTAATAAAGTATTGAAGTTTTTGTTTACCTTTATTCTTCCGATTGGATTTATCGCTTACTATCCGGCGGGGTTCTTTTTCGGAAAGCAGCAGGGGACAGCCGCTATTCTAACGTATCTGTCGCCGGTGATTGGGGTGGCTTTTTTCTGGGTATCATGTAAAATCTGGGAATATTTTGCAGAAAGGTATGCGGGTACAGGAAATTAAAGATGAAATTATTGATTAAGCAAAGAGTTTTTTCTTGGACAGATACTTATGACGTATATGATGAAGCGGGAAATCCGAAATATTTTGTGAAAGCGGAATTTTTTGCATTTGGTCATCAGATTCATCTGTATGATAAATTTGACAGAGAAATTGGGATGGTAAAGCAGAGGCTTCTTACCTTTCTTCCGGCGTTTGATATTGAAATTGGCGGAAGAGAGTTCGGAAGTATACAAAAGCAGTTTACTTTTTTCAAGCCGAAGTATGAGCTGGATTATAATGGATGGCGCTGTGAGGGGGATTTCATGTCCTGGAATTATGATGTTTACTCCGGTTGCAGCGTGGTGGTGCATATTTCCAAAGAACTTTTGCACTGGGGAGATACCTATGTGATCGATTTTTTCAATCCAGAGGATGAGATTATGGCACTGATGCTGGCCATTGCCATCGACGCGGAGAATTGTACGCAGAATAAATATTTATTTCCTTCTAGTGTTTCTGCAAATCCTGTGAACCATGCATCTACAA
>CAMFDG010000026.1 GCA_945949045.1 uncultured Lachnospiraceae bacterium
CGCCCAAGATAAGCCGAAGAAGCGCCGAAAAATGGGCGCTAGAGCGAAATCCCGTGTGAACCGCCCCCGGTAAGCCGAAGAAGCGCCGGAAAATGGGCGCTAGAGCGAAATCCCGTGTGAATCGCCCAAGATAAGCCGAAGAAGCGCCGAAAAATGGGCGCTAGAGCGAAATCCCGTGTGAACCGCCCAAGATAAGCCGAAGAAGCGCCGAAAAATGGGCGCTAGAGCGAAATCCCGTGTGAATCGCCCAAGATAAGCCGAAGAAGCGCCGAAAAATGGGCGCTAGAGCGAAATTCCGTGTGTATCACCCACGAGAGGAAGATCCGGGTGTCAGAATGGAGGGGTGTGGGCGTCAAAGAAAAAAAGATTGCTACCGCCCCATATAGATACAAAAAGGGGATGCAATTGGAATATGAAATATGAAAACACGACGTGTTTGCACATTTTGCAAATGTATGGGGAGGGGGCAACCCCAGGGAATAAAACCCAGGGAATAAAACCCAGGGAGTGATACCCGGAGCGTAAGACCCGGAGAGTGAAACCCGGAGCGTAAGACCCGGAGAGTGAAACCCAGAGCGTGAGACCCGGAGCGTGAGACCCGGAGAGTGAAAAGGAGATTATATGGAGGAGTTATTACAGGTAGGTGTCATCACCACCACCCACGGAGTGCGGGGAGAAGTCAAGGTGTTTCCTACAACGGATGACCCGGCACGTTTTAAGAAATTGAAAAATGTAATCCTTGACACAGGAAAAACCAGAAAGGAGCTTGAAATCACCGGTGTAAAGTTCTTTAAAAACATGGTTATTTTAAAGTTCAAGGGATTTGATAATATGAACGATGTAGAAAATTTCCGACAGGCAAAGCTTCTGGTCACACGGGAAAACGCTGTGGAGCTTGGGGAAGATGAGTATTTTATCGCGGATCTGATCGGACTTGCTGTGTTTTCGGATGAGGGGGAGGCGTTGGGAGTTATTACGGATGTTCTGCAGACGGGGGCCAATGATGTGTATGTAATTTCGAAAGAAGGACAGGCAGATCTTCTGGTGCCGGCGATTCACGACTGTATCAAGGAAGTGGATATTGCCAGGCAGAAAATGACGATTCATCTGCTTCCGGGACTTCGCAGTGAATCGTAAAATTCATACTTAGTGGCAAAGAGGATAAAAGAAGTATATTTCAGGGAATAATCGAGAGAAAGGAATTCAGTTATGGGAAGATATGTAAGAGATGAGGTATTGAATCAGCCGGAAGATTTTGTACAGTATATGATGAACGACTTTCTGACAAAGCATGGGTTTTCCTATGTGAATTTTAAGGGACAGATGGTGTTCCGCGCCGGCGGCGGCTGGTTTGAGATGCCCAAATTTCTGGTTTGGAGTTATCAGAATGGCGTCTTTCATATGGAGGCATGGACAAGAATCCTTCTTCTTCCGGGAGTGTATGCCGGTGAGAACGCTCTCAAAGGCTTTTATGGTGCGCTCCCAAAGAAGATGTATAAGGACGATCTGGAGCAGCTGATCTCGCTTTTGCATCAGCCCGTGGGAAACGTTCAGCTGAATATCCCACAGATGAATGGCATGCAGGGTGCTCAGCCCAATATCCCGCAGATGAATGGCATGCAGGGGGCTCAGCCGGTTCCCCAGGGAAATGGCCCGATTATCGTGCAGGGGGCGGATACCAGCCGTTATGCAAATATGGCTCTGGGCTTCGGCATAGCAGGGCTGGTATTGAGCTGGTCCTATGTAGGCATCTTCTTTGGCGTTCTTGCTATCATTTATGCAAATAAGGGAAAGACCTCCATGAAAAAGGGAAGAGCGACGGCGGGAATGGTGTGTGCCATCATTGGGCTTGTGATCACGTGTCTGTTTATTATTCTGAGTATTCTGGGAGTAATGTGGAGTTTATAGGAGACCAGCCATGAATTTTCATATTCTGACACTTTTTCCGGAGATGGTGATGCAGGGACTCATGACCAGTATCACCGGACGGGCTGTACAACAGAATAAGATTGGGATGGAAGCGGTTGATATCCGTGACTTCACACAGGATAAACACAGGAAGGTGGACGATTATCCCTACGGGGGCGGTGCCGGAATGCTGATGCAGGCACAGCCGGTGTATGATGCGTGTCAGAGTGTGTTAAAGAGACTCCCGGAAGGAAGAAAAAGTCGTGTGATCTATGTGACACCCCAGGGGGAAACCTTTACCCAGAAGAAGGCAGGAGAGCTTTCAAAAGCCGATGATCTTTTGATTTTGTGTGGCCATTATGAGGGAATCGACGAGCGGGTGCTGGAGGAGGTAGTGACAGATTATATTTCCATCGGGGATTACGTGCTGACCGGCGGCGAGCTGGCTGCTATGGTGATTGTGGATGCCGTGGCAAGACTGGTGCCATCGGTGCTTCACAATGACCAGTCTGCGGAGACGGAATCCTTTCAGGGAAATCTGTTGGAATACCCCCAGTATTCCCGCCCGGAGGTATGGCACGGCAGAGAGGTTCCGTCTGTGCTGCTGTCCGGGAATCGGAAGGAGATTGAAAAATGGCGCACGGAACAGGCGGTGCTTCGCACCAGAAAACGCCGTCCGGACCTGTATGAGAAATACCGTCTGCTGGAGGAATGCAAAGCTTTTCTGATGAAGCAGAAGCTTCTGCACATTGACATGATCGAGTGTATCAACCGCTGTCGGGCGGAGGTGCTATACTGGGATGGGACAGAGCTGCTGCTTCGGGAGACGCAAAGCGGAGTTCTTTTCCATACGAAGGAAACTGTGGGAAAAGATTCGTTATTTGCAAAGGAGATAAAAGAAGAACAGAAGGGGTCTGTCTGTCTGGTTCTGCACCAGAAAGAAATGGTACCCTGTGTACAACAGCTCCTGCATCTTCGGGTATCTGTGACCTGTCTGCAGGCTGTGTGTACCAGACGGGAGCGGCTGCCGGTAAGGGGACTTTACCGGGCAGATACCCTTGAGACCCTGAGCGGCTGCCGGATCCGGACACTGGAGGAAGAACAGCTTCCCTATGTTGTCTCTCATTATGAGGGCGAACTTTCGGAGGAATATTTGAAAGATCGTATTGCTGCGGGGCAGATGAAGGGTGCTTTTTGCGGGGAACAGCTGGTTGGATTTATTGGCATGCACGATGAGGGCAGCATCGGTATGCTGTGGATTGCACCGGAACACCGGCAAAAAAAGCTGGGGCAGGCATTGGAAACGGTGATGGTCAACGAGGGCCTGGAACGGGGAGAGATTCCCTATGGCCAGATTCGTCCGGAGAATCAGCCCTCGATTGCGCTGCAGGAGAAGCTTGGCCTATGCCTTTCGAAGGAGCCGGTATACTGGATGGAATCACAATAAGTTTCAATAATTGACTTTTCGGAAAAGGAATTCTATAATTCTATGGTATAAGGATCAAAAGGAGAAGAATTCCTATGATTAATGATGCTGTTCGTGATCAATTTACGCTGAATGCGTTGTCAGAAATATATATTTCCCTGCACATTTTTGATTTGCAGGAGGATCGGCTCTTTCCATTGAAATCAAACCGCTACATTGAGATGTGGTCGGAGGGCTTTTCCAGCAGTCAGGAGAAGCTTCGGAATGTGATGAAGAACATCACGGTGGAAGAGCATCAGAGGATGATCCTGGATTTTGTTGATTTTTCCACTCTGGAGGAACGATTAAGGGAGAACAAGGTTATCTCCGCTGTTTTTCTGGGGAAGATCAATGGCTGGTGTAAGGCCAGATTTGTAGCGGCAGATTCCTATGAACCGGGGAAGCTGCGCTATGTGCTGTACGCGGTGGAATGCATTGATGAAGAGAAGAAGAAGGAGAATCATCTGCTGTATCTGTCTCAGACGGATCTCATGACCGGCATTTTCAACCGCGGTCACGGAGAGCGGACGATCACATCCCTTTTGGAAGAGCGGAGAAAGGGATTGTTTTGTCTGTTTGACATCGATAAGTTTAAACATGTCAATGATAAATATGGCCACATGATCGGTGATCAGGTTTTGATTGCGGTGGCGGATGCCTTGCAGGCAGTGAAACGGGAGCACGATGTCGTCATGCGTCTCGGCGGTGACGAGTTTGCTGCGTATTTTTTGGATGTTATGACGAAAGAGGAGGCTGCAAAGATCATCGGCCGTTTCTTTGATGAGATAGCTAAAATTCATGTAGGACCGATGACTGAGGATGTCAGCGTCAGTCTCGGTGCTGTTTTGTATCGGGACGGACTGACCTTCGATTCTGTATATAAGATTGCAGACGAGGGCGTTTACGACAGTAAAGCCAATAAAGGAAGCTCATTCACCTTCCGAATTTAATGAACAGAAACGCATCATATGAAGAATCGCAATAAGGGTGCTTATGCTTTTTTGCGGTTCTTTTTTTGACCGGATGAACGGAGACGGGGATGCATTGATCTGAAAGGAGCATGATATGATAGATCAGAATACATTTACAGAAACATTGCGGGCGGTGCAGGAAATCATCCGCACCTCGGCGCAGCCTATGACGAGAGAAGAAATCCTGTCGTATTTTAAGGATATGGAATTGGATTCTCAGCAGGAGGCAATGGTATTTGAATTCCTGACGGTGCCTCATGAGGAGGAAGAGACCGTGGTGGATGAAGCGGATCCTGAACAGAGGGAGGATGAAACTAAGAAAGATGCGCCGCAGCCAGACCCCATTTCCGATTCGCCTGTATTCCAGATGTACCTGGAAGAACTGAAGGATCTTCCGAAGTACAGTAAAGAGCAGCTTGAGGAAATGTACAAGAAGCTTCTGGCCGGGGAGGAGACTATGGTGCAGGCGCTTTCCAATGCCTGGCTGCCCGGTGTACTGGAGGTGGCAAAGAAGCTTTCCCTTTCTCCGGAGGGACTTCCCGATATTGTACAGGAGGGGAATATGGCCCTGTTCCTGCGCCTTGGGGAGTTATGCGGAAGTCGGGAAAGTGTGGACGTGGAGGAGGAACTTCTGACCGCTGCAGAGGAGGCCATGAAGGCCTGCATCCGCGAACAGACCGGCGAGGACGAGCAGGAAAATTCGGTTGTGGGGAAAGTGGCCCTGGTCAATGAAGCAGTAAAATATTTGAAGGATCAGAACGGTCATGAGCCGTCCATAAAGGAAATTGAAGAATATACAAGGATCCCGGGAGAAGAACTTGCGGATTTGCTGCAGTTGATCGAGAAGGCGAAGAAACCATCATAAGTGTGCATTTTTTGTTAAATATGCCCTAAAATGTTGACATGCGTTGTGTGAAAGACTACAATATAGATAAGATTTTTGCAGATTAGTACAGACAGTAAGGAGAGGGACTATGGAGAAGAATCAGATTAAAATATGTAGTGATCCTTATCGGAAGCATATTGATTACTTCTGGTATGAGGGAAATGGGATATGGACAAACATGCAGGAGATGGTGGATTCACCGCTGAAGGATGACCGCTTCGTTTCCCTGCCGTTGTCACACAATGCCTATGATATTTTCAAGGTGATCGTTGACAAGCTGTATAATCCAACCATCGGAATCAAGATCGTGTTTGAAGGTACAGACGATGATCTGGAGGAGCTTACCTCTATTCAGAAGCTGTATTTTTCGGAATATGATATCGAGATCGAGCGCGGACCGCGGACGATTCGGCCAGCGAAGGAGGTTATGGCTCAGATGGAGCTGGCCTATGAGAGACTGCATCAGTTCTTTCAGGAATATCCGGATAAGGATACAGAGGCCATTCTTGCCAAGTATACAGATACCGTAAAGCCGGAAATCGCCGTATGTGTCATGGGACTTTACAGCTCCGGTAAATCTGCATTCTTAAACAGTATCATTGGACAGGAGATCCTGCCCAGCGATTCAGATCCGGCGACAGCGAAGATTTATAAGGTAAGAGATTCCAAGAAGGCAGCAGTGTCCTTCCGGTTTGCGGGAGAGGACTACCAGATTGAATTCAGCGGAACCGAGTGGAGAGTGAACCAGAATCCGGAGAGCGCCATCATTCAGATGATCGCGCGGATCGTGAATGCCCATGCTCCGAAGACCCAAAGCCAGGTAATGTATTGGGTATTATATGCATTGAATGAATATGCGCAGAAGGAGGGCAAGACCCGTCAGGACGGTCTGTTAGCCTGTGCAGAGAAGCTGCTCAGCGAGGAGGAACTGAAGGAATCAAAGAACGATGCAGAGAAGATTGACAAGCTGTTAAAGAAATACCGTGTCAAGGAGCTAGTTGCCACAGGCGAACTGCCGGCGAACCGGATGGATGACTTTATTGAGATTCAGGTCAGCTTTGTTCATTCCTATCTGCCATTGGATAAATTTGATTTCGTATTCTATGATACCCCGGGCTCCAATGCTGTTATGTTCCGGGAATATGCTGACATCCTGAAGGAATCACTGGCACAGCAGACGAATGTACTTCCGGTACTTGTAACCAACCCGGACAGCATGGATGAAATCGACAATAATGAGATTATGGCAGTCATCAATGAACTGGGTGGCGCGCTGGATGTCTCCAACCTGATGCTGGTAGTTAATAAATCGGATGAGAAGTCCAGAAGGACTTTGCAGAAGAAGGCTGAGAATAAGGACAATCTGGTATTGATCAAATGGAAGGCCAGCCGGGTATACTTTGTATCCTCCATCATCGCTATTGGAGGGAAGAAGGCACCCGGGGATGATGATTGGATCGATGAAGATTACGATTCTATTTTCGAAGAAAAGCAGGACAAGTTCAGTAATCCGGACAATAAGCTGTATTTAAGACTGTTTGAGTATAATATCCTTCCCCGGGATTCCTATGAGAGAATCAGCAAGAGGATAGAGGGCATTGACCAGTCAGAGCTGCTGCTCTGGAACAGCGGACTCCCCTGCGTGGAGGAGGAAATCGGACTTTTTGCCCAGAAGTACTCTATTTACAATAAGTGTTCTCAGGCAATCAAGTTTCTGGTACAGGCAGGTACAATGATCCGCAAGGATGTACACGAAAGTGTCAATAAAGCGGATACTTTGCGGGAAATCATTGAGAAGAGTCTGGATGAGAAGAAACAGGATCTGATCCGGAAGGTTCAGGAGGAAAGTGACAGTAAGAGAAAGAAATTTACCAGCGAGTTTCTGGATGTGGCTACCGGTGAGGTCGTGAGCCGATATCTGAGCGATTCCAGAATTGAGAAGATCATCGAGGACATCCTTGCAGAATGTCCGGGCAAATCTGATTCTGAGAAGCTGGCTCCGTTCAATGAGAAGGTGGAGGCAAGCCTGCGGGCAGATATCCAGAATTATTCCAAGGAAGCCTCTGTGAAGACGGAGGAGTACTGGCAGAAATGTGCGGATGATTTCCGGAAATATCTGCTGGGAATTGTTTCTGGAAGTTCTGCACTTACGCAGGAGCAGAAGAATGAATTTGAGAATATCGCACTGAATGTCACCACGGTATCCAGTGTGCATAAGACATTAAATATCACCAATACCTCTGCCGTTGTCAATAAGGGTAAGAAGCTGCTGGGCGGTCTGGGTGATCTGACACGTATCAGCAAGCCGGAGTCCAAGGAGAAGTACAAGGAAGCTCTTAAGACCGACATTGCCAACAACAATAAGAAGGTTTCTGAGGAGAACGAGAGATCCTTCCAGATCTGGGTGAACCAGCTGATCAACAAGCTGATCTCCGAGCTGTCTACCTTCAGTCCGGAACTGACGTATCTGGGCAGCAATCTGGACAACCAGAAGGAGCTGATCGATGCCAAACTGGCACAGGGCGAGCGGATCGGAAAAGAAATCGACGCCATCGAGGAGTTGCTTAATTTTGAATGATAGAAATACATAAAACAGAACTGCGTGTAAAAAGCACTTTAGCCATTGATTGGTTAAGGTGCTTTTTTTATGCAATATTTATTTCACAGGAGGTCACAATGTCTAAAAGAGGAGAAAACACCAGAAAAAGAAAAGACGGCAGATGGGAGGGACGCTATCTCTGTCAGGTGGATGGCGTGAAGAAATGTCGCTCTGTCTATGGCAGGAGTTATGGCGAGGTCAAACAAAAGCTTTTTGAGGTGCGGAAAAAGATGTGTGAAGATAACTGTTGTGATGACCGGATGACAATTCATGAGATAAGCATACTCTGGTTTGCAGAGGTGGAAAAGGAACGAAAATATTCTACCTACAGAAAATACAGAGATATTTACGAGAAGCACATCAAGGACCAACTGGGAGATCTTCCGGTTACGGAAATCAGCTCCGACAGGGTCTGCCGAATCCTGCCCCGGGAGTTATCCCCCAGCACCCAGAAAAGTATCTACAGTGTGTTAAGGATGATTCTGCGCTATGGAGAAGAAAAATGCGGAATCCCATCCGTTTCCCTTCAGCCTTATACTGTGGTTAAGCCTGTAAAACCGGTAAAGATCCTAAGTCAGACAGAACAGAGAAAGCTGCTGGAGTGTTTGTACACCGATATGGACAATGATAAGCTGGGGGTGGTCATCTGCCTTTCCATGGGACTTCGTCTGGGGGAAATCTGCGCCCTCAAGTGGGAGGATATTGATTTCGAAAACCAGACACTGCATGTGAATCGTACCGTGCAGAGGATTCGAAAGGATGGAGAGTTAAAAAAGACCGTGCTGATGGAGGGACCGCCAAAGACCGGCTGCTCCAAACGGGAAATTCCTCTGCCGAAGCATCTGACCCGGCTTCTTACACACGTTCAGGAGAAAGAGGGCTATGTCATCAATCAGGTTTCCCCCACGGATCCGAGGACCTACCAGTACAAGTTCAGGTCCTACCTGCGTGAGGCCGGTATCGAAGAAACCCATTTTCATATCCTGCGTCCTACCTTTGCCACAAACTGTATCAGCAGCGGGGCAGATGTTAAGAGTGTCAGCGAGCTGCTGGGGCACTCTAACGTGAATATTACCATGAACAAGTATGTGCATCCGGATATGAACGTAAAGCGTGACTGCCTGGATTCCCTGACCACGATTTATGGGCAGATGATGGGGCAGGTATCCTAGAGACTGGATGTAGGAGATGCGTTGCAAAAAACATAAGAATTTACTTTTGAGATGCTGTATGGTATAGTAAATATCGTATTTGGGCCCATTTGCCGGAGGCAAATTTTGCATGGGCTGATGTTCAAAGGAGGAAATAAAGATATGAAGCTCGGAATCGTGGGTCTTCCGAATGTTGGAAAAAGTACATTATTTAATTCACTGACCAAGGCAGGTGCAGAATCTGCAAATTACCCGTTCTGCACCATTGATCCCAACGTAGGGATTGTGGCAGTGCCGGATGAGAGAATTAAGAAGCTGGGAGACCTCTATCATACCAAGAAGGTGACACCGGCGACCATTGAATTTGTAGATATTGCAGGTCTGGTCAAGGGGGCCAGCAAAGGAGAGGGGCTTGGCAACCAGTTTCTGGCCAATATTCGTGAAGTAGATGCAATCGTACATGTGGTGCGTTGTTTTGAAAATTCGAATATTGTGCATGTAGATGGAAGTATTGATCCGGCGAGAGATATTGAGACCATTAATCTGGAACTGATTTTTTCAGATATTGAGATTTTGGAGAGAAGGATTGCCAAGGTTGCAAAGCAGGCTCGCATGGACAAGACTTTTGCGAAGGAAATGGAGCTTTTGGAGGGACTGAAGGCGCACCTTGAGGCCGGAAAAATGGCACGGACCTTCGACCTTCCGGAGGATGAGGACATGGAACTGTGGTACCGGGGCTATAATCTCCTTACGGCAAAACCAACCATCTATGCGGCGAATGTGGCAGAGGATGATCTTGCGGATGATGGTGCGAATAATCCTTTTGTTGCTTCCGTCCGTGAGAAGGCAAAGGAAGAGGGCAGCGAGGTGTTTGTAGTCTGTGCCCAGATTGAGGAAGAAATTTCTGAGCTGGATGACGATGAGAAGGCTATGTTTTTGGAGGATCTCGGTCTGCAGGAGTCCGGTCTTGATAAGCTGATCAAGGCCAGCTACAGTATGCTGGGTCTGATTTCTTTCCTGACAGCGGGAGAGGATGAGTGCCGGGCCTGGACCATCAAGAAGGGGACCAAGGCACCTCAGGCTGCCGGAAAAATTCATACGGATTTTGAGAGGGGCTTCATTAAGGCGGAGGTTGTAAATTATCAGGATCTTTTAGAGTGTGGCAGCCTTTCTGCCGCCAAGGAGAAGGGAATTGTTGGTTTAGAAGGGAAGGATTACGTGGTGAAGGACGGAGACGTGATTCTTTTCCGCTTCAATGTATAGTTAGTCACAAAAACTTCCCGCATGAGAATCAGTGCGGAAAGTTTTGGCCTGTAAGCATAAAACGAAAAGTCAGCGCATAGAATCAATCAGGAGGGGGATTCTATGCGCTTTTCTGATCTTTGCGAAAAAGAAGTGATTTCTGTAAATGACTGCAGGTGCCTGGGAAATGTGAGAGACCTGGAATTTGACAAGGAAAAAGGATGTATCACGGCACTGATCATACCCGGCCCGGGAAAATATTTGGGATTTTTTGGAAGAGACTGCGAATTTTTTGTTCCATGGTGTAAAGTTATTCGAATTGGACCCGATATAATACTTGTAGACTTCAATGAAAAAGATATGAGGCACAAGCTTTGAAGATTGTCCATGTTGACAATAATTTTTCGGATAGGTATACTTAAGATAGTAGAAGGAATGGGAGGGAACGCCTAATGAAGTGTCCGTTCTGCAGCAGTGAGAATACAAGAGTCATCGATTCCAGACCGGCGGATGATAACAATTCCATTCGAAGACGTCGGCTTTGCGATGACTGTGGCAAGCGTTTTACCACTTATGAGAAGGTTGAAACGATTCCACTGATTATTATCAAGAAGGATAACAATCGTGAGCAGTATGACCGCTCGAAGATAGAGAAGGGTGTCTTACTTGCCTGTCACAAGAGGCCGATATCCGCGGAGCAGATCACAAAGCTTGTGGACGATGTGGAGACAGAGATTTTCAATCGTGAGGAGAAGGAGATAGAAAGCTCCCTGATTGGAGAGATTCTGATGGATAAGATGAAGGATTTAGATCCGGTTGCTTATGTAAGATTTGCATCGGTATACCGGGAATTCAAGGATGTCAATACCTTCATGAACGAACTTAAGAAAATGCTTGTTTAAGGAGAAACAGGCAGGAGGTGCTTATGAATATATCAGGTGTTCGCCCGTACGCGGGATTTTATGAGTACAACTCCATAAGGTCGGCTGAGCTTAAAAGCAGTCAGGTGATGGCAGCGAATGAGCAGTCAGCAAAGGATGCCATGGATGGCGAAAGAAAGAACAGTCAGAGCACTGTTGTGCCGGAGGCAGCGCAGAATTTTACTTCTTTTGATTTCGCACAGAGCTATGACCCCAATGCAAGCTATGATCTTAAGGGGACAGACAGTGATATCAATAATCTCGACACTATGAAGGCCATTTCCGATCTAGATAAGGATCTGGTTCTTCGCCAATACCAGTATTTTGTCGGCACTAAAGACAACGGGGTTACACAGATTGCATCAGAACCTGCCGGCAATGTAGTTCGCGGAGCCGAGGATTTCTCATTATAATAAGCGGTTTTCAGGATGCAGTGGATTGATTCACATGGCATTTGTTCGCCTTTGGATGCAGGCACACGAAGGAGAGATATATGTGCGTTTTTTTATATCCGGATGAGTATCTGGATTCCACCTATCAGATAGATTTTGATCAATTATATAAAGAGGGATATCGCGGGATTATTTTTGATATTGATAATACGCTGGTTCCCCATGGAGCGCCTGCCGATGAGCGGGCGATTTCTTTGTTTAAGCACCTGAAGGAACTGGGCTTTTCCTGTATGCTTTTGTCCAACAACAAGGAACCCAGGGTAAAGATGTTCAACGATGCAGTGCACGTGAAGTATATTTATAAGGCCGGGAAGCCCAAGCCCTCCGGCTATCGCAGGGCAATGAAGGAATTGGGAACAGACACCTCCAACACGATTTTTGTGGGAGATCAGATCTTTACGGATGTGTGTGGCGCTAATCTGGCAGGAATCCGCACGATTCTGGTAAAACCCATCCATCCAAAGGAGGAGATTCAGATTGTGTTGAAGCGGTATCTGGAGGCAGTAGTTTTATTTTTTTATAAAAGGCACAGGAAGAAACATGAAGATAAGTAAATCTTTTCTTTTATTTTCCACTATGGGCGGTATGAGCAAATATTTTGCTATACGCCCATTTTTTCGTCTCTCAGATTTTTTTATGGGCGGAGGAGGCGCGAAACCATGTCTGTGGCCCAGAAAGAAAGTAGATGAGTCCGAGAAAGCAGTAAAAGTGGGCGACAGAGGTGTGAAACTATGCCTATGGCCCAGAAAAACTGCAGGCGGGTTGAGAAAGTGGGCGACAGAGGCGTGAAACCACGCCTGTGGCCCAAAAAAACTGCAGGCGGGTTGAGAAAGTGGGCGGAGGAGGCGCGAAACCATGTCTGTGGCCCAGAAAGAAAGTAGATGAGTCCGAGAAAGCAGTAAAAGTGGGCGACAGAGGTGTGAAACTATGCCTATGGCCCAGAAAAACTGCAGGCGGGTTGAGAAAGTGGGCGACAGAGACGCGAAACCATGCCTGTGGCCCAGAACAACTGCAGGCGGGTTGAGAAAGTGGGCGGAGGAGGTGTGAAATCATGCCTGTGGCCCAGAAAAGGAGAAGGCGGGTTGGAAAAATGGGCGACAGAGGTGTGAAATCACGCCTATGGCCCAGAAAGAAAGCAGATGAGTCCGGGAAATCAGTGAAAATGGGCGATAGAGGGGAAAAAATAATATTCCGCCCATGGAGAAATTTGAGGAGTTTTGTTTTGGGCGGAGATGAAGAAAAGTGTTTTCCACCGCCCAAGGCTCAAGAGCAACCCAACCATGGGCGGGGAAATGGATTTCTTCCGGTGTAGAAACGATATTTCCCCGGTAGGAAAGAAAATCTCATCCTGTTTATCCAGCTCATTATGCCAGGGAAGTTTTCTCCCGCTGGCGGTTGATTGCCAGATATACGGCAAAGATCGCTGCGAGGAACAGGACCTCTACGCCGATACACATCCGGTAGGTGTCCATGGAGAGTGCTTCGTCGGAAAAGCCAGAAAGCATATTGTTGATGCGGACATACCAATAGGCGGGGAGGAAGCGGGATGCACTTATGACCGCGTCTCCCAGGTACCACTGGGGAACGAAGATTCCGCACAGGAAGCTCATGCCAAGACCGATGACATTGGCCACCATGTTCAGGGCATTGTCATTCATTGAAAATGAACTCACAAGCAGTGTGAGAGCTGTGGCAATCAATGTAAACACCAGGCTATTCAGCAGACACAGAAGACCGTTCCTGCTAAAAATCTGTGATGGCTGATACAGGATGACACTGATTATGGCAAACAAAAGCCAGTTTCCAAGACTGTAGGTGATACAACCCAGACCAATCTGCATATTTTTCGCGTGGGTATGCAGGGCGGAACAGTTGATTCTCGCAGCCAGATCCTTTTGCCGGAAAGCAATCAGAACCGGAGAGAGCCCTTCCAGAAGCATCATAACCAGAACATACGGAAGATACTGGAAAAAGTAGTACATTCCTTTATCCGTATCCCCGGATTTTTTGTCAAACTGCAGAGAAGTAATTTCCGGAGCAGATTGGAAAGCGTCATCGGCCTGTTTTACGGCATCTGTGATGGAGGAACCGCCGGTTACATAAAGGGAGAGTGCCCGAAGGTAGCTCTCAATCTGCTGATCCACAAAGTAGCCGCTGGCGCTGTCCGCACGCTTTGAGGTCTGAACCTTTGGCTCGTGTCCCGCCAGCAGCTCTTCTTCAAAACCTTCCGGGACCATCAGTACATAGCTGATCCTCTGGTAGTAAAGATTATCCTGCAGGGTTTCGCTGTCATAGGAGTCAAGGGTCACAGGTGTATGGTATTTTGTCAGATAATCGCAGAGCGCCTGGCTTGCAGTGCTCTGATCCTTGTCAATCATGCAGATATCCACGGAGGAAACCTCAAATTTGGATGCTGTATCTTCCGCAGCAGTAGCGCTCATGATGATGGTGAGCACAAGAAAGACACAGAGATAAACAATGGATGACGGCAGCTTTGCTTTTGCTATTTTTAAAAAGGTTTTATAAACTTGCATATTTTTTCCTCCTTGTAAACAGGAATCCGCCCAGACAGAAAATGAAGGATAGCAGGATAAGAGTCAGGATATTCCTTGTGTAGCGTTCCATGGAATCATAGGTGGCCAGACTGTAAAAGCAGTCGGACATCAGTGCCGCCGGATTGATACGATTGAAAAATGGTGCGTACTGTTCCACGAGGATGCGCATATTTCCCATCATAAGCCCGCTGAAAAAGCAGCAGGGCATCACAATGGCAAACATCATGCCAATCTTGCCACCTTCGGATTTCGGACCGATGGATCCCAGGAAAAACCCAAGACAGATTCCGGTCATGGTGCTTACAAAGATTGCCAGAAGGGCAAAAGGAAGCCGCGCGGTCATATCCACCCGGAGGACAAAAATGAGGAACAAAAAGGCCAGCAGGTTCAGCACAAATTCAAAGGTTATCGTTGCTGCCAGTTCTCCGATGATAGTTACCTGTTTCTTTGCCGGAGAAATATTTTTTCTTGCCGCAAGCGTAGAAAGATTCGCCTGGTTTTCAATGGCCACAAACAGCCCTCCCATGGCCGTGTACAGGCAGGCCATAGCAATCAGATTATAGAAATACTGGGTGTAACTGTCTGCGTCCGTGCGGGAAAGGGATACCTCCTTACAATATTCTGTGTGTGTTGTGATATCCTTAAGTAAAGCAGGTAATTTTTCCGGATGTGTCGCCAGGGTGTCTGTAATGATGGTTGTACTGACGTTATATTCCTCCACAAAATTCTTAAGGATACTCTGGTTCATCCGGGCATTTCCCATATTTGCGGATATAGTCAGCTTAACGGTGTCGCCGGCGTAGAGAATTCCGTCGATTTCTTTTTCCTCAAGAAGCTTTAAAGCTTTCTCCTCTTCGCAGTAGATAACGGAGAGCATCTGGTCTTTTCCTTCTTTGCCGAGTTCATCGGCGATTGTGCGGAAAGTGTCCGCATTTTTTGTGTCCTCGCATACGATGGCAACCGGAATGGGCTGAAAGCTTTCCGTTTTTCCGATATTGGAAAAGGCAACCTTGAACATACAGCCCAGAAGAATCGGAAACAAAAGGATCCAGAACAGGTTGCTTTTGTTCCGGATGAGGCGTAACATGGAATATTTGAAAATGGATGTCATAATTGTTTACCTCCCGAAAACTTATCACATATCGCGTAGTTCTTTGCCGGTGATTTCCAGAAATACATCATTTAAGGTTGGAAGCTCGGAGTATACATGGCCCACCGATAACTCCCGTTCCTGCAGATAGTTTAAAACCCGGACCAGATTATGCTTTCCACCATTACAGAGAATTACCAGCTTGTGATCCGTAAAATCGGCCTGATAGATATGGGGAAGCTGCCGGATGGCAGCCAGGTCGGTTTCCGGCAGGTCTACAAGTTCAATGGTGATGATCTCACTTTTTTTGATCATCTTTTTCAATTCCTCTTTGGTTCCGATGGCAATGTTTCTGCCTTTATCCATGATGGCGATACGGGTGCAGATCTGCTCCACCTCCTCCATATAGTGGGAGGTGTAAATGATGGTTGCACCTTCTTCGTTCAGCTTTACAATTCCCTCCAGAATCTTATTGCGGCTCTGGGGATCCACGGCTACCGTCGGTTCATCCAATATGATCAGCTTCGGTTTGTGAGCGATGCCGCAGGCGATGTTCAGCCGGCGAAGAAGACCGCCGGATAATTTCTTCGGGTGAAACTTCGTGAAGTCCTTTAAGCCGACAAAGTCGATGGCATCCTGTACATACTGTCTGCGAAGATTTTTATCCTTCACATACAATCCACAGAAATAGTCGATATTTTCATAGACAGTCAACTCCTCAAAAACGGCCACATTCTGCATGACCACGCCGATTTGGCGTTTTAATTCATAGCTGTCCGGCTTCATTTCCCTTCCGAAAATTTCTATGGTTCCTTTATCATAGGACAGGAGGGACAAAAGGCAGTTGATGGTGGTGGTTTTACCGGAACCGTTGGGACCAAGCAAGCCAAAGACTTCACCTTCATTGATTTCCAGATTAAAGTGATCCAGAGCCAAAAGCTCTTTATATCGTTTTACAAGATTTTCGATTCTGACTACGGGGGTACTCATAGGATGTTCTCCTTTCGTTTGTTTGATTGTATCATAAGGGAAAAAGCAAAAGAAAAACAGTGTCGGATGTCAGAAACAAAGATGACAAATGTCACGGATTCTGTTATTCTATGTATGTTACAAAGGGTGTATCGGAAAGAGCCACCTCCCCATATATGAGGAGGGGTTCTGAATAGATGCAAAAGCGTGTAGATCCGGAGGGAAACCATATGGATAAAATGATCGATAAGGGACTTTTGTTTGCACTGAGCTGTATTCTCCTTCTGGGATCAGAGCGTTTTCTGGAGCCGGTGGTGGCTATTTTGTCGGCACTGGTTTACCTTTCCCTGTCTCTGTATCTGACAGATAAGAGAGTAATCACGGGTTTGATGGTTCTTATGGTGGGACTCAGTTTTTACTGGAAGGAACTTTCGGTTTTCCTTCCGCTTTTGTGCTATGACAGCATTGGATTTTCTCTCTGGTGGGGGATAGGGCTGGCGCTGGTTGGAATTGCTCCTATGATGGAGTGCTTCCCGGCAGGAAAGACCGATGGCTGGAGAATGGCACTTTGGTTTATTGTTTATGTGATGGCACTTGTAGCTGCCCTGCGGACCAGAAAGTTGGAAACCATGAAGCGGGAATACATTCATCTGCGTGATGAGACTACGGAGGGAAAGCTTTTGATGCAGAAAAGGCAGAAAGAGCTTTTGGAGAAACAGGACTATGAAATTCATCTGGCAACCCTGCAGGAGCGGAACCGGATTGCCAGAGAGATCCACGATAATGTGGGGCATATGCTGACCCGCTCCATTTTACAGATGGGAGCGCTTCTTACCATTCATAAGGAGGAGCCCATGCACGGACAGCTGGAAGCGGTAAATGACACCTTGAATTCTGCCATGAACAGTATTCGTGAGAGTGTTCATGACCTTCACAACGATTCCATGGACTTAAAGCAGATGGTACTGGACGTGACAGAGGAACTGAAAAGCCGCTGTCAGGTTGTGATCGATTACGATATGTCTGCGGAAATTCCCCGCAACGTGAAATACTGCCTGATTGCCATTGTGAAGGAGGCTGTGTCCAACATCACAAAGCACAGCAATGCCAGCAGGGTTTCCATTTTTTTGCGTGAGCATCCGGGTTTTTACCAGATGTCCGTGGAAGACAACGGGATAGATATCCACATGAGTGACAATCCGGGAATCGGACTTTCCAATATTACTGACCGGGCAGAGGCGCTGGGTGGAAATGCACATTTTTTTACGGAGAAAGGATTTCGTATTCTTGTTTCCCTGCCGAAGGCAAATTCTGCATGGACCGATGTTCCAAAGGTGTCAAGTTTTCGATGAAAACTTGACATGCAGCGTCGGTCCATTTGCCGAAGGCAAATTCCGCATGGACCGATGTTCCAAAGGTGTCAAGTTTTCGATGAAAACTTGACATGTAGCGTCGGTCCATTTGCCGAAGGCAAATTCCGCATGGACCGATGTTCCAAAGGAGGAAAAATTATGAAAGTAGTAATTGTAGATGATGACCGGCTGGTTTCCATGTCCTTAAAAACCATTCTGGAATCGGATAAAAATATCACCGTGGCCGCCTGCGGGCAGGACGGAGAGGAGGCAGTTGCCTTATACCGGCAGTATCAGCCGGATGTGCTTCTTATGGATATTCAGATGAAGGGGATGAGTGGTCTTACCGCGGCGGAAACCATTCTGAAATCGGATCCTGAAGCAAGAATTTTGTTCTTAACCACCTTTTCTGATGACGAATATATCATAAAAGCACTTGACATTGGCGCAAAAGGGTATATTCTAAAACAGGACTTTGCAGGAATTATCCCGGCTCTTTTCGCAGTGGAACAGGGGCAGAGTGTGTTTGGCGGAGAGATTGTCAGCAAGATTCCGGTGCTGATGCAGCAGAGGAATACCTTTGACTACAGTCAATATGATATCGGAGAAAAGGAGCAGGAGATCATTGCCCTGGTGGGGCGCGGGAAAAGTAACCGGGAGATCGCCGAAGAACTTTTTTTAAGTGAGGGAACCGTCCGCAACTATATCAGCACGATATTGGATAAACTGTCCTTAAGGGACCGCACACAGCTGGCAGTTTTTTATCTGACAAAGGTGCGGTGAGATGCATAAAACAGATGCGTACATCTGACAAATTTATAGGAATGAATAAGGAGATAAACATGAAAATCGGAATTGGAAATGACCATGCAGCAGTGGAAATGAAAATGCAGATCAAGGAGTATATGGAAAGCCTTGGCTATGAGGTGGTTAATTTCGGGGTGGATACGCCCGAGCGGTGCGATTACCCGGTGATCGGGGAGAAAGTAGGCATGGCGGTGGCCTCCGGAGAGGTGGACTGCGCAGTACTGATCTGCGGTACAGGTGCAGGCATTTCCATGGCGGCCAACAAGGTAAACGGCGTGCGTGCAGCCGTCTGCTCGGATACCACAACGGCTCGGCTGGTGAAGGAACACAACAATGCAAATATCATCGCCTTTGGCGCCAGAATCGTGGGGATAGAGAAGGCCAAGGACATCGTGAAAAGCTATCTGGATGCCGAATTTCAGAGGGGACGTCACGCCGCCCGTGTGGAAATGATCACAGAGATTGAGAAACGGAACAAATAAGGCTTGAAAAGTATTCCATTTTATAGTAAAATTATAATTCGAGAGAGTTTTTACTCGTAATTGAAGGAGGAAGATCGAATGATTTCAGCAGGAGATTTCAGAAACGGTGTTACCATCGAGCTTGAGGGCAACATTTACCAGATTATCGAATTTCAGCATGTAAAGCCGGGAAAGGGCGCAGCATTTGTCAGAACTAAGTTAAAGAATATCGTGAACGGCGGTGTCGTAGAGAAGACATTCCGTCCGACGGAGAAGTGCCCGACCGCACACATTGACCGTAAGGATATGCAGTACCTGTATGCAGATGATGATTTCTATCATTTCATGGATGTAGAGACCTACGACCAGATTGATCTGCCGAAGGATGAGGTGGGCGATGCACTGAAGTTTGTCAAGGAGAACGAGATGGTTAAGATCTGTTCTTATAAGGGCAACGTATTTGCCGTTGAGCCACCACTGTTTGTAGAGCTTAAAATTACGGAAACTGAGCCGGGCTTCAAGGGAGATACCGCTACAGGCGCTACCAAGCCTGCAACTGTTGAGACCGGTGCCACCGTATCCGTTCCGCTGTTCGTAGAGCAGGAGGATGTCATCAAGATCGACACTAGGACAGGGGAGTACCTTTCCAGAGTCTAATTGCATATTAGAAAGAGAATGTCGGGAATCTATGATTGGATTCCCGGCATTTTTTATTTTTGTGTTTACTATACACAAAAAATGTTACACTTCCTAACAGGTTGAATTTGGAAGCTGAGAAAGCCCACATCAATGTTTCCCGTGTGCTGCAGGAGGCTTTGATGGTAAAATTAGGTGTTTCAAGAAGATAGATATTATACCTTCCTGTAGGCCCGCAGCAGCCACAGGCACGCAATGGTGGTAAACACATAGGAAAACAGCATTCCCCACAGATATGCCCCGATTCCGTATACCGGTACGAGAAAAAGGATCATGCCGATCCGCATCAGGCAGGCCAGAAGGTTCACGTACAGCACACGGCCCGCATGCCCCAGACCTTGCAGGATACTGCTCAAAAGCCCGGTGATATACATGAGAGGGCAGAGGAAGGAAAGCCGTCTTATAAATACGCCTGCCAGTGCGTTGTGGAAGATATGGCTTCCGATGAAGCGGCCGGTCAGTAGAAATAAAATCGTAAAGCAAAGCCCAAGAAGCAGCCCGAGAAGGGTTGCTTTTTTGATGGTGTCTGCAATTTTTTCCAGATTTTTCTGACCGTGGGCCTCGGATACGGAGGGCAGCAGCAGAACCGACAGGGAATTGGTCAGCACATTGGGAAAAAGGATGATAGAGAACGCCATTCCCGTCAGCACACCGTAAATGCTTAAAGCATCCGAGTTGGAGTAACCGAAGGCCATGAGCTTTTTGGGAATCAGCAGGTTTTCCAGGCTGTTGCAGACGGATACGGTAAGCCGGTTCAAAGTCAGTGGGATCACCATGCCAAGAAACATGCGAAACATGGGTCCGCTGCTTTGACGCAGGGTGTCAACTGTGTTCTTTTCCAGTTTTGGCTCGAAGGAAAAGGCCAGAAGGCAGGTGAAAAGGCCCGCAAATTCTCCCATGACAAGGCCGGCCACGGCGTGAGTGGGACTTAAGGGGATGCACTTTTCCTGAGTGACCAGATAAATGATATAGACGCCGCAGACCCGGACCACCTGTTCCATCAACTGGCAGATGGAAGGCACCAGGGCGCGCTTTTTCCCGTAATAGTAACCGTTAATGCAGGAATGGATACAGGCTGGCAGCAGGGAGTAGGTTAAGAGCACCAGAAGCGGGGCGCAGCGGGCCTCTCCCAGAAAACGTTCCGCGATAAAATCTGCATAATGATAGACGACAAAGCCGGTGATCAGGGAAAGGACACAGCTTAATACAAGCCCGATGATAAGATAGGCACGGGCGCGTCTTTCTCCGCATTCTCCGGTGTTGCAGGAACCAATGGAGTCCCCCACAAATTTAGAGATGGCTGTCTGGATGGAGGAGGCGGTCAGGGCAAAGCAGATGGAAAATACCGGCGCAATCAGCTGGTAGATTCCCAGCCTCTCCGCACCAATGGTCCGGGAGAGGAATATTCTATAGAAGAAGCCAATCAAACGGCTGATGACGCCGGCTGCACTCATAAAAAGGGTGCCGGTGATCAGCGGATTTTTGAATAGTTTGGACAGTCTCAAAGCGGGACTCCTAACAGGTAACTTGGTAATTATTGTATGAGGAGAGGGTACAAAATATGAGTTGCAGGATTTATCTGGATCATGCGGCAACTACAGAAATGCTCCCACAGGTAAAGGAGGCGATGGAGCCTTATCTGCTGGAGGAGTTTGGGAATGCCTCCACGGCCTATGGGATGGGACAGGAGGCGAAAACTGCCATTGAACATGCAAGAGAACGGATTGCAGAAATCATGGATGCAGAGCCGGAGGAGATCTATTTTACCTCCGGGGGAAGCGAGTCCGACAACTGGGTGATCAAGAATGTGGCGGGGGAAAAAAAGAGTCAGGGGAAGCATCTGATCACCAGCAAAATCGAACATCATGCAGTGCTGCGTTCCTGTGAGTATCTGGAGGAATTGGGCTACGAGGTAACCTATCTGGATGTGGATGGCTATGGTATGGTAAGTGCAGAGCAGGTACTGTCGGCCCTTCGGAAGGATACCACCTTGGTCAGCATTATGACAGGAAATAATGAGATCGGGACGATTGAGCCCATTGGGCAGATCGGTGAGGCTTTACGAAAACGGGGGATTGCATTTCACACGGATGCGGTGCAGGCAGTTGGACAGATTCCCCTTTCCCTGCGTCGGCTGCCGGTGGACTACCTGAGCGCCAGTGCTCACAAATTCCACGGTCCCAAGGGTGTGGGATTTCTGTATATGAGAAGGGATAAAGCACTTCATTCATTTATCCACGGGGGAAGTCAGGAGAAAGGCAAACGTGCCGGCACAGAAAATGTGGCGGGAATTGTGGGGATGGCGGAAGCGCTTGCCATTTCGGCAAAAGAAATGTATCTTGTAAGACCAAGGCTGATACGTCTCCGCAATTATTTTGTGGAACGGCTGATGCACGAAATTCCGCAGATCCGATTGAACGGGCACCCTTACAAGCGGCTGCCAGGCAATGTCAGCGTCAGCATCCGCGGGGTGGATGCCACCTCCCTGCTGGTGCTTTTAGAGGAGGACGGCATTTGTGCCTCCGCCGGCTCAGCCTGCAATACCGGGCAGACAAGGATATCCCATGTCATCTCTGCCATCGGCGTCCCCGAAGAATATGCGGCGGGAACGGTGCGCTTTACCATGGGACGGCAGACGGATAAGAGGCAGATCGATGAGACCGTGGAAAGCGTGAAGCGCTGTGTCAGGCTTCTGCGGAAGCAAAGCCTGTAGTTTAACAGGCGTTTCGAATCTGTGTTCAATGGCCTCTGCTCTTCTATTGCAGATCTTTAGACGGAACGTAGTGGTACTAATTCTCGAAAAGACAGAAGTGCTCGATGGCAGAAGCCACACCATCCTCTGCGTTGGTGCCCGTGATAAAATCCGAGTGCTCTTTTACCAGTTCGGAGGCATTGCCCATGGCGACTCCGATGCCGGCGGCTTCAATCATGGAAAGATCATTTTCACTGTCACCGATGGCCATGGTGGCATCGGCATCGATGCCTAACTGCTCAGCCAGGCGAAGAAGAGCAGTTCCTTTCGTCACACCTTTTTTCGTAAACTCGAGATTGCTGAAGCCGCCGGAGACACAGGTGATCTTAGGATTTGCCTCCAGGTAATTTCGAATTTCCTCCCGGTTTTTTAAAATACCATTTTCGTCCGGATAGAAGTTCAGGGTCATTTTCTGAACCCGCAGATGGTTGGAATTGATAAATCCACGAATGTCATTGATTCGGATGCGGGTTTTTGTAATATATTTTTTGATGGTGGGCGGGACCGCCAGTTTTTCTCCTGCGCTGACGCATTGCAGAGGGGAGTAGCCCAGCCCGCCGATAAAGACATCCATGTGGATATCCTTGGAAAGCAGGAAATCCAGAAGGGTAAGTGCAGTCTTGTCATCCAGTGGATCCTCAAAGATGCATTTGTCATGGATGCATTTGTCACTTTCCAGTTCATAGATGGCGCTGCCGTTGGTGGTGATGGCATATTCAATCCCGGTTCCCTTAAGCTGATCCAAAGGAAGCCCGGCAAAAGGGCGGCCGCTGGCAATGACCACATGGATGCCCCGGTCTTTCATTTTTTTTATTACTTCCAAATTTCGCTGACTGATATGGCTGTCCGGATTAAACAGGGTGCCGTCTAAATCTAATGCAATTAAGCTGATTGGTTTCATGGTGAATCCTCCGTTTCTTCCTTTCTAGGTTTACAGGTTTCGCTTGTTTTTTGACGCTATTTTTCCAGGCACCCTAAGAAGGATGCCGTCTGCTCATGAATCTTGCATGCGTGGCTTTCATATGGGCGCTGGAAGAACATTTTTCGCTATGCGCCCACACCCGGCGATTATTTTGTCTGGATTACTGAAAATATGGGCGCTAGGAGATGATTATTCTCTATCCGCCCATTTCCCTCACAAAATGGAGACATGACGTTCTAATTTTGGGCGCATAGAAAAGAAATGATCTCTACCGACCATTTTAAGTGTTTTTTTCAGGGAGCAAGTAGATGTCCGTGGGCGTATACAGAAAAACTTTTCCTAATCGCCCATTTTCATATCCTGAGCTTCCTGGGTGCATGGATAAATTGGATTCCGGGTTCCTTATGATATTTATTTGTTCAGTCTCATTCCCAGAATAATTTACAAAACAGCAAACACCCGCGAATGTATTGTTTGCAAATTATTACGGTGCGCCATCCATGTGTATTCCCCCATATGGTAAATTAGGGACTAGGAAATTTTTACAACATGGGTTATCATAAGTTATCATGAGTGCATAGGAGTCCATATGCATGGATGATTAACCGGCGGGGGAAGCATAGTTATAGAGCTGCCTGCGTACAATACTCACATCATTATATTAGGAATAGAAAAATAGTTCAATAGGAATTCCTGTAAATGAGGAAAGGAACCAAATGACAAAGCAAGAATTTCAGCAGTTTATCATAGAGAAAGGGCCGGTGATCTTAGACGGTGCCACGGGAACAAATCTCATGGCTGCAGGTATGCCGGTGGGGGCCTGCCCAGAGGCATGGATTTTAGAGAACCCACAGGTGCTTTTGGATCTGCAGAAGGGATATGTGGAGGCGGGGGCGGATATTGTCTATGCACCCACCTTTACTGGCAATCGGATTAAGCTGGAAGAATACGGGCTTTCGGAACGTCTGGAGGAGATTAATACCAGGCTGGTGCAGCTGTCGAAGCAGGCGGTGGGAGGGAAGACCCTTGTAGCCGGTGATATGACCATGACCGGACAGCAGTTGTATCCCATGGGGGACCTGCTTTTTGAGGAACTGGTAGAGGTTTATAAGGAGCAGGCGCGCGTGCTGGCTTCGGCCGGGGTGGATCTGTTTGTGGTGGAGACCATGATGAGCTTGCAGGAATGCCGGGCGGCGGTGCTTGCCATCCGTGAAACCTGTGACCTGCCGGTCATGGTGACCCTTACTTACAATGAAGATGGTCGGACACTGTTCGGCACACCGCCGGAGACGGCTGTGGTGGTGCTACAGTCTCTCGGCGTGGATGCTATCGGAATCAACTGCTCTACAGGACCTATGGAAATGGTGGAGCCGGTCAGAAAGATGGCAGAATATGCGACGGTCCCGATTATCGCAAAGCCCAATGCGGGTCTTCCGGAACTGGAGGGCAGGAAAACGGTATACCGCATGACACCGGAGGAATTCGCAAAGGCCGGCGCATCCCTGGTGGAGGCCGGAGCTGCCATCGTGGGTGGCTGCTGCGGGACGACGGCAGCGCATATTCAGGCTTTGTCCGGCGCGGTGAAGGGAAAAGAACTTCACAGGCCTTTGAAGTCCCATCGCCGGGTGCTTGCATCGGAGCGAAAAAATGTGGAAATTTCCCTGGATGGAAATTTTATCGTGGTGGGAGAGAGAATCAATCCTACCGGAAAGAAAAAGCTGCAGGCTGAACTTCGGGAAGGAAAGCTGGAGATGGTTCGCAATATGGCCATGGAGCAGGAGGAGAACGGCGCGAAGATTCTAGACATCAATATGGGCATGAATGGTATTGATGAGAAGGAAATGATGGAGCAGGTCATTTATGAGGTTTCTTCCACGGTGGACTGCCCCCTGTGCATCGATACCAGCCATGTGGATGTGATGGAGGCGGCTCTTCGCATTTATCCGGGACGAGCCCTCATCAATTCCATTTCTCTGGAATCGGAGAAAATAGAGAGGATGCTTCCCATTGCAAAAAAGTACGGAGCCATGTTTGTGCTGCTTCCGCTTTCCGATGCGGGTCTTCCGAAAGATGCTGCGGAGAAACGGCAGATTATCCATACAGTTTATGACCGGGCAATGGCGCTGGGAATGGCTCATGAGGACATTGTGGTTGATGGTCTGGTAGCAACCATCGGGGCGAATCCGGAGGCGGCAAAGGAGTGCTTTGAGACCATTTCCTACTGTCACAATGAGCGTAAGCTTCCGACCATCTGCGGCCTGTCCAATATTTCTTTCGGGCTGCCGGAGCGAAGCTTCGTCAACACGGCCTTTCTTACCATGGCGATTCACAGCGGCCTTACCATGGCCATTGCCAATCCGTCCCAGGAGCTTCTGATGAATGCAGCCTTTGCCTCGGACATGCTTCTTCACCGGCCGGACAGCGATATCCGCTATATTGAGCGGATGAATATGCTGGCGGAGAAAAGGGAAGAGTATGAGACGGTGATGGTGAAAAAGACCCCTTCGGGAACCGGGGCAGGCAGTGCAGGATCCGACGGTGCAGGGTCCAACGGGACAGACAGTGCAGGCGGGAATTCGGGAAACAGCGGTACGGGTAACTGTGGTTCGGGAAACGGTGGTACGGGAAACAGCGGTCCGGCAGGAATGGAGCATCCTGTTTTTCGTGCGGTTCTCAAGGGAAATAAGGACAGTATCATCGACGAGGTCAAAAAGACATTGAACACCGGCACAAAGCCGGATGCAGTGATCAATGATTACCTGATCCCCGCCATCAATGAGGTGGGAGTCCTTTTTGAAAAGAAGAAATATTTCCTGCCCCAGCTGATTGCCAGCGCCAATACCATGAAGCTGGCCATCGATTATCTGGAGCCCATGCTGGAGAAGAAGAATGACGGCAGAGAGATGCCCACCCTGGTGATTGCCACGGTGGAGGGAGATATCCACGATATCGGGAAAAATCTTGTGGTGCTGATGCTGAAAAATTACGGCTACAACGTCATAGATATGGGAAAGGATGTGCCCTGTGAGGATATTGTGGATACAGCAATCCGGGAACATGCGGCAGTCATCGGCCTCTCAGCTCTGATGACCACAACGATGATGCGGATGCAGGATGTGATAGAAATCTGTAAGGAGAAGGGATGTGCGAGCAAAGTCATCATCGGCGGCGCCTGCATTACCCAGAGTTTTGCAGATGAAATTGGCGCGGACGGTTATTCCAAGGATGCGGCGGAGTGCGTGAAGCTGGTGGAACGGCTGCTGAGTCTATGAGTTCTGATATGGATTCTCGAAAAAGAATTCAGCATGCTGCGTCGAGGCTTTTTAACCTATGCAATGGGAGAAATAGGCAAGTTATTTGGTCTAGTTATTTCGAAAACGCTGTACTAGTACACTATAAAATAAATAACTAGCCAAACAATTGTGGCTGTGACATAATCAGTAATAGAAAGAGGGGAACTGATTATGGCAAACGCTAAAGCTATTATTTTAACAGATGATGATTACGAATATCTTCAATCACTCATCCGTCAACGAACGATACAAGCACAGATTGTTGACCGTGCAAAAATACTGATTTATAAATCTCAGGGAAATGCAAACCGTACAATAGCAGATCGTCTTGATGTCAATATTAATACGGTAAAGCTGTGTATAAAAAAATATCAATCCGGCGGCATTCAGGCAGCCCTTTTTGATGCGCAAAGGAAAGGACGTCCAGTGGAAATTACAGATGATGCTGTTGCATGGATTATCAATCTCGCTTGTCAGAGACCGGCTGAGCTTGGCTATTCACAGGAACTCTGGACGCTTAAAAATCTGCATGAGCATATTCAAACCAATGCAGAGAAAGAAGGATATCCACGCCTTAAAACAATCACAAAACCAATGGTGCAAAAAATTCTTGCACGGAATGATTTAAAGCCATTTAAAATCAAATATTATTGCGAAAAACGTGACCCGGATTTTGATAAAAAAATGCATGATGTACTTTTGGTTTACAAACAGGTATCAATGCAGTTTGATGAAAATGGCAGTGTAATCATTCCAGAGGATGCTCCTATGGTGCATACGGTTTCATGTGACGAAAAACCAGGGATACAAGCCATAGCAACAACCGGAGATGATCTCAGACCGACCGCAAAAACGGGCTGTGTATACCGGGATGCAGAATACAAACGTCTTGGAACTCTGTCTTTACTGGCAGGGATCGATCTGCTGACAGGAATCGCAATTCCAGTTGTAAGTGAAACACATAAGAGTTCCGATTTTATAACGCTTTTGAAAAAACTGGATGCAATGTATCCTCAAGGAGATACTATCCGAATAGTCTGCGACAATCATTCAGCTCATAAATCCAAAGAAACTCGCAACTATCTGTCGACCCTGCCAGAAGGTCGGTTTGTTTTTGTATTTACACCCAAGCATGGTTTCTGGTTAAATTTGATTGAAAGCTTCTTTAGCAAAATGACAAAGCAGATGCTGAGAGGAATTCGGGTTCAATCTAAACAAGAGCTTGAGGATAGAATCTATCTGTATTTTGATGAAGTCAACAAGGAACCTGTTGTTTATCACTGGACATATAAGCTTGATGAAATAAGTCAAGAAGAAGCGCAGGCTGCTGGTGTAAAATCAAATCAAGATATAGCCAGTTAATTATTATTCGGTGTACTAGTTATTTACGGGTCAGTGTTTTTGGGTAAATTGGGCGGAGGTGGGCAAAATATAGGTGTTCGCCCACGACAATGGATATTTCTTCTGCGTTGAGATTTTATATGGGCGGAGGAAGCACGATAGAGCCCCGGTCGCCCAGAATCTTGAAGGATGAAGAGAAAAAGAGGGCGGAGGAAATGCCACAGCGCCCCAGCCGCCCAGAATCTTGAAGGATGAAGAGAAAAAGAGGGCGAAGGAAATGCCACAGCGCCCCAGCCGCCCAGAATCTTGAAGAGCGAAGAGAAAAGAGGGCGGAGGAAATGCCACGGAGCCCTGGCCGCCCAGAATCTTGAAGAACGAAGGGAAAAAGAGGCGAATAGTTTCCGATATGGAAAAAAGGCGGAAAAAGATGAAAAAACATGTTGACATTTGTGGCTGGTCAAGCTATAATAATCAAGTCGGTCGGTCAAACGGCTGATGAAAATGGGATCTTAGCTCAGCTGGGAGAGCATCTGCCTTACAAGCAGAGGGTCATAGGTTCGAGCCCTATAGGTCCCATTGGAAACGCATCGGAGATGCATTTCAAGGAGCACATGCCATGAGAGTTCCCTTCGGGAAGGCATGTACGTAGGAAACGCATCGGAGATGCATTTCAAGGAGCACATGCCATGAGAGTTCCCTTCGGGAAGGCATGTACGT
>CAMFDG010000027.1 GCA_945949045.1 uncultured Lachnospiraceae bacterium
CAGACTGTAAATCTGCTGCAAATTGCTTCGGTGGTTCGAATCCACCTCTGCCCATGAAAAGACCATTGCGATCGCAGTGGCCTTTTTTGTAAAATAAGTATAAATTTTGATTGTCGTTTAAGAGAAAATATAGTATAATTACAATAGAATATGTTTACAAACGTGTAAGGCTAATGGGGGCGTTGCAGTATGAGAAAGACATTGAACATGAAAAAACCAAAAGAGAAGGTGTCAAAAGAGAAAACAGTCAAAGAGAAGGCTGCAAAAAAGAAGGTACCGAAAGAGAAGGCGCCTAAGACACCGAAGGCGAAGAAAGTCAGACAGCCTAAGGCGAAGCCTGCAAAGTTTAAGCTTCCTCAGATAAAAAAGAAGGAAAAGCCTGAAAATGTGGGACAGGCACCGAAGGCAAAGGCAGAGATTCCGTTTTACAGAAGCATTGCCATGCGTCTGATCGTATGCTTTATGATTCCGATCATCGGTCTTATTGTACTTGGTATTTCGTCTTATAAGACGGCTTCTGATGCTTTGGTAGATACCTACGAGGAGTCTGTTCAGCAGACGATGAATACCATGCAGCAGTATGTGGATCTGATCATCAAGAGCGAGAAGGACGAGTTTAAGACCTACCTGACAGATGATACACTGAAAAGGTATTTTAACGGTAAGCTGGAGGAACTGGAAGAGACAAAAACCAGGAGAGAGTATGAGCAGAAGATCATCAGCAAGCTTGCCATGGATGACAAGATTCACAGTATCTACTTCCTGGCGGATGCTAAGAGAACGGTTCTTCCGGAGCTGAAGGTGGACCAGAGAGATTTGTTTACCGAGTACACGAAGACCCAGCAGGGCCAGAAGCTAAACGAGAGCGCAACAGAGTGGTTCTTCTTTGGACAGGATGATGAGACGGATGAGCTTCTTGGCATGGATGACAGCAACTACAGTATGCGGATTGTGAAGAAGATGAATACACAGCCCGCAATCATGGTTGTCAATCTCACAGCCGAATGTGTCAGAAACAACATGTGTTCCATGGATCCGGGCGAGGGCGGTTATGTAGCTCTGATTACCGGAGACGGGCAGGAATTTTATTCCAATCCGGAAAGTGCTCCGGAGGAGAAACTGATTTATGGTACTGATTTCTATCAGAGTGCCATGGAGGGAGAGGAGCAGACCGGAAATCAGATGATCCGTCTGAACGGCAGGGAATACCTCTTTGTATACAGCCGCCTGGACATCGGAGATGCGATGGTGACTGCGCTGATTCCTTCCGCGAGACTTCTGGAGCAGTCTGCGGAGATCAAGAAGCTGGCAATTTTCCTGACGGTGATCTGTTCCATTATCGCTATGGCACTTGGTGTGCTGATCTCCAAGCAGATGACCGGTACCATTCAGTACATTCTCCGTCAGCTCAGAAAGGTGGCGCGGGGTGATCTGACCGTTACGCTGAAGGGTAAGAAAAAGGATGAGCTTGGCCTTCTCTGTGATGGAATCAATGATACAGTGACTCACGTGAAGTCCCTGATCCGGGATGTTAATGAGGTCAGCGGTCAGGTACAGACGGCAGTTACCCATCTGGCACAGACCTCCGGTACCTTTATGGAGACCTCCAAGAATATTCAGGATGCGGTCATCGAGATTGAGGGTGGAGTAAATAAGCTGGATACCGGTTCTGACAACTGTTTGAATCAGATGGATACTCTTTCCGGCAAGATTACCAATGTAAGCTCCAATGCGGATGAATTGGAGAAGCTTACAAATGAGACCGGAGAGACCATCAACGCAGGAATTTCATCGGTACAGAGCCTGACGAAGAGTTCTGAAATTACTGTTGATATTACGAGAAGTGTTATTCAGTCCGTTCAGCAGCTGGAACGGAAATCAAAACAGATCAGCAGCATTGTATCGACGATCAATGATATTGCGGAGCAGACGAATCTCCTTTCTCTGAATGCCTCCATTGAGGCTGCCCGGGCAGGAGAAGCAGGAAGAGGCTTTTCAGTTGTAGCAGAGGAAATCCGGAAGCTGGCAGATCAGTGTCTTTCCTCTTCCGGTCAGATTGCGAATATTGTAGATGACATTGTGACGGGCACGGGAAATGTGGTAGATATTGCTAAGCAGGCAGAGGCTGCTGTTTCCTCCCAGTACAGTGTGGTTGAGACTACGACGGATTCCTTCCGCCAGATTGATGGACTTGTAGCCCGCTTGATTCAGGCACTGCAGATCATCTCCAACAATGTACAGGAGATGAACGGTGCAAGAAATGAGACATTAAGTGCAATCGAAAGTATTTCCGATGCGTCCTCACAGACGGCGGAATGCTCATCCTCCGTACATATGGCAGCAGGAACCCAGATGGAAGCTGTCAAGAATCTGGAGGAGGCTTCCCGAAGCCTTACCGAGAAGGCGGACAGCCTGCTCAGTGCACTGGCTACCTTCCAGGTATAATCCTATAGCATATGGACGTATGGTTGTTTTGATAAATACGTTATGATGTAACATAATAAAGGCATATCTCTCGATGGGGAGATATGCCTTTGTTTACATGAGCATACAAATATAATTATCGGGAGCCCAGCTCCTCTTCTAACATCTCCTGGATCACCTTCTGGCAGTGACTTCCAATCTTCTTCTGCTCCTCCTTCGGCAGGTCGGATATCAGAATCGGTTTACCGTAAGTAAGTGTTACATTGGCCTTCCGGATCCACGGAAAATGATTTTCAAAGATATCAGCAGTTCCGGTGAGGGCCATGGGAACAATAGGACATCCGGTTTTCTGGGCGATTTTGAAGGATCCCTCATGGAAGGGGAGGAGTGAAGACGTTTGATCGGTATCCCGGTTTCTTGTGCCCTCCGGGAACACGCACATGGAAATGCCGTTCCTGACCTGATCAATGGCCGTCAGGATCACCTTAAGCCCCTGCTTTAAGTCCTTCCGGTCCAGAAACAGGCAGTAGAGACGCTTCATCCAGAGATTGAGGATCGGGACCTTGTTGATTCCGTTCTTGGCGATATAGCCGGTCAGCCGCGGGCATCTCGCATAGGTGATGATAATATCAAAGAAACTCCGGTGGTTGCCAATGTACATCACCGCCTGATCCTTCGGGACATTCTCTTCGCCTTTCACCGTAAGCTTCACCCCGGATAAAAAGCACACAACCCGAAAGGCCCACTGCACCATTCTAAGCTGACTGATATCTGCCGCGGGACGGTTAAATTTGGAAATGATCCACTCAACACCAAGCACCGGGAGCCCGAGGATCAGGTATAACAGTACAAAAAGAATTACAAGTATTGTTCGCATTTGATAAACCTCTCTTTTTTAGTTTTCTTAGAAACTGAATATCGTTTTAAAAGCAGAATTCTGCATATCAATCTTTATTATAGAGAAAGATTTGCATAAAAGCAATGATTCCCGCATATGATTGCATAAGATGTTAAATGAATGTGGTATGAAGATGAAAAAAAAGATCGGAATCCTCGCATTAGTCATTATTATGTGTATGGCGAGTGGCTGTGTCATGAAACAGGGAGGCGATAAACAGCGGGATCTGGAGTATACCGTGGCAGATGTGAATGATCTTCCTCAGGCTCTGAAGGAGCAGTTGGAGCTCAAGAAGGAGGAGGATTTTTCCCTGACCTACAGCGATAATCAATACCTGTATGCGGTGCGGGGGTATGGCGTGCAGGAGACAGGCGGGTATAGTATTTCCGTGGATGCCTGTTATCTTACAGAAAATGAGATCTGTGTGGAGACCACGCTTCACGGACCACAGGTGGGGGAGAATGTGGCAAAATCACCCAGTTATCCTTACATCGTATTGAAGCTTGAACTGCGGCTGGAACCCGTTGTATTTCAATAAAAACATGCTAAGTACTTAAGTCCTATTGCATAAAATTTCATACTTTGCTATACTAAAGCTACTAGATATTGTATTATCTTAGAATAATCAACTCAAAATAGAGGAGGTAACATATGGAACAGGCAGAGATCAGCAAGGTTCGGGCATCCGTTCACCAGCAGTGTGGTAGTCGTGTTAAGATTCAGTTGGATCGCGGACGCAACAAGGTTGATATTCAGGAAGGCGTTATCCAGAGAGCGTATCCAAGTGTGTTTACAGTGCTCGTTGATGATGAACGCGAGGAAAATCATCCTCAGTTATTATCCTTCAGCTATACGGATATTATTACCAAGGATATTCGCATGAAATTATGTTAATTTTTGATTTAGAGGAATAAAACTCTCTCTCTTCGAATAAGTATTTTTATACTAAGATTGGAAGAGAGGGAGTTTTTTGATGGAGCTACAGAAACAGCCGCTGAATCAAATTGTGAGAAAAGGAAGAGCGTTTACACAGATTACGGTAGACGATGACTGCATTGTAAAGGACAGCAAGCCGGATATTGTGAAAATGATACATACGAAGGGCCGGGTTGTCGTGGAGGAGGTGAAAGTAGAGAACCGTACGGTATGGGTTTCGGGACAACTGAGATTCACGGTGTTATACCGCAGTGACAGCGAAGGCAGCAAGCTGGAAACACTGTCTGATTCCGTGAGCTTTCGGGAGAAAATTTATATGGATGAGGTCCTGGAGGATGATCGTGTGTGGGTGAATCAGCGGGTAGAGGACCTGAATATTACCGCCATCAATTCCAGAAAGCTGGCCGTGAGGGCCGTGATCGGTATAGAGGCGGTCTGCGAGAAACAGGTTACGGAGGAAATTGCCTGTGCCGTGGTCGGTGAAGATGAAATTTTTCAAAAACAGGAAAAACGCACCCTTTTGGATCTTTGTGTCTCGAAAAAGGACATTCTGCGCACCCATGCCGAACTGTTGCTGCCTGGGGCTAATCCCAACATTGCGAGGATTGTATATGATCATGTGGAGGTTCGGGGCCTGCAGTCTGCCTGCATGGGAGATGATATACAGGTAAGGGGCACCGCCTGTGTGAGTGTATTATATCAGAGTACCGAGGGCAGTATGGAATGGTACGAAACAGAGACACCTTTTATGGGAAATATTGACGGTGGAAAGGATGTGGGGCAGCAGGCCCTGTACTGGCTTCGGGTAAGCCCCGGAGAGGCGGAATTAAATCTTTTGGCGGATGCAGACCAGGAGCCGAGGAATCTCAGTCTGGATCTGAATCTGGATGTGGAGCTTCGCATCTGGCAGGAAAGGGAATACGAGATCCTTTCGGATGTGTATTCTCTAAAGAACAGCCTGCTTCCTAAGACAGAAGGTCTGTGTGTGTGGAATCTGATGGTAAAGAACGAGGCAAAACAGAGGGTTTTGCAACAGGCGAGACTGCAGGAGGGACAGGAGAAAATACTTCAGGTCAGCTCCTGTGAGGGAAAGCTGGAGATCGATCGTGTTGAAATCAGGGAAAACGCCCTGCAGGTGGAAGGGATTCTGCTGGTGGATATTCTTTACACCACAACGGATGATCATTTCCCGGTAGCTCATGCCGTAGAACAGATTCCCTTTAACCAGAGAATTGAGGTGCAGGGGCTTTCGGAGAACGAAAAGGATGTGGTTTATGAGCTGGAGCCAGGGATCGACCAGTTGGCCGTGAATCTTCTGGACAGCGAGCAGTATGAGATCAAAGCGCTTATTTCTCTGACAGCGCTGGTGCTTCGGGAGGATCACTTTGATTCCATTACAGAGATCCAGTCGGAGCCGCTGGATATCAAAGGCCTGTCGGAGCTGCCGGGAATCACGGGCTACGTAGTTCAGAAGAATGAGAGCCTTTGGGATATCGCCAAGCGCTATCATACAACGGAGGAGGAAATGATGCGCACCAATGGAATCCAGGCAGGTCCACTGGTGCCCGGACAAAAATTAGTGATTGTCAAAAGTGTTGGTTAATGTTAAGATTTCGGAGTAACGTCTCCTTTGTCGTAGGGAGGGGCCCGCTTGCGGGAGGAACCCCTACGACCCCTTGAAAGGCGTGGTTTTATAAAGGGATGAGGAGGGAGACAGACGAATAGCATACAGATGATGAAAAGGGAGAAACGATGGAAGAAAACAAGGATCAGGAGAAACGATTTGCAGATTATTCAGCGCCGGAACCGGGCAGCTATAATCTGAACGGAACTTATTACAAGAGCTCGCAGCAGTACACCGGTGCTGAGAGTGACACAGACAGCAGCCGGTACGATTCACCGGATTCCGGTGTGGGAAGCTACAGTACCGGCACAGAGCATACAGGAACACAGTATACGGGAACACAATACACCGGAACACCATACACCGGTACACCCTATGGGACACAGGGGCAGACGGCGAACACCTTTTCCTATGGAAACGGGGATTATTCCTACAATCTGAATGGGCAGCCACCGATGGATGAGAAGGGACGCCCGCTTAGAAACCGCTTTGGCATGAAGCTTACCTTCTCTATATTAGGAATTGTGGCGGGGCTTCTGATTATGTGCGGAAACCTTTTGCTGGGAGCAATCCCACTGATTTTATCTATCGTGGCATTGGTTTTTGCCTGCATGCAGAACAAGGAATATAAAGTGGGAAACTGGCAGTCTTTCCGGAATTATGCGAGAATCTCGGCAGTGCTTCTGTGGATCGATATGGCAGTGTGGATCATTTATCTGATCCTGTTTATTATCGGATTGGTTGCGCTGCTGTCCTTTGGGAATCAGTATTTTGACGGTCTGAAACAGCACGATGACTACACTTACAACACGGAGTATGTAGAGGAGGCAGAGACTGAGGAAGAACCTGAGGAAGATCCAGAAGAGGAGATCACAGAGGTGGAGAAGCCGGATGAGGGCACCTTCAGCGGATTTCATGGACTTGAGGGGCAGAAGGTTCCGAAGGTCAAGGGCTTTAACAAATTTACCCTGCAGGGAGCAAAGATTTCCCTTCCTATGGATATGAAGGACTTTTACAAGGCGGGCTTCCACATCAGTGATGATGACGAAGAGGTATTCTTAGAGCCGGGGGATTCCTACGGCTATGGCTATTATGATGACGCTGACAATTACATGGGGACGTTGTTCATCTATAATACAACCTCAGGAAAGATTCATCCACAGAACGGAATTGCCGGAGGAATCACCATTAACGGCGATGATGGGGTTGATTGTGAGATGGTGGGAGATCTGTCCTTTTCCTCCACCAGGGAGGACGCAGCAGCAGTGCTGGGAACTGATGTGACATCGCTGTCGGAGGACGGGGATTACGGCTATTACGCCTGGTATTTTGAAGATGGCGGTTATGCCACCAGCATAGAGATGGATTTCAAGGGAGAAGAATTGAAAGAGGTCTGGATCATGAATTATCAGAAGCTGGAACAGTAATATACTTCCCGGGCAGATTTGCCCGGGATTTTTTAAATTTTCTGTGAATAGTAATAAAAACCAGTGGAAAAAAGATGGATTTTGTGACAAAATAGAAGGAGGCAGGAATCAACGAAGGAGGTAGGACGGGATGCGTCATAAAATACATAAAAGCAGAATCTTAGGACAGGTGAAACGTAGAGCCTGTGCGGCTTTACTGGTGGCTGTTCTTGGCTGTGGCATGGCGGCGGGAGCTGTCTGTGTGCCGGAGGTCTATGCGAAAACAGATGCAGAGATCAAGAGGGATGAATACAAGGATAAGCTGAAGGATGCGAAGCAGAATATTGAGAATATCGAGGGAAACCAGCAGAATGTGAAGGACGACCTGCAGACTGCGTCTGCCAGAATGCAGACACTTCTGGCAAAGCAGGAGGAACTTAAGTCCGCCATTGGCAACAAGCAGGTGGAGATCGAGAAGGCGGATAAATCCCTGGAGAAAGCAAAGCAGGTGAAACAGGACCAGTATGAGGCCATGAAGCTTCGTATTCAGTACCTTTACGAGAATAGTACGGACAATTCTCTCTGGACTGCGATTATAGAGTCGGATGGATTGGCAGACATGTTAAGCCGGATCGAGTATGCCTCCGATATTTATCAGTCGGACAGAGATCTGATGGATGCCTACGAGGCAGCTGTGCAGCAGGTGGAGGACTGGGGCAGACAGCTGGCTGAGGAAATGGATGACCTTCTGGCGATGAAAGAGCAGTATGAGGAGCAGCAGGGAGAATTGAATGTTCTGATTGCGAGACTGGAAAAGAAGAAGGAAGCTTATGCCGAGCAGTTGGCTGAGGCGAAGGACCAGGCAGAGGATTACGAGAAGAATATGAATAAATATGCGGCACTGGTACGGGCGCAGGAGGCGGCAGCAGCCCAGCAGGCAGCAGAAAACTATGCAGGCGGAGGCTCCGGTTCCAGTGGAAGTATTGCAGGGGATTCCTATCTGCAGGATCCAAACTATAATCCGGCGAATACTACGAATGTCAGCGGAGAGGATATTGTAGCCTATGCGAGACAGTTTGTGGGAAATCCCTATGTCTGGGGAGGAAACAGTCTGACGAATGGCTGTGACTGCTCCGGATTTGTTCATCTTGTGTATCAGCACTTCGGTATCAGCACACCGAGATATTCCCAGGCCTTCAAGAATGTCGGACAGCCGGTTGCTTATCAGAATCTGCAGGCAGGAGATGTTGTTGTCTATCCGGGACACGTGGCGATTTATATTGGAAATGGCTGTATTGTGGAGGCACAGTCCACAAGGGCAGGAATCACGGAGACCCGTCCGGTTAACTGTCATACGATCACCGCAATCCGAAGATTGGTATAAGAAAGTCCTATGACTGGAATTAAGCCGATAAGGGGAGGAATCCACAAATTTTTTATCACCATTGTTCTTTTGATGATCATTGTCTTTTTTGTGGCCGGTACAAGATGGAAGAACCGCCAGAGAGACCCGCTGGTTTTTCGGGATTCACTGGAACAGGAGGCGGTTACGGTGAATGGACAGCCCCTTACCCTGCGAGACCTGGCCTTTTATGTGGCCTACGAGGAGGCACTGGTGGAGCCCAGGGCTCTTGTGTATGACAGTGAGCATCCCACACGCTATTGGAATGCAAATATGGGAGGCACCTATGTGCGGGTTGCGGCCCGCGATGCTGCTATGCAGATGGCGATTCATGATGAGATCTTTTACGAGATGGCAGTCGGGGAGGGAATTCGGTTGCGCAGTGAGGAGGAGAAATACCTTGCACAGGCGGAAGAGGATTTCTGGTCAGATCTATCGGAACACGGCGGGGATAAGCGTATGGGCATTTCGGAAAAGGATATTCTTTCCACCATGCGTAAAATTACTTATGCACAGAAGTATCAGCAGATTTATGCAGAACTTCACAATGACTCCTATGAGGAGTATGATTTTACCGGGGAAGCCTATCAGAAATTGTTAAAGAAGCAGGATTATAAGATTCATGACGAGGTGTGGAAGCGGGTAAGCTTTGGAAGTGTTTCACTGAATCATGATTAAGTAATCATAAATTATTTTAAGAAAGAAGTTGTAAAAATGTCTGTAAAATTAGGAAGAAATGACCCGTGCTGGTGCGGGAGCGGGAGAAAGTATAAGGCCTGCCATGCGGCCTTTGACGACAAGCTTGCGCGGTTTGCACAGGAGGGACATGTGATTCCCACCAGAGATCTGATCAAGACACCGGATCAGATTGCCGGGATTAAGGAGAGTGCCAGGATCAACATTGCCGTGCTGGATTACATTGAGAAAAATATCCACGCGGGGATGAATACGGCAGAGATCGATCAGATTGTGTACGACATGACCACCAGCATGGGGGGGATTCCGGCACCATTGCATTATGAGGGCTATCCCTACAGTGTCTGTACCTCTGTCAATGAGCAGGTCTGTCACGGGTTTCCTTCGAAGGATGTCGTCCTGAAGGAGGGGGATATCATCAATGTGGACTGCTCCACTATTTTAAACGGCTATTTTTCTGATTCTTCCCGGATGTTCTGCATCGGGGAGGTGAGCCCGGAGAAAAAGCGTTTGGTCCAGGTGACAAAGGAATGCGTGGAGCTGGGACTTAAGGAGGTTAAGCCCTGGGGCTTTTTGGGTGACATGGGCCAGGCTGTCCACGATCACGCTTACGAGAACGGTTATACGGTAGTCCGGGAGATTGGAGGACATGGTGTGGGTCTTCAGTTTCACGAGGAGCCATGGGTTGGCTATAATACGAAAAGGGGAACCCAGATGGTGATGGCTCCCGGCATGATCTTTACCATTGAACCCATGGTCAATATGGGCGGTGTGGAGATTTATAGTGATGATGAGAATGGCTGGGAGGTTTACACGGATGACGGGCTTCCGTCTGCCCAGTGGGAGATTATGGTTTTGGTAACAGAGGATGGCGCAGAGGTGCTTTGCTGGTAAATATGAAAGACTGTATTACGACATATACGAAAAAACAATTTAATACCTTTGATCCCCAGGAGGAAACGATCTGCATTGAGGATATTGCACATGCGCTGTCGATGATGACGAGAGCCAACGGGCATTTTCCCGAATTCTTTTCGGTGGGACAGCACTGTATCCAGTGCTGCCGGGAGGCGATTGCAAGGAACTATGTGCCCCAGACCGCTCTGGCCTGCCTTCTCCATGATGGAAGTGAGGCGTATCTTGCAGATGTGACCCGGCCGGTGAAGAAGAATATGACCATGTACCTGCAGATTGAGGAGCAGCTTCAGAATATGATCTATCATAAGCTTCTGGGGTATTTGCCTGTGGGAGAGGAAGCTGAGCTGGTGGGGAATATTGATGATGCCTGTCTGTACTATGAGTTCGACCATTTCATGGGGGAGAAGCTTGCAGAGGAGGAGCCGGTCATGATGAGCGAGCCGGATTACAAGGTGCGTCCCATGAAGGATGTGGAGGAGGAGTTCTTAAAGCTTTTCCATCAATTACAGAAGGAAATAACGGAAGATGAATAAAAAAGAAGTATTAGAATTAAAGAGAAGATTTAAGAAGGAAGCCGCAACCTTTACCAGGGTCTGCGGCTGTTATGTGGATGGAAACCATAATAAGATCTGTCGGTTTGGGAATACATTCCTCAACCTGGAGGAGGATGAATTCTATAAATATCTGGAAATTGCCAACAAGGCGCTGTCGGGTACGCTGGGGAACAACCTGCTGGAACTGCATTTCCCAATCGAGGAGGAAGAAGCAGGCGGACGTCAGCAGATTTTGATGGCACTGCGTGAGACCAAACTAAAGGACGAGGCACTTTTGGATACGTTTTATGATCTGGTTATTGATACCTATGACCACGCAGGCAATTATCTGATTGTTTTGTTCCACGATGCCTATGATGTGATGACACGCACCAGCGATAACAATAATCTGGATGAATCGGAGGAAGTGTATGAGTATCTGATCTGCGCCATCTGTCCGGTGGATCTTTCCAAGCCGGGACTTGGATTTCTGGAGAATGAGCAGAGAATCGGGCCGCGGGTGAGAGACTGGGTTGTGGGTGCAGTGGATACGGCCTTCCTGTTTCCGGCCTTTAATGACAGGAGTACGGACATTCATTCCACATTATTTTATACGAAAAACACGAAGGAACCGCATTCAGAATTTATGGCAAACGGCCTTGGCTGTGGTGTTGAGCGAACTGCCACAGAGCAGAAAATGGCCTTTCACTCGATTGTACGAAATGTTCTGGGAGCGGAGGATGAGCATACGGATGATGTTCTTCTGGATCTGCAGCAAAGTCTGAGCGAGATGATTGACGAGTACCAGGAGACCCACAATGACGAGGAGGATGTGTTCCTGCTTGACAAAGAGGTCGTTGGCAGGCTTTTGGCTGACAGCGATATTTCCGAGGAGAAGGCGGCACGTATCGAGAAGTCTGTGGACGAGGCCTTTGGGGAGAAGCCGCCGGTGGCAGAGCATGTAATTGACTCCAAGGCTTTGATTCAGAATGAGCTCCGTGTGGAAAAGCTGGCCCTGGAGGATCAGGTGGGCGATCTCACCGTGCAGCTGAACCAGAAAGAGGACGAACTGAAGGAACGGACCACCCAGCTTGTGGAAAAGCAGGAAGAGATCGACAATTACATAGCTGAGACGAAGACCTACGATGTGGTGCTTCGGGTGAAACCGGAGAAGGCAGCGCAGATCCATTCCCAGATCATCGATGGGCAGAAATGTCTTGTAATTCCAATGAAAGAAGATGAACATGCGGCTATCAATGGAGTGAATACGACTGTTTAGCTGCTGAATATGGTCCTTCAATAAAGGATTATGACCTAGGCATCCAGAAATGGGTGCCTATTGTTTCTTGTTGTTTTATGAACAGGAGGAGGCGCTTTTTATGGGCCAGCGAGAGGAAAAAGGCGTAAAAAAACATATATGTGTTGGATTATTAGCTCATGTGGATGCCGGGAAGACAACGTTATCGGAAGCACTGCTCTATACCACGGGGCAGATTCGCACGCTGGGCAGAGTGGATCATCAGGATGCCTATCTGGATACCGATGAACAGGAGAGACGGCGTGGGATCACGATTTTTTCCAAGCAGGCGCGGATGGGGGAGATTACCCTTCTCGATACCCCGGGGCATGTGGATTTTTCCGCAGAGATGGAGCGGACGCTTCAGGTGCTTGATTATGCGATTCTTGTGGTCAGTGGTACGGATGGTGTGCAGGGACACACCCGTACCCTTTGGCGGCTTCTGCGCCATTATCAGATTCCTGCATTCTTATTTGTGAATAAGATGGATCTGCCGGGAGCTGACCGTGCGTCTGTGCAGGCACAGCTTAAGGGGGAGCTGTCGGACTGTTGCGTGGATTTTACAGACAGCAGGGATTTGGAGGGGGACAAGGCAGAGGCCTTTTATGAAGAAATCGCAGTCTTCAGCGAGACACTTTTGAATCAATACATGGAGACGGGAGAGATTACGGATGCGCATATTGCAAAAGCCATCGCGGAAAGAAAACTGTTTCCGTGTTTTTACGGCTCCGCACTTCGACTGGAGGGCGTCCGGGAATTTCTGGAAGGTCTTTCCCGTTATATGCGAATGCCGGAATACGGAAACCATTTTGCCGGACGGGTATATAAGATTGGGCGGGACGTAAGAGGTGCCCGGCTGACCTATCTGAAGGTGACAGGCGGAAAACTGCGGGTGAAGGACCGGATTACTTATGGCGGTATGGAGGAGAAGGTGGATCAGATTCGGCTTTATTCCGGGGATAAGTATGAGTTGGCAGAGGAAATTACCGCAGGGGAAATCTGCGCGGTGACCGGGCTTACCCAAACCTTTCCGGGACAGGGACTGGGAGAAGAAAAGACAACCGGCATGCCTTTGCTTGAGCCGGTATTAAGCTATCAGATCCACCTGCCGCAGGAAGTCAATCCGGTTGAGATGATGGGGAAGCTTAAGACTCTGGAGGAGGAAGATCCACAGCTTCACATTGTCTGGAATGAACAGCTGCAGGAGATTCATGTGCAGATGATGGGACAGGTGCAGATCGAAGTCCTGACGCAGCTCATCAAGGAACGGTTTGGCGTAGTGGTTGTCTTCGGGCAGGGAAATATTGTCTACAAGGAAACCATCGCAAAGCCTGTGGAGGGAATTGGACATTTTGAGCCGCTGCGCCATTATGCCGAGGTGCATCTTTTGTTGGAGCCGGGGGAACCGGGAAGCGGAATTCAGGTTTCCAGTGCCTGCAGCGAGGATGTGTTGGATCTGAACTGGCAGCGTCTGATTGCGACCCATGTGACGGAACGGGAACATCCCGGGGTGCTGACAGGTTCGGCGCTCACGGATATCAAGATTACGATATTGACCGGACGTGCCCACACAAAGCATACGGAAGGCGGGGATTTCCGCCAGGCAACCTACCGGGCCATCCGGCAGGGCCTGAAAAGTACCCAAAGCGTCTTGCTGGAGCCGATGTACACTTTTTCTCTGGAGGTGCCGCAGGCGTCGGTGGGACGGGCGATGACGGATTTAAAGCAGCGCTTCGGTACGTTTGATTCGCCGGAATTCGTCTCCGGCACGGATCGGGATATGGCGGTGCTTACCGGTACAGCTCCGGTTTCCACGATGCAGGATTACAGCACTGAGGTAGCCGCCTATACAAGTGGAAAAGGACATTTGACCCTGGAACTGGCAGGGTACGATGTCTGCCACAACAGTGAGGAAGTGATTGCATCGATTGGTTATGACAGTGAAGCAGACACTGCAAATCCGACAGGCTCCGTGTTCTGTGCACATGGGGCGGGCTTTGTGGTTCCCTGGGATGAGGTGGATCATTATATGCACCTGGAGCGGGTGTTCGATCCGAACCGATATGCGTTAGAGGAGGATGGCGCTGCTTCCCATGCCGGACGGGCATATGACCCGGTGGGAGCGACTTACAGTGCGGGGGAAGCGGATGCGCTGACAGGGGTGGCACGGCGCGAAAGCTGGGAGAAATCTGTGGCTGGGATGAGTTCCCTCGAGTTGGACAAAGAACTGGCGGATGTGTATGCCAGAGAGTTTGGTATGAGCAGGGAGGATGTGGCGGAGCAGGAACGCCGCAAATGGAGTCAGAAGCAGCAGGATAAGCCGAAGTTGCCCACCGTGAAGCAGGATAAGAAGGGCAATCCCATTTACCCGGCGAAGGATTCGAAGGAGCGCATGCTGGTGGTGGATGGTTATAATATCATTTTCGCGTGGAAAGAGTTAAAAGAGCTCTCCCGGGTGAATATTGATTCGGCGAGAGACAGGCTTAAGGATATTCTGCTCAACTACCAGGGCTATGAGCGCTGCCGTCTGATTGTGGTCTTTGATGCTTATAAGGTGAAGGACAATGCAGGAAAGAAGGAGTTTTACGACGGAAGAAGGAAGAAATCCGGTGGAGCAGGAAGGTCTTTCGCAGGAAAGAAGAGTGTTGAAAATTCCCGGCCGGGCGCAGCACAGAAGGAGCGGGAAATTGGAATCGAGGTTGTGTACACGAAAACAGATGAGACCGCCGATGCATATATTGAGCGCCTGGTACACGACGAGAAGGGAAAATATCGTATCTTTGTTGCTACGAACGATGGACTTGAGCAGCTTACCGTCATGAGCCAGGGGGCACTTCGGATGTCAGCGGAGAATCTGCGGGAAGAGATCGGGCGCGCCGGGCAAGTTTAGGATTGTATTTATGTCCCACAGGGATATAATAGTTCTTGAAGAAATATGAGATTAAATTGTCTTTACGGAAGGAGTAAGATTATGATAGCAGCAGAAGATATGTACCGGTTAGGAAGCCAGCGTTCGGCGATTCGTGAATTGTTCGAGTATGGTAAGAAACGGGCAGCAGTCGTTGGGGCAGAGAATGTGTATGATTTTTCTCTGGGCAATCCCACAGTGCCGGCACCGGAGTGTGTGAACGAAACGATCCGTCAGCTGACAGAATCGTTAGACTCCATTTCCCTGCACGGCTATACCTCTGCGCAGGGGGATGTGGAGACAAGGGAGGCAATTGCACAGTATCTGAACAGGACACACGGCACACATTTTCGCGCCGATAATTTCTATATGACCATGGGGGCTGCGGCATCTCTGTCCATCTGCTTTAAGGCACTGACCACAGGCCCGGAGGATGAATTCATTGCCATTGCACCATTCTTTCCGGAGTATCGCGTATTTGTTGAGGCAAACGGTGCGAAGTTTGTGGTTGTTCCGGCAGACACAAAAAGCTTTCAGATTCATTTTGAAGAACTGGAAAAGGCACTGAATCCCCATACGAAGGGAGTGATTATCAACTCACCCAACAATCCGTCGGGAGCCGTATATTCGGAAGAAACCATTCAGAAGCTGGCAGATCTGCTTCGCAGAAAATCAGGGGAATTCGGCACGGAGATTTTCATCCTTGCCGATGAGCCGTACCGCGAGATTGTCTATGACGGGGTGAAGGTGCCCTTTGTGACAAAATATTATCGTAATACACTGGTATGCTATTCCTACAGTAAGTCCTTGTCTCTTCCGGGCGAACGAATCGGTTACGTGCTTGTGCCGGATGAGGTGGTGGAGAGCACAGCTGTCTACGCGGCTGTTGCAGGGGCAGGACGTGCCCTTGGTTATGTCTGTGCGCCAAGCATGTTCCAGAAGGTTCTGGTGCAGTGTATGGGGCAGACCGGAGATGTGGAACTTTATAAGAAGAATCGCGATCTTCTTTACGAAGGTCTGACGAAGATCGGATACGAATGCTTCAAGCCGCAGGGGGCATTTTACCTGTTTGTCAAAGCATTGGAGCCGGATGCAGACGCCTTCTGCGAAAAGGCAAAGGAAGAAGATCTTCTGATCGTGTCTGCCACCGGGTTTGGCTGTCCGGGCTACGCCCGTATCTCTTACTGCGTGGACGAGGATATGATTCGAAGATCCTTTGGAGCATTTGAGAGGTTATACAACAGATATGAGCACTAGAGTACGGGAGCAGATCGTTTTTACCGGTCGTGTGCAGGGGGTTGGCTTTCGGTATAAGCTGTCTTATCTTGCAGATGCTTTTCGCGTGACCGGATGGGTGAAGAATGAATATGACGGCTCGGTGCAGGCCCAGCTGCAGGGGAAGCCGGAGGAACTGGATCAGATCATACAAAGACTCGGGCAGGACCGCTATATCGAACTGGAGGGAATTGACCGGAGAAAAATTCCTTTGAAGGAGGATGAGCATCTGTTTGAGATCCGGAGATCATAAGAAGGAGACCGTTTGATCGGTCTCCTTTTTGCAGTACAGCTATGACATTCACATCATACCATACTTTTTATTAAACTCTTCTACAGGCATGGGCTTCGCATAATAGAACCCCTGAGCGGTGGTACATCCGCAGGTTTGCAGAAAATCCGCCTGTTCCTTGCTCTCTACGCCCTCGGCCACCATGTCCAGACCAATGTCTCTTGCCATGCCGATGGTATGCTCTACAATCTTTTTTCCACGGCCGGAGCTGATAAAGTCATTTAAAAAGGAACGGTCAATCTTGATCACATCAAACTGTGTATCTTTTAATGTGTTCAGCGAAGAATACCCGGAACCGAAATCGTCCATCAGAAGGGTATAACCCTTCTCCTTTAACAGGGTCATGCTTTCCGCAATTCCGGCTTCGTTGACGGTTTCTGTGATCTCAATTTCCAGATAGTGACGTGGAATCTCATATTTCTCGATGAGCTGATCCAATACAGCAATAAAAGAGGTATTGGACAAATGCCTTCGGGAAACATTTACAGAGATCGGAATCGGAGTGATCCCGGCTTCCATCCAGCTGTGGATTTGTCTGCAGGCCTGCTCCCAGATGTATTCATCCATTTTAACGATAAATCCGTTTTTCTCAAAAACGGGGACAAAGTCGTTGGGGGGAACGACCGTATTTCCCGGCATAATCCAGCGCACCAGCGCCTCCGCTCCGATTACCTTTCCATCGGAAATATTGCATTTCGGCTGCAGATACATCACAAATTCACCGCTCTCCAACGCGTGGTTCATGTTATCCTCAATGAATTTATTGGTTGAGATATTTTCTTTCAGGTTGCTCTGGAAGAAGGCAACCTTCTGCATCGCATTATTCTTGATGCTCTGTCTTGCCATTGCGGCGGCATCACCATATTGGCGAAGTCCTCCCGAGAGATCGCCGATATAACAGATTCCGTAAACGATACGATACTGTATGCCGTCATACCCCAGCAGATTTTTATCCAGACGCTCCACCAGATCGTAGAGACTCTGTTCATCCGTATAAGGAGTGATGATCATAAATACGTCTGCAGAAAGTCGGCTGTATACCTGATATTTGTTGCACAGGACTTTGAGGGTTGCCACAAAGAAATTCAGCATTTCCGAGGCTTTTTGCTCCCCGTAATCCGCAAGGATCATCTTGAATTTAGCTACATCAAACTGCACAACAGCGAATTTCATCTCCGGATGGGCATGGATAATTTCCAGCGCCTGCTTCTGGATCAGTGCAGGATTGCGGTCGGAGGTGAAGGTCTCTGCAACGTGGATGCGGTGGATCTCCTCCGGATCCAGGGGATCCGTCATGACAAATATGCGGGCAATCATGCCGTTTTCCCGCTCCAGCCAGCAGTTGATGTTCTGGTATGCCCATTGATCCTCTGCGGAAAGAAGACGGACCGCTACGGAAATTTTTTCCTCGTCCTTTGTAATGCCGGTGGGGCTTCCGTCTATGGCAGCCTCAAGCTGGGAAAGGAAAACATGGAAGGTGCTCCGGTCATCCTTATGCGCCCAGTTTTCCAGGTCAAACAGGGATAGGTGCTCATAGTCAGCATCCTTGAGAACCCGGCACTTACTGCTGGCCGTAATCCAGCCCTGTGCTTTCTCCCAGATCAAAATAAGGGTATCATCTCTTCCGGTGATATATTGAAACATTTTCTGCATGACATCCATGGCAAATCCCTCTTGTAAAACAAATCACTTAGATTTACGGATACTTTTGGATAATTTTAACATAAATTTCGGTAAAAATAAACTATTTTATAACAAAATTACAAGAATATGGTTGCAAATTTACCCTGTTGCATTACAATAAACATATTGCTAGGGGGACAATAGTCCGGAAATTTTCATAAGCGTGAGAAAATGTGGGCGACGGAGGAGATATGGATCGGAAGATGAATTATACGGTCATTGATCTGGAGATGACAGGGCTTGACGTGAAAAAGGACAAGGTGATTGAAATCGGTGCAGTAAAGGTGCGGGGAGGTATTGTGGTTGATACCTTTGGAACACTGGTGGATTCGAAGGCAGATATTCCGGAGCGCGTGACAGAACTGACCGGGATCACGAATGAGATGGCTGCGGGGGGAATGTCGGAGGATGAGGCAATGGAAAGGCTTGCAGCACTTATTGGGGAAGATGCGATCGTCGGTCACAACGTGACCTTTGATTATCGCTTCGTAAAGCAGTGGGCGGTTAACAGGAAGCTTCCACTGGAACTTGAGGCCTTTGATACGCTGCAGCTGGCAAGAATTCTGCTTCCCGGGGAACAGTCGAAAAAGCTGGAGAATCTGTGTGAATCCTTTGGAATTGAGCGGAAAAACGCCCATCGTGCATTGGATGATGCCCTGGAGACCCAGCAGGTCTTTGAATGTCTGAAACGGCTGGCTGAAGAAGCGAATATGGCCATTGAACCCAAACGTCTGATATGCAAAATAAAGCGTCAGACACCGGCCACCCCGCATCAGGTTGAGCGGCTGAAAGAACTGCGGGAAAAGTATCGGATCCAGGATGAAGTCTGCTGGGAGGTTCTCACAAGAAGTGAGGCCTCCCGTCTACAGGATTTTTACTACACACATTATGGAAGATAGGCTTTCAGCTTTTCTGCAATGACAGGACCGTCTAACGATGGGAGCTTTTCTGCAGAATCGATCAGTCCATGGATGAGGTCTGCCTGTCCGGATTGTCGGTACAGATCAGCCAGCTGGGTGAAAATGCTTCTGGAGTCGGCCCGGCAGGAGACCGCAAATTCCAGAAGCGCCTGGGCTTCCTTTGTCTGGCCGGCCTCGGTGAGTTCCTTCGCATAGACCGGTACCGTCTGAACAAAGGTGGTAAAATGATTGTCATATTCGCTCAGAGCCTCCAGATTTGCGGCACCGTATTGGAGTTTCAGATCTGTGTTGGTCATGCCGGTCAGGTTCAGCATTTTTTGGGTGGTAAGCTCTTTGAGCTTTTTTTCTGAATCTGTGTGAAGGTTTTCTGGAATTATTTCCGGTGGTATGGTAATATAGTTGAGATTGCTGATATCTTTCCGGCGGGTAAAGTTTGCCTTTTGCTCCCGGTCCCAGAAGCTGTCTTCCGAATCTTGGCGGCTGTGGTTGCTTTTGTGGATAAAATAATTTAAAATCAGCACAAATATAATAAAACTGGCAAGAAATACAAACATAGCGGGTTCCTTTCCTTTCTGTGTTGTGTATTCATTATAACTGATTTTTTGAAAGAGGTGAATAGTATGTACAATTTTAATGGTTCAAAACGAAAAAAACGGGTGGTTGCAGTCGTATCGCTGATTTTAATTGCCGCAATGGTCGTTACGACATTGGTGTCTGCCCTGATTTTTTCCTGATGCATTCCGTCAGAAGGCTTGAAAAAGTAGAGGTTTGTGTTAAAATATACATTCAGACACAAGGTAGGACGGTTTAAGGGAAGATTATGAAGAAATTAAGAAGAGCAGTATATTTTTTAGTGGCAGCAGTCAGTGTGGGGTGTATCCTTTCCGGAGCATCGAGGGTAAAGGCTGAGGATCAGGAGCTCATCGAAGATGGTATTTACATTGGGAATGTGAATGTCGGTGGCATGACAGAGGATCAGGCGAGATCGGCAGTGGAGGAATATGTTGCCGGCCTCTTGAATACAGAATTTACTCTTAAGGGAGAAACCGGATCCATTGAGATGACTGCTGAGGATATGGGCGTATATGCGGATGCAGATTCCGCGGTGGAAGAGGCAGTGCAGGTTGGTCATGCGGGGAGCCTGATCAATCGTTATAAAACCCTTCAGGATCTGAAGAAGGATAAGCTGGTTTTAGATATGCACCTGAGTGTGGATAAGCAGGCTACAGCAGAGAAGCTGTATAACCATGCAGATGAGCTGGCGGTTGGAGCAGAGGATAACACTCTCGTACGCGAAAATGGAGAGTTTCAGTTTGTACCGGGCAAGGAGGGTGTCGAGGTCGATATTGTGGGTTCGGTCTATGCCATCAACGATTTTCTTGCGAATGGATGGAATGGAACGGATAACGAGATTGCGCTGGTGACGAAGACGGTTGAGCCGAGGGGCAGTGAAGCGGAATTGGCACAGGTGAAGGACCTTCTCGGAGCTTACTCGACGGATTTCAGCAGCTCTAGTGCCGGTCGTGCGAAAAATGTGACCACGGGCTGCAGTAAGGTAAATGGTACGATCCTTTATCCAGGAGATGAGTTTGAACTCTGCAAGACCGTGAGTCCCTTTACCCAGGAGAACGGCTATGAGCTTGCCGGGGCATATCAGAACGGAACTACGGTAGAATCCTTCGGAGGAGGAATCTGTCAGGTGGCAACCACATTATACAATGCTGTGATCCGTGCAGAGCTGGAGGTGACCATGCGGTTTAACCATTCCATGCAGGTGCACTATGTTCAGCCATCCATGGATGCCGCAATTGCAGGCAACTACAAGGATCTGCGTTTTAAAAATAATACGGATGCACCAGTGTATCTGGAAGGTTATTGCAGTGGTGGGGTCATCTATTTCAATATATATGGCAAGGAGACACGGCCGGCGAACCGGGAGGTTTCTTTTGAAAGCGAGACGCTGTCTGTGGTGGACCCGAAGATTTCCTTTGAGCTCAGCTCGGAGCTTTCCCTTGGAACGGTGAGTGTTCAGCAGGGTTCCAATAAAGGCTGTGTGGCCCAGCTTTGGAAAATTGTGAAGGTCGACGGGGTCGAGCAGAGTCGGGAGATATTCAATAAGAGCCGATATCAGGCATCTCCGAGGATTGTTACGATCGGAACGAAAAATGCGACGGCAGAGAGTCTCGCTGCTCTGAAGAAGGCCATAGCCACCGGAGATGAGGCGAAGGTGAGAAGTGCGGCAGCCGCGATGAAGAGCAAAGAGGAGCCCGAGGAGGAAGAACCGGAGGACACTGAGGAGGATCCTTCTAAGGATGAGGATAAGAAGGATGACAGCCAGAAGGAGGAATCCAATAAGGAGAAACCTCAGAAAGGCGAGACCGATAAACCTTCCGAAGGCGATTCCCAAAAGGATGACAGCCAGAAGGAGGAGACGCCAAAGGATGACAACACGTCTCAGAAGCCGGCAGAGGACGCAGAAACCAGCCAATAACAGTCGTAGTGGATTACAGGCTGCTCCATGTATAAAAACATGGGGCAGCCTTGCCGTATATTTTGACGGGGAGAGGCATGAAAGCAGGAAAATTACCGGAATCCGTGTTGAAACGGTCCGTATTAAGACAACTTCATAGGTCAGAGGAAACGGTGTGGATGCCTGCGGTTGGATGTGATTATTCGGCAGTACAACCGGCAGAGGGAGAAGTGTTGACTCTCTCCACACAGACCCGCTGTCTTGGCAGCTCTGAGATTGGAGGCCTCAGTGTCTATGCCGCGCTGAATAACCTGTATTGCAGTGGGGCGAGACCGGTGGGAGTCCTTTTAAATCTGCTGCTTCCTACCTCCTGTACAGAGAATGAACTGCGAGAGCAGATGGCAGCCATTCATCAGGTTTGCGAGAAAGAGGAGGCACCGGTGCTGGGAGGGCATACCGAGGTCACCAGAAGCGTGACGGATCCGGTTCTTACGGTTACAGCCGTGGGAGCGGTGGCGGAAGAAAACCGTATCCACCAGGGGACCGTTCGGCCGGGCATGGATCTGGTGGTGACAAAGTGGATTGCCCTTGAGGGAACAGCCCTTCTTGCTGCCGGGAGGCAGGAGGAACTGCTGGAGCGTTTTGCACAGCCTTTTCTGGACCGGGCACAGGCTTTTACCGAATATCTGTCCGTTCGTTCGGAGGCCGCAGTCGCCGTAAAGTCTGGCGCTGCCGCAATGCACGATCTTTCAGAGGGCGGAATTTTCGGTGCACTCTGGGAGATGGGGCAAGGCTCCGGTGTCGGACTGGAAATCGATTTGAAAAAAATACCCATTCGTCAGGAATCCATTGAGATCTGCGAATTTTTTGATATAAATCCCTATAAACTGGTGTCGGGCGGGGGGCTTCTGATTGCTGCAGAGGATGGAAATGCCCTGGTACGGGCGATGGAGCAGGAGAGAATTCCTGCGGTTGTCATCGGGAAGGCAACCGACAGCAATGACCGTGTTCTGATCAACGGAGAGGAGCGCAGATTTTTAGAGACTACCCAGACGGATGAACTATGGAAACTGGATAAGGAGAGGAAATTATGAGAGAAAAAATTTTGACCTTTATAGAGAAGAACAGCAGAATTGATTTAAAGGAGCTGGCTGTGATTCTGGGAGTAGATGAAACCGCAGTGATGAATGAGCTGGAAAGCATGGAGAGGGAAGGAATTATCTGTGGCTACCATACGCTGATCAACTGGGATAAGGCCGGTGTGGAGAAGGTAACGGCACTGATCGAGGTGCGGGTGACCCCACAGAGAGGCATGGGCTTTGACAAGGTGGCTGAGCGCATTTACAACTATCCGGAGGTGAATTCGGTTTATCTGATCTCCGGAGGTTTTGATCTGATGGTAACCCTGGAGGGAAAAACGCTTCGGGAGATTTCCCAGTTTGTGACTGACAAACTTTCTACCCTGGATCAGGTGCTTAGCACAAAGACCAATTTTATCTTAAAAAAATACAAGGATCATGGCACGATCATGGCTGCAAAATCAAAAGATGAAAGGATTATGATGGCATAATGAGAAACCCACTGTCAAAAACGATTACAACGATTGAACCATCGGGCATCCGGAAGTTTTTTGATATCGTCAGCGAGATGGAGAATGCCATTTCCCTTGGCGTCGGCGAGCCGGATTTTGATACCCCATGGCATATCAGGGATGAGGGTATTTATTCCCTGGAAAAAGGACGAACCTTTTATACTTCCAACGCCGGTTTGAAGGAATTAAAGATTGAAATTTCCAAATTTCTGGATCGCAGATATGGTCTGAAATACGATTACAATAAGGAACTGTTTGTCACTGTCGGAGGCAGCGAGGCCATTGATGTGGCTATGCGTACCATGCTGGATCCGGGAGATGAGGTTCTGATCCCTCAGCCCAGCTACGTGTCCTATTTGCCCTGCTGTGTGCTGGCGAACGGAACACCGGTGATCATCGAGCTGAAGGCGGAGGATGATTTCCGCCTCACCCCGGAGGAACTGGAGGCTGCCATTACGCCCAGGACGAAGCTTTTGGTGCTGCCCTTCCCCAACAATCCTACCGGAGCGGTGATGGAGCGAAAGGATCTGGAAGGAATTGCTGAAGTGATTGAAAAGCATGACCTGTTTGTTCTCAGCGATGAGATCTATTCGGAACTTACTTATCTGGAAAATCATGTGTCCATCGCATCTCTTCCGGGAATGAAGGAACGGACTATTGTGATCAACGGATTTTCCAAATCCCATGCCATGACTGGGTGGCGGCTTGGCTATGCCTGTGGACCGGAGATCATTATCAAGCAGATGCTGAAGATTCACCAGTTTGCCATCATGTGTGCACCTACCACCAGCCAGTACGCGGCAGTGGAGGCGCTGCGAAATGGCGATGAGGATGTAAGTTTGATGCGGGAGGAGTATAACGGCAGACGCCGTTATGTGCTGAAACGGTTCCAGGAGATGGGACTTTCCTGCTTCGAGCCCTTTGGCGCTTTTTATGCATTCCCCTGCATCAAGGAATTTGGCATGACATCCGAAGAATTCGCAAATCAGCTTCTTCAGTCCAAGAAAGTGGCGGTAGTTCCGGGCACAGCCTTCGGAGACTCGGGCGAGGGATTTATCCGTATTTCCTATGCCTATTCACTGGATGATCTGAAGGTGGCCCTGGGAAGAGTAGAGGAATTTGTTACTGAGCTCAGGGAGAAAAGGTAAGAAAATGGCAAATTTAAATGTGATCCTACATGAGCCGGAGATACCGGCAAATACAGGAAATATCGGACGTACCTGCGTGGCCACGGGAACAAGGCTTCATCTGATCGAGCCTCTCGGTTTTTCCCTTTCGGAAAAACATTTGAAGCGTGCCGGCATGGATTACTGGCCGGATCTGGATGTTACCACCTATGTGAATTGGGAGGATTTCTGCGAGAAAAATCCGGGGGCGAAGATTTACTATGCCACCACCAAGGGACGACATGTGTACTCCGATGTCCATTATGAGCCGGATTGCTTTCTCATGTTCGGTAAGGAAAGTGCCGGAATTCCGGAGGAAATCCTTAAGGAAAATCCGGACACCTGTGTGCGGATTCCGATGATCGGGGAGACCAGATCCCTCAATTTATCGAATTCCGTGGCAATCGTGCTCTACGAGGCGCTGAGACAGAATCATTTTGACCATATGAAATTGGAAGGACAGCTCCACCGACTGAGCTGGGATGAATAGAATGGGAATTATCAAAGCAAAAAATGTGGTACATGAGTTTTTCCGCAGAGATGAGGAGGGCAATGTAGAGGCAATCACAACAGCTCTCGATCACGTGAATCTGGATGTGAAGGCGGGGCAGTTTATCGCCATTCTCGGCCACAACGGTTCTGGTAAATCGACACTGGCCAAACACATCAACGCTCTTTTGACACCAAGCGAGGGGGCTCTGTGGGTAGACGGCATGGATACCATGGATGAGGAGGAGACCATCCCGATCCGGAAAACTGCAGGGATGGTATTTCAGAATCCGGACAACCAGATCATTGCCAGTGTCGTGGAGGAGGATGTGGGCTTCGGTCCGGAAAACATAGGAGTTCCTACGGATGAGATCTGGAAGCGGGTGGACAAAAGCCTTGCGGCTGTTGAGATGACAAAGTATCGCAAGCATTCTCCCAATAAGCTCTCCGGCGGGCAGAAACAGCGGGTGGCCATTGCGGGCGTTGTGGCCATGGAGCCGAAGTGTATCGTCTTCGATGAGCCCACGGCTATGCTGGATCCCAATGGACGCAAAGAGGTGATCCGCACCGCCCACGAACTGAACCGGGAGAAGGGCGTGACCATCATATTGATTACCCATTATATGGAAGAAGTCGTGGATGCAGATTATGTCTATGTGATGGAAAAGGGGCAGATTGTCATGGATGGGACTCCGCGGGAGCTTTTCTCCAGAGTTGAGGAGCTCAAAAGCCATCGTCTGGATGTGCCACAGGCAACCCTGGTTGCGGACGAGCTTCGCAAAGCGGGACTTCCGATTCCGGCCGGAATCCTAACCCGCGAAGAACTGGTAGATGCTATTGTAAATGTGTCAGATTCTGAAAGAATCTGACATGCAGCCCCGGCCCATTGGCCGAAGGTCAATTGTGCATGGGCCGGGGTTCTAAGAAATGTGTCAGATTCTGAAAGAATCTGACATGCAGCCCCGGCCCATTGGCCGAAGGTCAATTGTGCATGGGCCGGGGTTCCCGAAATGTGTCAGGAGTTAAAAATGCCGATTATATTAGATAAAGTAAACTATGTATACAGTGACGGAACCGCTTACCGGATCCAGGCACTGAAGGACATTAACCTTCAAATTAAAGAGGGTGAATTCATCGGAATCATTGGTCATACCGGATCCGGAAAGTCTACATTGACCCAGCTGTTGAATGGGCTGCTGAAAGCTACCAGTGGTCATATTTACGTGGATGGTGAAGATATCTACGATGACGATTACGATATGAAGAAGCTGCGGAATAAAGTGGGACTTGTTTTTCAGTATCCGGACCACCAGCTTTTTGAAACCACGAATTTTGAAGATGTGTGTTTTGGGCCGAAAAATCAGGGCCTTGACCGAAAAACCGTGGAACTGCGAGCCTTTGAGGCTTTGCGGAGTGTTGGCTTTCCGGAGGAGTTGTATTATCAGCCGCCCTTTGATCTTTCCGGCGGGCAGAAGCGCCGGGTGGCCATTGCCGGGGTGCTTGCCATGAAGCCCGATGTGCTGATTCTGGATGAGCCGACGGCCGGGCTGGATCCTGCCGGCCGGGATGAGATCCTTGGTCTTGTGTCGAAAATGCACAAGGACCTTGGAATTACCATCATCCTTGTGTCCCACAGTATGGAGGATGTTGCAGAGTATGTGGACCGGATCATTGTGATGAACCAGGGAAGTGTCATGTTTGACGATACGCCCAAGGAGGTCTTTTCCCATTACAAAGAACTGGAGACTGTGGGGCTTGCGGCACCGCAGGTTACTTATCTGGTAAATGAACTCAGGGAAAAAGGTCTTCCGGTGGATACATCTGCCACGACGGTAAAGGAGGCTGCACAGGCGATACTGGCGGCACTCCGCTGATGAGGAGAAAACTATGTTAAAAGACATTACTTTGGGCCAGTATTATCCGGCGGATTCCGTCGTACATAAACTGGACCCCCGTGTAAAGCTGTTTGCTACATTGATCTATATTATTGCACTGTTTACCTTTCGGGGACTGCTTGGCTTTGTCGTCATAACGGGAATGCTTATTTTTATGATCCGCATTTCCAAGGTGCCTTTTTCCTATATTGTGAAAGGACTAAAGGCGATTGTGGTTTTGCTGATCATAACGGCGGTATTTAATCTGTTGTTTACCTCCAGCGGAACCATGTACTGGCATTGGGGGCCCTTCTATGTGACCAGCGCGGGAATCATGAATGCAGTGCTTATGACGGTTCGATTGATTTACCTGATCATCGGAACCTCCCTGATGACATTGACCACAACGCCGAACCAGCTGACAGACGGTCTGGAAAAGTCCCTTGGCTTTTTAAACCGCATTCATGTGCCGGTGCACACCATCGCTATGATGATGTCTATTGCCCTTCGTTTTATTCCCATTCTTATGGAGGAGACGGACAAGATCATGAAGGCTCAGATGGCCCGCGGAGCGGACTTTGAACATGGAAACCTGATCCAGAAGGCGAAGAACATGATTCCTCTTCTGATTCCGCTTTTCGTTTCGGCTTTTCGCCGGGCAGATGATCTGGCCATGGCCATGGAGGCCAGATGTTATAGTGGCGGCAACGGAAGAACGAAGATGAAACCACTGAAATATGGGCATGAAGACCATGTGGCTTACGTGATTTTACTTGTTTTCCTTGCGGCGGTGATCGTGGCGCGAATCCTGCTGCCATTTCCTATGTAATCCCTGTCGCAGGGAGGGGCCCGCTTGCGGGAGGAACCCCTACGACTACTGTCGCAGGGAGGGGCCCGCTTGCGGGAGGAACCCCTACGACCACTGTCGCAGGGACTGTCGCAGGGAGGGGCCCGCTTGCGGGAGGAACCCCTACGA
>CAMFDG010000028.1 GCA_945949045.1 uncultured Lachnospiraceae bacterium
CATAAATTCGGTGTCGTTGGTATCTCCCATCAATTCCATGATCAGAAACACCAGCACATTGCACGCGAGCAGCATAATGGTGACAATTGACTCTTTGTTTTTGTTCTGATCCATAGCTGTTTCTTGCTCCATTCTGCGTCATTTATTTAAGTATAACGTCTTACGATGGCAAACACAAGAATGTTTTATCAGACAAAACGATACCTGATATCTGCAAATCTTACGCTGTCGTTACTTTCCAGCTTTCGTCTCTCCTTATAGGCAAGTGGTTCATCATTGACGAAGGTCCCATTGGTGGAATTCAGATCCTCAATATAATAGGCATCCCCCTCCCTGTCAATCCTTGCGTGCAGATTGCTGACAGTATCCCGATCAATCCGGATATCCGCATCCTTCCCATACCCGATTCGAAGACTGCTGCCCTCCATTCGGATGTCTTCCAGCTTGTCCGATCCCTGATACAAAAGAACTCCCCTGGCCTTTCCCACATAGCTGCTCAGGCAGATCGTGGGATGGATGACAGGCTCCGGCTCTGTATATATCTCTTCAGGATAAACCGGACGAACTTCCTCCTTCTTTTTACTTTGCTCCGGCTCCAGGATCCCCCAGTCTGTGAGCTTCTGCCGGAGCCTCTCCAGCCAGCCCGTCTTCCTGTCCGGCTGTGTTTTTATTTTTTTCGGTTTCTTTCCCGTTCCGGACTCCCGGCGGCTTTCCCGATGTACCTCCTCCGGCGCTTGGGGAGCAGATGCATAGGAAGGGGAAATATACTCCGGACGATTCTCAATGACGGTGCTCTGCTCCCGCTGCACAGCATCATCCTGCTTTTTGGAATCCATGATCACGCTGCGTAGATCCATAATCGAGTATCCTTCCCTGAGGGACTGCTCATAAATACTATACGCCGCCCGCACTGCCTGCGTATCCTTGTGATCGATCCTGGTCAGCAGATATTCCATCAACTGTTCAAATTCCTTTTCAATTCCGCCGGTTCCATCCGGATAAATAGTAAAAATAAATTCCTGATTACTGTTAGTGACAAAAATCAGCTCCGGATCCAGACAAAGGCAGCTTGTGCGGATCATATTCCACTCCAGAATTTCCATCTCACTGCAAATGCTGACAATCAGCCGCTCAATCAGTTCAATTCCCACCGGTTTGATCCTGCAGTATACATCCAGGGACTGTTTTCCCGAAATGTTATACCAGTACTGCCCATTCCCATCCACATATGCCTTTTCCACAGGAAGCGCACCCTGTATTTTCTTTCTTAACATCAGCCGTTCATCCAACCCGGCATGAATCCCCGCCGGAATCTTCATATAACTTCCTGTCAGATTCCTCTCATATACGATTTCCCGATTAATCATGAACGACCTCCTTCAAGGATTGATAACGATAAAATTCCTTTACCTCCCAAAGCTGTGCTGTCCTCTGTGCTTCCTTCCCATCCCGTACTTCCTCGTAGCACGCAATGCCGATCCTCATCGCTAACGCCATTGTCCCAATAACCAGAGGCATCAGAAACGACGCCTCCACCGTATAGCTTGCCTTCCATTTTCTCATATTCTCTCCTATCCTGAACATCCTCGAACATTTATAAGATCACAATCCCATACGCTGCCAGCAGAAAAGGCACAAACGGAATCTGTGTTTTTCGATTTTTCTTTCTGACCAGTAATAAAAACAGCGCCCAGATACCGGACATGGTCAAAGCGCACATACATAAATTCAGAATTTGTACTGTCGGCAGAAAACATCCCATACATAAAAGCACAAGGGCATCTCCATAACCAATACTTTCCTTTGTAAGCCATGCCAAAAGCAGAGTGATACCCCCAGGCAGAAATCGCAGTATCACCATCCAATCCTTCCAATCTCCGGTGACAACTGAGAATACACCTCCCGCCACCGCCATCAGGATCAGAGGAAGGGAGCTGATCTGTTTTTTCCACAAGTCTTCCACCCCCAACGCCATCAATCCCACCAGCAGTACCAGCGAACGAATCATCAAAAGCTGCTCCTTCAATATCTTTCCTTCCCCTCTCCCAAACTGCATTTCGAACACGGACCCTTCCCACCGGTTTTTGACACAGGAACCAGATAAACGGTCCGCTTCAACCCGCTGCAGGAGAGGCTGTCATGATAGCAGGTACCGTAATCTGTAATATATACGATTCCGTTGCCCGAATTTTCTGCCACGCATTCAGGGCACGCGTAGTATTTATGCGCACTTTTATTTCTAAGTCCCCCCAGCTCTTTATATTGTACCGCTCTTATTGACAAGTCCAGATACGGACAGCTTCTCCCACTGTGGTACACACTTCCATGCTCTGTCACGTAGACATAATCCTCTGTATTTCCCCCATTCGCATCCCCTGTCCATTTCCGGTTTTTACTGCTCTGGGATACACGGACATCCCGCACGTTAAAAAAAGCAATCGGAAGCCGGACCCTGTAGTCCGCACACAATTTGATCTCGCTGTCCGAAAACTCTGACTGCAGAAGTGAAATCCCTATTGTACCGCCCCTTACGAATTTTTCAGGCACCTGGTACTGACTCAGCTCTTTTCGGAAATAAACCTCTGCAGTCGCCCGGAGCACAGCCGGAGAATCCGTCACACAGGCCTCACAGGCCGTCTTGCGCCCCGCATAATATAAGGATTCCTGTACTTGTGTCTGAACCTGAAGCACGCGAAAGAAAAACAAAATTGATGCAAAAAAGCCGGCCAAAAGCGGCAGGACAACTGCTGCCTCCAGCGTATAGGAAGCCGAAAGTCTGGCGCATAAGAGTGTCTTTTTACATTTCGGAGGCACTGCTGTCTTCGGGAAAGGTTTTATAATCTCTGTTTTTTTATCCTGTATGCAAAAAGACACACTTATGCACCCCCTTTCTCGAAATAGCTGTATCGTGCCTTATTTTGAATCTGAAACTGACCCGTTTTATCCTTCAGCAAATGAACAAAGCTGAGAAATGCCGGCTTGTATCCATAGGACGCACAGATGTCGGCATCACAAACCAGATGATCCATCTGGAAATTATCATATCCCTCAAGGCTCTGTATCGCAGTCTCCTCCACATCCATGGCCCTCATCGACAGTTGCTGCTCCCCATGAAAATAGAGAAGCAGTCCGAGACAGGACTTGTAATCCATGCCCTGAGGGCTCTCCTTCGCACAGCTCCATCCCGATAACAGCTCCGGAAGAGCACTCAGGTTCGAGGTCCATTCCAGTTCACTTTTCACCATTGCAATCTTTCCACCTGCCAGAAGCGTTCGAAGGTCTAAAACGCTCTCCACGAAAGCCCAGGCCGCAAGAATGCCATATTTCACAGCCTCGATAATCAATGGATTGACCGTTGCCCCGGCAATCGTAAGCGCAAGTGTCATAGCCTCAGTCTGTTTGTCCGGCATTGCCATAATACTTGCCATATTGAGAGCCTCCCGAATAGCCAAAAGCTCCTCCACTACGATTTTCAGGTTCTCGCTGTCCTTCTCCTTTCCTGCCAGCACATACTCCATCTCATAATTTAGAGACTGATGATCCAGCTTGTCTGTATAACAGCCGAGATAGTTGATCAGATACTGATTGAGAAGCACCTTCTGGTACCAGTCACTGTCCGGCAGCATCTCCCCTGTTCCGCTCCTCAGGCTGCGATGGGAAACGGTCTGATCGAGCTTTATGGCACAATCAGACAGCTTACTGTCCTGTTGGAGTACAAGAGTAAGCACCCCCTTCTGTTTTGCCTCTGCGATTGTATCCAAAAGATTCTCCTCTTCCTCATCTGCAGATTCCGTTTCGTTGATCTGTGTTTGCTTTTCAGGTTTTTTCTTTTTTGTTTCTTTCTTCCTCTTACTGGACTTTTGAGTGGTATTTCTGTGCGCCATGGTCATTCCCCGGCCAGCAAGTGAGTTTTCCCCATAAAGAAATGCGGTCTGTGTCTGTCCCTTATCCACCTGCATCCCTGACTGTTCTTCCGCCTGCTGTTTTGCCTCCTCCAATGCCTGTCTCGCATTCTCGATACTCTCATCACTGCCCTTGTATTTTTTATCCAGATCCAAAACAGCCTCATAACTGCCATACAAGGTTTTGGCCGCCTCATACCCGACATTTTGCTTCATATAAGCACATACCGCTTCCTCAAACACACGTCCCGCCTGATCACTCATCAACAGATAGGAAGAGAACTCCACATCTGTCATATCCATATGGAGAAGATGACTTCCCGTTCCCAGCGATTCCTGTGTGAGGCGTCTGACCTGTGCTTCTCTGTTATTGAGAGCAAACGCTCCATCACCCGTTTCTGCAACAAATCCCAAAAGATGATAGTTCTCCCAGAGAGGTGTGCAGTAATCTGCAAACACCGATTCCAGCGCGGACTCTGTATTCATCCGGGCACACTTGGCCACCTCCTGGCAGTGCGCCCCCTCGAGAAAGGTAAAGATCAATTGTGCGACCAACATCAGAGACAGGGACGCAAATACGGTAATACTTCCTCTCTGCCGCACTATACCTCTCCTGCCTGATCTTTAATTTTCTTGAAGGTATCATTGACAAGATTTGTCAGACTGCTCTTAAAGATCAATACCAGGCCGATTAATACCACCACAATTAATATCATTTCCACCACTCCGATTCCATCCTCGTCGCAAATAAAGTTCTTAAATCCTAACATAATTTTTACCCCCTATACGTTAAATGATAGCATTGCCGGAACCATTATAATTGCTATTACAATTCCCAGCATCAGGATCAGAGGCAGAAGCATTTTTGTTCCGGCCTCCTCACCCATTTTTTTGGCAAGCGCCTTTCTCTCCTCCAGAGCATCAGAGGCCTCTTGTCCCAAAAGCGCACAAAGCCCTCTGCTTCCCGTCTGAAGATTCTGGAGCAGGATCCGGACAAGCCTCTGATAGGAACCAAGCCCCGTCCTCTCTCCAAATTTTTCATAGGCAAGACGCTCGCTTTCTCCATCACATATCTCATAATTAGCAGTAAGCATTTCCTCGTAAACTGCTCTTTTCTGAGTCCGTTTTTTCTTCCGCTTATCAAGATACTGCGTGGAAATTCGATTCCATGATTGTTTCAGGGACATACCGGAACCCAATAAGATAAGGAGTTTATTGACAACCTCCGAATAGTCAAGTTCCATCTGCTCCTTCCTTTTTTTCTCCTCTATCCGTCTTCGCTCCAACATTGCCAGACGAAGCAGAATCAGAACCACAATCTCAAAAAAGAGCACTTTTATTACCATATGTTCTTTTTTCTGCCGCCATTGCAGTTTTATTCCATCAAGTCTTTCCGGAAGGACAAAGGAGCTGGTTCCCTTTTTTTCTCCTTCTTCTGCCAACGCCTTCTGGAGATCCAGCAGAAACTGTTCCCTGTCCGTAAGAGAGCGGGGATATACCATAAATGAGAATACATATTCCTCCCGCTCCTCCCCGCAGCGAAGTGTGACACAAGCCTGCACGGAAACGCCATTCCCCGGAATTTCTTCATCCGTCATATTTCCATTCACATCGACGATATCACTGCGGTCGAAGGACCACTCTGCCTTTACCAATCCTCCGGCATAGGAATTTTGCATATGTACCGCGGCAGTCACATGCTCCGGCTTCTCTCCGGCCTCGTAAAAGCTTTGATCAATCTCCTTCTTCGCCTGGGCAAAATACTCCTTTGCCTGCTGTCCGGTAATTCCTGTAGCCGGGATCGTAACCTGATACTCATAATCCTGCAGGACATCCCCGGCATCCAGAAGCAATTCAACCGATTGATCCCTGCCCCCCTCCTTTTCCCGTGCCAGAACATGATTGTCCTGTAATTTATTCCCGGAGCTTTCTGCATATGCTGCCAATAATAAAAGTATCACACAGACGATGACAGCTTCTATCCAGCGTTTTCTGTCCATTTTTCCCCTCTCTCTTATATCTTTACACTCGAATCCTAAGGATGCGCTCGGCGAGCATCAACGCTCCCCCATATAAAAGCAGGCATACACTCATAAACAGCACTCCCAACGCATTTTTATACAACACATCCAAAAACCCCGACGATGTAAGCTTCAGGTATGCCAGTATCAGCATAGGCATCACATTCATAACCTTCTGCTCCATCCTTCTGGAAGCCACAAGAACCTGTATTTCCCTCTCTGTCTCATAGCACGCCCTCATATGCTCAGCGGTGGCCTCTATGATGGTTATAAAATTACCCCCACTCCGTTTTGCGAAAGCAAAAACCTCCGCAAAGCTGGCGATGTCTGCATTACCGGACCTCTCTCCAAAATCAGAGAGCAGGTCCTCCAGCGGCATATTATATCCTACCGAATGATTCATAATCTCCAATTCCCTGGCCAGCAGGGAATCCTCTCCGTATAAACGGACCATTTCGCGTTGGGCCTCTCTCCACGCATTTTCCATCGAGAGACCGGCTAAAAGCGATGAACTGACACTTCGAAGCGCATCCAGAAATTCTTTTGCAAGCTCATTCTGTAAAGCCTCCGCCCCTCGCTTTTCCTCGCGTCTTTTTATAATAAGAAATAACGGAATAATTAAAATAAGTCCCAGCCAGCTGTCATAAAATAAATACGCCAGAAGACCACCTAACAGAAAAGCGGTGCCCAGACACTTCCAAAACTGCCCAGGTTTCAATTTGTATATTCTGTAATTCATACACCCTCTCCTGACCGACTTCTAGGCCTGCCCCATCGGCAGCTCCATCCCTGCCATTTTCAATTTCTTTTGATTTTTCAGAACTCCTGTCTGAACCAGCTGCCAGCTTCCCTCCTCACCCTGAAGCTGATAGAGGGGCGATAGAATGATTTCCCCATCCTTCATACCGCATAATTCTGTGATTTCCAATACTCTGCGGCTTCTGTCGGACAGCCGCCCCAGATGCACGATCAAATCAATTCCGGAAGCAATCTGCTGACGTATTGCTGCAAGGGGAAGCTCCATTCCCATAAGAACCATCATCTCCAGCCTTGCCAGAATGTCCTTTGCAGAATTGCCGTGAGCGGTAGTCAGGCCTCCATCATGCCCTGTATTCAGGGCCTGCAGCATGTCAAAAGTCTCCGCCCCCCGGCACTCTCCCACAATGATCCGGTCCGGACGCATGCGAAGAGCAGTCTTGATCAGATCCCGAATTGTCACTGGCATGACGCCCTCCATATTGGCATTTCTGGTCTCGAGCCGAACCAGGTTGGAAACACCCTGAATCTGCAGCTCCGCTGAATCCTCTATTGTAATGACTCTCTCGTTAACAGGGATATACTGCGACAACGCATTGAGAAATGTAGTCTTTCCAGAGCTGGTGCCTCCGGAAATCAGTATACTGTAGCGAGCTCTCACAAGACACTCCAACAGCTCAGCCGCCTCTTCATGAATTGCATTTTGGGCAATGAGCGCGCTCATATCCATTGGCTCCTCCGGAAATTTACGTATTGTGATCGCTGACCCATCAATGGAAATAGGTGAAAGGACAATGTTGACACGGGAACCATCCTCAAGTCTGGTATCCACAATGGGATTGGAAAGGTTCACCACACGGTTGTGTCTTCCAACAATCTGCTGGATCACATCCTGCATCTTCTCTTCACTGGCAAAACCCTGATCCCATCGAAATACCTCTCCTGCCTTTTCATAAAATATGTGGGAAGCTCCGTTTACCATCACCTCCGAGACCTCCGGATCATCCAGCAGCTCCTGCAGGGCATCCAGCCTGCGGAGAGAGTTAAAGACCCGTCTTTCCAATTGGATTCGCCCATGAAGTGACAGGGAAATATCCGATGCCAGCCGCGCAGTTTCCTCTCCAATCAGATTTCCGATTTCTTCATCCGTAAGATCTCTCGACAGATCCATCCGACTCAACACCGATTCCCGAATCCGGCTGACCAGTTCATCCAACGGGTACCACCCCCGGCATCATTCTCCGGATGCTGTCTCCGAATTCATTCCATTTCCACTGTTCTACCAATCGCTCGCAGGATATAACCGGAGAGGCGGCAAGCGGAATCTCTATTTCCTTTATCTTGAGATTCCAGTCATCTCCGTGTTTCCTGATCTCCTCCATAAATTCTTTCTCCCTCCATTGTCCAAGCCCGCCTCTGCTTTTCATCAGATAAATGTTCTGGCAGGCTGACAGCAGTTCGAAAAATCCTACAAACCGGGACCCAAGATTTAGAACCAGTGTGCTGTAATTCTGCTCCTGCGCCAAAAGCTGCATCAGTTTCTGGTAAGTCGTGCTCCGGGCTTCACACAGGCATTCCGTATTGTGGGCCGGATAGATCACATCTGCACGGTCCAGATGCCCGATACAGGAAACAATCCGGCTCTTGGAATAAGTCCCGCTTTCCGCCATTACCAAAAGTTCCTCCAGACCAGAACTGCTCTCGCAATCCACCAGCTGGGAAAGCCCGCTGTTTTCCTGCATATCCACAAGAAGCACCCGCTCCTTTTCGCTGAGGATGGAAGACAATGTCACTGCAAAAGGCAGCTGATATTCATTTTCCGCCAGAGAATATACTGCAATAACCTGATATTTACCCTGAAGACTGCCATTTTGACAGACGCTTTTGATTTCCTCCCCAATCTGTTTTAAGATCTCGTCAACAATTTTATTAACCTCCTGATACTTATCCACAAAATACACCCCTTCCTCCTGCCGGGGCTCCACATCCTCCTCCCTGTCATAAAGGTAAATAACTGGCTTTTCTTTTGCCTGATCCCCAATTATCCCCTCATAATCCGAAAGAAGAATCACATCAAACTCTGCCACGTCCAGCCATAAGCTTTCTGTCTCTGTGTAGATATGAAGCTCCAGCTGTTCTCTGTAATGATTCATCAGACAGCCGGTAAACCGGTCCCCATATTCCCGGTCTCCCATACAGAGTCCAATCCGAACTCTCTTCATCGTACCTCCTTCCTGTCAGCACTGCGTATAGCTGTATAGTTCCGCCAGAGCACAGCCAATCAGAATCGCCACGGAAAAGTGCATCAAATTGTGCTCTTCCGCCAAGGTGTCCCGATAAGACATCATGTTCCCCTTAAGAACCTCCCGAAGGAACAGCTGACCCTTAAACAGACTGAAATTCAGATTACGGTTCAACAACATTTTTACTACCGCAATCACTCCGCCTGCAAAGAAAGCCGCCAGCATACAGTGCGTTAACCTTGTGAAATTTGTAAGTCCACCTATTACGGAAAATAATTTGATATCTCCGGCGCCCAACACGCCTAAAAGATATAACAGATATAACACGATAACCGGAAAAGATATATTCAAAAGAATATAAGGAATTCGCGACACTCCACCCAGGATTATACCGAATGCCAGCGATAGAATAAGTCCCACGAGAATCAGCCGGTTACTGATCTTCGTGTACATAAAATCCTGTACCACGGCCACAACAAGTATTGTGTACAGGACTGCTTCCGATGCATACTGCATCGCACTCAATTGCATCACCTCTTTTGTTGTAAATCGAATTTTAGCATCGCACTTTTTGTTTGTCAAGAATTTTTTTGCAAAATTTTTTGTATAAGTTTTCCATTTCTGCTTATACTTGTAAAAAGACCAGATAGAAAGCAGGTGATTTTTTGAAGTTTTTTAAGACAACCCCGGCCCCTCCCGACGGGTACGAAATGCTGATCGACGATCTGCATCAAACCACAGCAGAGCTCAACTGTGCATACCAAAATTTGCAGAATGTTGTTGAACCGGACTTGATCGACTATTATATCTATCAGGCCAAGGCGGTCCAGATGCGCTACAAATTTCTGCTGGGCTGTGTAAAAAAATTAGAGGGCTCCTACACGAAGAACCCTCTCTGAGAATCATTATCCATATAGCTTTCCGTAAGCTGTCCCCGGCCATAGGTCATGCCGGCGTACACCTGCTGGGCATTTCCCATTACCGGCCCGCTGGTATCCTGACTGGCTGCCTGAACAAAGGAGCCGTAAAGCCGTCTGAGTATTTTTTCGGCCTCCCGCAGTCCCTCCGGGCTGTTCTGGTACAGCGACCTGGCAAGCTCCCGCTTGCAAAAGGTATACAGTGCATAGAGCTGATTGGACAGCTCATAAGAAAAATCAAGGCTTTCAATCAGCTCATCCAGCACTCTCTGCACCTTCCGGACCGACTCCTTTATTTGCCCCCGCTCCCCATCTGCAAATGCTTTTTTTGCATCCTCTGCATAGGCAAACAGAATTTCGTACATAATCACAATCATTCCACCGGAATTACACTGGGAAAGCCGCCTTGTAAAATCCTGCTTTAACTGGTCATCCATTCAAAATTCCTCCGTTTCAAATGCCTACTGTAAAAGAGACAGCACCTGCTGCGGCAGATCATTTGCCTGTGACAGCACAGAAATAGATGCCTGCTCCAGAATATTCTGCTGCGTATACTCTGTCATCTCTTCTGCCATATCCGTATCCAGAATATTAGAGTAGGCAGAGGTCATATCCTCCTTCGTTTCCGCCAGGCTGTTTGTGGCATATTCCAGACGATTGGTGAAGGCTCCGATCCCGGAACGAATGGAACTTAATCTTGCAATCGCTTCATCCAGTGTCTCCATTGCCTTTTCCGGACCGCCGCTCTTCGTCACATCCACCGTATCAAGGTAGAGGCTTTCTGAAGAGACCTCCGGTATCCGCACCTCCATATCCTCATACTGGTTAGCCCCGATCTGAATCGACATCGGCCCGATATCTGTCACATGAATCTTTACCTCCTGGGAAATCTGCTCTTTCAGGAGAAAATCCATGGAAAAACCACCTTTGTCTGTAATTTTGACACGGTTTCCCCGTACCGAGGTCGTCGCGGTCTCAGAAAAACCTTCATCCGTCTGCAGCTCCACCTTCGCATCCTTTCCCTTTTTGTTCAGGGTGTAGGTGGAATCATTTTCTGTGTAAACAGCGTCAGGATCTCCAGAAAGTCCGATGTCCTGTGCGAATGCTTTTCCAACTTCCAGACTCATCATTGCGCCTGTACCGTAATCCTCCGAAGTAAGCCGGTATCCGCCTCCCGCCAGCCGCTCTGCGGTGCATCCACCCTGCTCTGCCGTGCTCCGGAGTGCTCCGAAGAAATCCTCCTCGCTCATACCTGCCTGATAATCCATGACGACCCCATTGATAGAGATTCTTCCATCCACAGTTCCGGTCGGCCTGGTAAATGTATATTCTGCCTGTTCTGCCGGCTGGGTGACATTCAATTTATACTGTCCCGGAATCACAGTATCCGACACCTGCATCCGTTCCGTCTGTGTGGAGTAGACCCGCACATCGGAGGATCCATCCAGAAGTGTTTTGGTATTATACTCGGTATCCTCGGAAATCCGGTCGACCTCCTCTGTGAGCTTGTCAATCTCCTCCTGCATACTTTTCCGGTCATTGTAGCTGTTGGTTCCGTTGGCAGCCTGGACACTGAGCTCGCGGATTCTCTGTAAGATACTGCTGACCTCGTTCAACGCACCATCCGCCGTCCGAAGTACAGCGTCTCCATCTGTCGCATTGGATTTTGCCTGATCAAGGCCGTCAATCTGCGCCTTCATTTTCTTGGAAATAGCAAGACCAGCCGGATTATCGCCGGCTTTATTGATTTTAAGACCGCTGGACAAACGCTCCATGGAGCTGGTCAACCGATTTTCTGTGCGAAGCAAATGCTTATTTGTCATGACAGCAGACATATTACGATTTATTTTCATAGTATTCCTTCCGATCCGTTCAGCATCCGTGCCTTGGATTTGACATTCCCTGTCATTTCATCTGCTTATTATATCGTCACCTCTGCAAAAAATTTTAACCGGAATGCAAGTATAATTTGCAATTAAGGGGAAATCGTATTATAATAGCAACATTGAGAAAACAATTGCAAAGGAGGATGCATCCAATGGCTAAAGTAACCAAGGATACCATGATCGGAGAGCTTCTTCAGATCGATGAAAATATTGCACCTATGCTTTTAGGAATCGGCATGCACTGTCTCGGCTGCCCGTCTTCCCAGATGGAGACCATTGCAGAGGCTGCCATGGTTCACGGAATTGAACCGGATGACCTGGTTGATGATATCAACAATTTCTTAGAGCACGATGCAAACGCATAAGAGATGTGAAAAAAGGCTGCGGAGATAATAATCCGCAGCCTTTTTCTTTCTGTCACAATTCTCTCTATAATTCAGCCAGCATCGCAAGGGCATCGGGTCCTGCAATCCTTGTACCATGTTCTAAGAAGTATGCACCAACCGCTGATGTGTAATTCTTCTGTCCCGCATATTCACAGGCGATATTGCATACCCTGTTAAACTGCTCCGGCGTATGTGCATCCTTATGCAGAAAAAGGTAAAACCGGTTCTTTTTCTCATCTTTATAGAGTTCATTCCGGCCATCATAATAATCACCCAGTACACGGGAAAACCTCTGAACCTGCCCCAGAGATTCAAACTCAAACATCCGGGTGAAATCCTCCGGAACGCTCACTACTGTCCGATCATTCTCCCCGGCCGACTGCTGCTTCTTACTCTCTGCCGCCAGTTTCTCCTCCCGAAGCCTGTTAAAAATCCCAAGGACATCGTCAGCCCCCTTCATATCGAAAGCCGAAGAGGCATCTGAAGCAGACGCAAACAATTCAGCCTCATCCGGGTCTGAGAATCTGGAGAAACGGGTATCCAGTTCCTCGGGATACTCTACCTTCGTAATCAGCAGAATCAGGGACTCAGAGGAAAGCGGTATGGCCTCCACCATAAGCGGAATATCATTGGTCTCAAAGCCAAACTCGTAATTTGCCTGCTGAATCATATCCCGAAAGAGCATTTTTGCCTTCTCAGAGCCGTAGGCAAGCTCCTTCAAATTAATCTGACGGTCCGCCAGATCCTGCTTCGTCAGGGTGCAGCGGATCTGGTTATCATTGATTTTTTCTATCTTCATGTATCATCACATCCTTATCGCTATTTCCTTGTAAATCGTACACCTATTATAATCAAATGTCCGGCCAATGTAAAGTTTCCACTTCTTAAATTTTTTTAAAAAAAAGCTTGCATTGGGAAAAAAAGTATGCTATAAGTGTATCCATGAGATACGTTCCTACCCCATAGGAGCATATGAATTTTAATAATCAATTTACTTTGTCAGGCAGATATCAGATCATTAAGCCCCTTGGCCAGGGCACAAGCGGATCGGTATTTTTAGCCAGGCAGCAATCTTTAGAGCTGGACCGTGCTATTAAGGTTATCCCCAAAATGAACGTTCCTACGCTCTTCGCAGTATCAGAAGCACAGATTCTAAAGTCGATACAACACCCGGGGATCCCAACCATCTATGATTTTGAAGAAGATGAATCCTTTTACTATCTGGTGGAAGAATATATTGAGGGTGAGTCTTTAGAAGAATTTCTGCTTCATCAGCAATCGATTTCCAGAAATTTGTTTTTTCAATTTTGTGATCAGCTGTGCGGTATTTTTTCGTATCTGCATACCCTGCATCCGGCACCGATCTTATATCGGGATCTGAAACCGGAGCACATTATAGTATGTGGATTACAAATTAAATTAATCGACTTCAGCGTCGCATCATTTATTGGCAATTCCGGAAACGATGTCAATTCATTCGGCAATGTAGAATTTTCAGCACCGGAGCTGGCAAATGGCCGGCCCATTACGCCGGCATCGGATATTTACAGCATCGGAAAGGTTTTGGAGTTTATGACGCCTTATCTTGATGCTTCTACTAACCGAATGATCCAACCTATAATCCAAAAAGCAATCCATGCAGACCCGAAGCTTCGGTATCAGACCGTATCGGAACTCACAGAAGGCCTGCAGAAAGCAGACAAACAGAAGGAAGGAACGAATCTCAGAAAAACCATCGCAGTCATTGGGAGTCATAGTGGCTGCGGAAGTACACACATAGCAGTATCCTTGGTAACACAACTCAATGCACTGGGCATTTCCAGTATCTATCAGGAAGCGAACTGGAATGACAGCTTAAGGAAAGCCATCAGACAGCTCAAGCATGCGAGAGAACATAACGGGTGCTACAGTTATCAATGTTTTAAAGGCTATCCCAAATACGACAAAGGCATCGAGATCAACATGCCGGACGCACAGGTTGTTGTCAGAGACTACGGATTGGACTATACCTTTTCGTCTCTTGCAGCAGCAGACCAGATCCTCTATATCTGTGGAGGAGCTGTCTGGCACCGTGACGATGCAAAACCCAAAGATTTTCTTCTGCAAAAATTTGGAGACCGCCTGAAAATCATTGCCAATTTGTGTGACCGAAGCTCTGCTGCGTATTTTGCCAGAAAATTTTCCATACCGGTCTATCCATATCCTTATAATACGGGTATTTTCCGACCGGACAGGGAGAAACAGGACTTTGTCCACTGGCTGTCTTTTGAGAAAGGACGGAACCGCTTATTTTTAAATATCAGAAACCTTATTTCCCGGCTCCTGCATCGGTAGGTGTCTGTGGAACCTCTGCAAATGTTGGCGTTACACATTTTTGTATTGCGCTTTCCAATTTTCTGCACAGCAGATATCTTTCCCGTACTGCCTATCTGGAGGTAAATTCCAGCCATGAGATCTGTGCCCTGTCAAAGGAAACAGACCCATCGGCCCCCTTCCGGCATCAGGGAATCATCTACTACCCCGGATTAACCACCCGGAGAATGTCAGAAATACTGAATCTGCGTTACAAATATTATATTCTGGATTTTGGCGTGCTGACAGAACATACCCTTCCGGAATTTCTTCGCTGCGACCGCAGAGTTGTGGTTACTGATGTCAGCATCTGGAAATCTGCAAAGCTGGAGCGATTTGCAAAGCAACTGCAAAAAAATAATACACCATGGAATACGTTAAAAACAGTTGGGCGAGATGGGACAAAAAGCGACTATGCAAGACTCCGGGCAGATTTCGGAATTCAAGCGGAACCTATGCCTGTTCTCAGGGACCCCTTACACATTACCTCTGGGTATTTTTCATTTTTTGAAGAAATTATGAAAGGAGACTAGTTATCACATTGTCAACAAATCAGGATCAGCTTCTTATTGAATATGGACCAGAAATATACCAGGGGCTGGTTATCAATCTTGCTGGTATGATGGGACAAAAGGCAACTTATTAACAACGTAAAATTATATTTTTTAAACAGGGTAATCCGGCACTTGGTGAAGGGAGTCTCAATGCAATGACTTTTTACCAACCGCCGAGTAAAATGGAAAAAAGATGAAGAAAAACCGGTGGCAGATTGCTGCCGGTTTTTCATATATACCTTTTTCTTAATTTTCTATGATATCGTTTGAATCTCTGAAATCAGAATGCTATAATCTTTGTAAGTATCGACATGAAACGACACTTTTAATAACGAATAAACTAAGGAAGGGATTTGCTTATGAAGAAAAAAATGATACCGGTTCTCGTGGTCTGTGCGCTGATTGCACTGGTGATCGCAGGCGTTGGAGCTTCCATGCTGATCCGCAGATATACGCCCAGCAGCGAACATGAAGATCTGAATGCCTACTATGGGCTTTCTTCAAATGATGAAGTTGCCATTGTGTTGAACAACGAACTTCTGGAAGATAAGGCCAAGGTGATTGGGGGTAAGATCTATCTGGATTATCATTTTGTCCACGACATTTTAAATCCACGATTCTACTGGGATCACAATGAGAATATACTCCTTTACGCCACTCCGCGGGAACTGATCTCCGCCGAGGCTGACCAGAACAGTTACCTTATTACGAAATCCTCTGTGGATTATGGTCGCCCCATCGTAAAGGCAGCTTCGGATACCGCCTATATCGACCTGGAATTCGTAAAAAAGTATTCGGATTTTATTTATGAATATATCGCTGAGCCTCACCGTCTGGTCATTACCAATCAATGGGGAGACTACCAGACCGCAGCGCTGAAAAAAGACACCGCTATCCGTCAGAAGGGCGGTATTAAAAGCCCGATTCTAAAGGATGCCAAAGCCAAAGAGGAGGTAACCGTCCTCGAGTCCGGTGACAGCTGGACCAAGGTTTTGACAAACGACGGAATTATCGGCTATCTGAAAAATAAAACTCTCGCCAAACCGGAAACCAAAACCCGCAAAAGCGAGGCTGAACCGGAAACCTATGCACATATTACCAAAGATTTTAAAATCTGCATGGCCTGGCACTACGTGAATACCCCGTCGGAAAACGCAGCTGTTTCTTCTGTTCTGGCAAAAACCAAGGGCTTAAATGTCATTTCTCCCACATGGTTCTATCTGAATGACAACAATGGCAATCTCTCTAATCTTGCCAGCATGGATTACGTCAACTACTGCCATTCACAGGGGATTGAGGTATGGGCTCTGGTCAGCAATCTGGAAAACAAGGATGTTGATTCCACAGAAGTACTGACTCACACTTCCAAGAGACAGAATCTGGTCAATCAGATTGTTGCTATGGCCATTCAATATAATCTGGACGGAATCAATCTGGATTTCGAAGCCTTAAATCGAGAAAAAGTCGGTGATGCTTTTATTCAGCTTGTCCGGGAGCTGTCCATAAAATGTGCAAACAATGGTATTGTTCTGTCTGTTGACAACTACGTCCCAACCGCCTACACCTCCTTCTATAATCGGGAGGAACAGGCCCGCTTTGCAGATTATGTTGTCATGATGGGATATGATGAGCACTATGCCGGCTCAGAAGAGGCAGGTTCCGTTGCTTCCCTGAATTGGGTAAAACAGGGAGTTGCCGACACCTTAAAAGAGGTTCCTTCCGAACAGCTGATTCTCGGAATGCCCTTCTATACCAGAGTGTGGGCTCTAACCCCGAAGGACAAGGATGCTGCTGAAACCTCCTATGAAATTTCTTCCAAAGGCTATGGCATGAAAGCCGCTTCCGACCTTCTGACCACCAATGGTGCCACCAAAACCTGGCTTGCCGATTGTGGACAGAACTATTCGGAATTTCAGGCGGACGGCATCACTTACCAGGTATGGCTGGAGGATGCTCAATCAGCCGAAGCCCGTTTAAAGCTGGTGGAAGAAAACAGCCTCGCCGGCGCGTCTTTTTGGAGACTCGGTTTTGAAACAAGTGATATCTGGGATACGATTATCAAGTATATTCATTAGTTTTCCTGCATAAATTACAGTAAGCCTTACTACCCCCAGAGGGATTTATGCACAGAAAACTGGAAATTTTAATGATTGCCTGTCTATTCGTCAGTTCTTTCTTCCTTGCCCGGGCAGGCGCAGCCTTTGTCTCTGCCAAACAGACAGAAGACGGCAAGCCATGCATTGTACTGGATGCCGGACATGGTGGCGCTGACCCGGGAAAGGTGGGAGCTGACAACATTCTCGAAAAGGATCTCAACCTTTCCATTGTTTACAAATTAAAACCTCTCTTTGAGAATAAGGGCTTTCGAGTCGTCCTGACGAGAACGGATGACAAGGTTCTTGCGGACTCCAACAGCAAAAATGTCAAGGTGGAGGATCTACATAACCGGGTTGCCCTGATCACCAAAACCAACCCTGTGATGACTATCTGCATCCATCAGAACAGCTTTCCGGATAGTTCGGTGAGCGGACCCCAGGTGTTCTTTTTCGACCAGTCGCCGGAGGGGGAGGAGATTGCTGCAACGATCCAGGAGAGCCTCAACACAACTCTGAATCCGCCAAAGCCCCGGGTGTCCAAATCCAACAATGACTACTACATTCTCAAAAAAACACCCACACCTACGGTAATTGTAGAATGTGGGTTCTTAAGCAATGAAACGGAAGCTAAAAATCTAACGGACGAAGCCTACCAGGAAAAGCTGGCCCGGGCCATCTATCAGGGCGCCTGTACCTATCTGGAAAAGAAGAATGCTTCCGATACAGAATCCATGACAGACACGGAATCCATGACCACGCCGGATACCCAGGAAACCGTTGACCGAATTGCGGTCCGTTAATATTACTGTACCAACTCCTGCACGGACCGGATAAAGCTCTCCGCAATATGATAAAGCCGTCTGGTCTGAACCGGATCTTCCTTTGTTTCTGCCAGCTCTCCGCTTTCCCTCATTTTATTCTCCCGGCTGATGGCAACCATCTGAGAGCGAGTAAGAGACAAATCGGATACATATGTCACTTTGATGTCGACCGCTTCGCTGCTGCCATCCCCGGTTTCCTGCATGGCGGCCGACAGCTCCTCCATATGATCCCTGAGAAGTCTTTCCGTTTCCTCCTCATCCACAGCGATCATACCGGAAATTCCGTGCTCCTGTGCCCGAAAGGCTGCTGCCACCTTTCCCATTCGTCCTCCATCAAAAAGAATATCGACAAGTCCTTTTTCCTTTTTTCCGCGAACGACCTTTAAGGATACACCCGTAACAGAATCGCCGGTTTCAATGGGGATAACATAGCATTCCTCTTCCTTTGCCTGCTTGGCGCAGAGGGAAAACTGTGTACTCATCTGCCTGAGCATGCGAAGATCCAGCGAACGCATCTGCGGATCCTCGACAATCATGGTAGACATAACATTCTCTGCGATATCCGCCAACGTCTCCTGAGCATCCGCAAGATCCGATGGATTCTTAAGGGCTTCGGAAAATTCCTGCAGCACCTGCTGCTTCAGGTCTGCGATCTGCTCCATAGAATCCCTGGAAAACGTCCCCTGCTTCCATAGCCGATCCATCATCTGGTTTGGCCGGCGGAGCATATCGGACACAGCCATAATATTGGCCATGCTGTTGGTGATATCGTAGCGCTCCAGATAGGCATACACCTCCTCCGGTGCCGCAAGTGTCTGCTGAAACTGTGCCAGCTGTTCCGAGACATAGGCTCTGGAGGCCTCTTTTTCTTTCGTGCTCTCCTCCATTCCGGCCAGCGCCTCCGCCAGCTGCTCCGGCGTCATACTCATCCATTTTTCCTCGCCGATACGCGCCAGCTTATCCGGACTGACGGTATCCAACACATCCTTCAGACAATTCTGTTGAAAGGCAGCTTCAATCTGCTCATCAATTTTCGTCCCTGCAGGCTTTGCCTCAATTCCTGCAAAATCCTCGGAAATTTCATAATCCATCTGCCCCTTTTTGCCGCTGCGCACAGCTGTCAGAAGATTTCGCATCGTGATATCAGACCCCTGATTCATCAAGAATCCCAAAGCTGCGCCGTCGGTCTTCTCCACCTGCGCTATAAGTCGATAGATACCGATATATCCGCTTCTCTCCTCCTCGGAGATTTCATGGTTCTGCTCCAGTTTCCATAGATAACGGCTGAAGCGCTCCTCTTCTCCGTTTCCGGTTTCTTCACGGATCTGCTCTGCTGCCTGATTCAACTGATCCATGTTCATATCCAATGGATTTTCCCCTTTTCGAATCATCTCAAGGGTAACTGCCGGATTCATATTGCGGAAGGCCCGCTGCATTTTTTCATCCAGGGACTTGACCTCTGTAATATTCTCTGTTATTATTTCCGTCCGGTTATACGCCAGGATCCGAACCGCACGTCGATTGCCGTCACTTGTTTCCAGATTCAGATCCCGTAAAATATCATCTACATTCCCAAAAGCCTTCCGGATGGAATCTCCCAGATCCGTCCGGGGGCTTGTCATCAGCGTCTCATAGCTTTCATTTGCCTTTGCAAACACCTGCTGCAGGCGGCTTCCGGCATCATAAATCACAGACACCGAATCCGCTGCATCCACCTGCCCCAGAACATAGACTGGCTGTGTCTTCATAGCATCAAACACATCCATTGTCTGTGCCATCTGGTGAACATTCTCATCCGTCGACGCAATTCCGGCACTATCCAAAAGATCTCTGTAATACTGCTTTTCCTGGACCTTCAAGTCCTCCACCAGATCCTCCATAGGCTTCAGGTCCATTTCCACACCCGTTTTTTCCATTGCGGCTCCTGCATCCGCAGTCATCACGAGACGGGTCTCCTCCAGCTTTCTCCTTGCTGTAATCATGGACGCATCTGCCGGGCGTCTTCCTTCGCTAATAGCACGCGCCATGGAATCAACTACCTCATTCCAATCCACCGTACCCTTTTCCATCTGTCCGGAAAGCTGCTGGAGCTGGGACAGATACTGCAGGTTTTCCCCGGTAAGAGGGATCTGATGCTCCACCAGCCACTGGCTGTTTGCGAGATTTTCATCATTAACCGCAAGAGAAGCATCGGCAATAATCTGTTCGATCTGGGGCATCAGTTCCGAAAAGTCAATGGCGGCAGCCTGATGATCCGTCTCTGTGGCTGATACGCTGTGAGTGGCCATGTAGAGATTCTGAATGGTGGGCTCCAGACGATTGTTCAGAAGATAGCTCATGGCATTTTCATTCAGGCCACTCATGGAAGCCGCCTGGGAAAGGGCCTCCACACTCTCCTCCACATTGGCATCCGTTACGGGCAGATCATGATATTCTAATGTCTGCATGATCTGCTGTGCCACCGCCGGATTTCCGGTAATCTCCTCCAGCTGTTCCTGACTCAGACCATCTCCGAACCCAGAGATATCAACACCGGCCTTTGCCAGCACTGCCTTAATCTTGTCGGTCACGGTAATAATGGTCCGACTGTCAGAATCTGTCATGGAGAAACCATCCTCCGCAAGCTTTTCGGCATCCTCCGGGGAAGTGGTATTGGCAACAACTGCAATCTCGTTTTTCCGCTCATCTGCAGACTGCTGCCCCTGCTGCATGATCTGCCGCGCCACGGTCTTTGGTTCCTCCTGCTTCGCAGGATTCTGATAGGTTGCCATATCGATACTGCCCTTGTCCGATATCCCTGCTGTCCTGTCAAAATGTTCCTGTTTCGCACCAAAGACACTGCTGCTCTCCGGCATATGTGCCTGATAAGCGGCAATGGCCTTATCACTGTTATCCCGGTTTACGTTCCGTGTCACATTGTCCCAAAGATTTGTCTGATCAACCTGCATATTTTGTTCCTCCATGCTGTATATATCGACAGATCACCCACAAATCTTGATACGTAAATGGCGATACATGAAATCATGTACCGCCAATCAAAACATTATGCTAACCTAGGATTTATGCTGTCTGTGATTCCGCAAAAGTTCTAAGATTCTGCCTCATAATCCAAGCAAGTTCTGGTTGCCGTAAAGGGGCGCACTTTTCCGTCAGCCACTGTCACGTGCTTCGGATGCACCGCGTAGCCCTTTAATGCCTCCTCATCCGTAAAAGTGGAATCCAGCATCACATCCGCATTGGAACTTGGCAGTCCCTCTGTAATCACGTGAATCTCTGTAAGCCCCGGGATTTGTCCTGCAAGGCCTTCAAGTCCCTCCTTGATTCCGGCTTTAACGTCTTTCTTTTCTTCCTCCGTTAAAGTATCCTTCAATGTCCATAAAATAACGTGTTTTACCATGGTGATCTCCTTTTCTTTTATGATCTTATTGCTTTTTCCTACCAATTTCTTACCTTTTTATTTTACTCGTTTTTCCATTTAACCACAAGAATATAAACTGGGTGTATAACGATTTTCTTTCTCCCACACGCCCATTTTCCACTTACTTTTATTGTGTAGCAGTCTCCCTTTGGGCGTATGTACAAATAATTCCGTTCCCACGCCCTGACTTTTGCATTTTCTTGGGATGAAGATTCGCAATTATGTCTATCAACGCCCAAAACCCCAAAAATTCGATGCATTTTTCACACAAATTGGGCGCTGATCATCAATTTTCTCCTGATACACCCAATCATACAATTAAAGTAACTATTCAGAACCCCTCCTCATATATTCGCAAAACCGTTCGTTTCATGTGCCATCTTAAAACATTGAAAAACTACTGCGCCGCATCTGCTTTCGTATCTGATTTAGAGGCTTGATCAGATTTCACTTCACTCTCCGTCACATCAACCTGATCTGTGCTGTCTGTACCATCACTTCCGTCATCCCCTTCCGAATCAACATCATAGGTCCCCGGTGCATCCACCTCAATGGTCATCGAGTCTGTATAGTAACTCAGGGACAACTTATAACCTGCAGAATTACATGCTTCATAATCATCTCCGGATTCCTTTTTACCCTCCGTATAGCCCTTGGATTGGCATTCCAGAATATAGGCATCAAAATTATCCGCCGAATACTGATCAATGGATACATATAATTTGTCTGCGTCATCTACGAGAATATCTCCATACTCTGCTTTCGGATCCGGAATCTGCTGGGCCAGCCCCCGGGTCGGCCATCTAAGCTCATCCGGCTGATCTGATTCCTGCCCATGATCACACATCATGTATGGAACAATCAATAAAAAGCCAAGCATAGCCAGTGCCACATGCAGAAATCGCTTTTTATCCTTTACAATATGCATACCCATCAGCCAGGATACTGCAAAGAGGCCAGTCTGAATCAGGGCAATGATTCCTGATAGAATATGATGTGAACCAAAGGCCGCAAACATCGAAAACAGACTGATAAAGGTAAATACAAGTGTCACAATACCCAATTTGCTTTTACGATAATTCTTCTGCTCCTCCTTTTCTTCCCGACGGGCTTCTTTTTGGTTTTCGTTTTCCATTCTGGCAAATTCCATCTCTTTCTTTGTATTGCTTTTTATTTTCTCAACGGCAACGGCATCACTGTCTATCAGCCTTTCCCTGTTGCCACAGTACGGACACACCGCTTCCTGTGTATCTTCATGAATTTCCATGCTCCCGTTGCAGTATTTACATTTTAAATCCATTCTTCCCGGCGCTGCTCCATTCTGAAAGCTCTGTCCGCATTTCGGACAAAACTTTGATCCATCCGGTAGTTTCTCTCCACTATATAAAAGGTATCCTCGTTCGTTTTTCCCCTCTGGGCTGACCAGTCCTGCCTTCTCATAACCCTGGACGGCTCTTCTGGACACACCCAGCGAATCACACAGTTCGCGCAAAGTCATTTCCGCCATGTGCCTTCCTCCTTTTTCAGCATAAAATTGCACGTTACGTGCTGTCAAACCTTTTTGTCGCAAAGTGTTTATGCAAAACACAATTCTCATAAGAGCACATGTAATTTTCGCGAACTGTATCTTTCTTTTTTTTCTTGTGTTATAATCGAATCGTGAGACGACGCTTGGACGCACAAAACGCAATATAAAATAGTGATTTTTCTCGTAAAACATTTTGAAAGCGGGGATATGCAATGTCTACGATGAGTATAGAAACGCTAATTAGCCGTGTGACGGAAATTTGTAAAAGAAATGACGTGAAACATTTGTCTCTTATCGGTTCTTTTGCAACCGGTACAGCTACACCTGCCAGTGATATTGATTTTGTTGTGTATGACTGTCCGGATATGCTAAAATTGGAAAAGGATTTGGAATCCATCGAAACGCTCCGCAAAATAGATATTTTTGACTATCATTCAATTCACAATCGCTTTTTATTGGAGGATATAGAAAAATATGGAAAACAAATATATTAATCGCTATCATACCTTCTGCAAAAGCCTGCAGAATTTGGGAAAAAGCAGAACTGCTGATCCGGATGCAGACTTTGTACTGGAAGGTACTGTCCAAAATTTTAATCTGACCTTTGACATTTCATGGAAAGTGATGAAGGATATTCTTGTAAAACGCATGAATGTAACAGACTTTGCTATCGGCTCTCCAAGAGATACCTTACAGGCAGCTTTTACAAATGGACTGATTTTTGATGATGAATGGCTGCAGATGCTGCGCATCAGAAACCAATTGGCACACGATTACGATGGCAGCCTTGCGGCAGAAACCTTTACATTGATTATTACTGTTTTTTATGAATGTTTTGAGAAATTCAGAGATCATGTTGCGGCATATTACGTAGATGACGGAAGGATCTTTGAACAGCCGGACTCCTTTCATAACAACAATCCTCAATCTTAATAGAAAAGCATGAGAACATAGGAAACAGGACTGTAACCTATTGTTTACAGTCCTGTCAATTATCTGTCATTTATGGATTCTCAATTGCCGGCACCACATAATTTCTCTCCTCCCCATCAGTCTTTCCCCTGAAATAATACACCGGCTGATAAAAACCTTTGGTATCCGTCACGTACATAATCTTAACATCATAAAATACTATTTTTGTAAAATTCTCACTGCAGTCTGCCATATCGCTCTCACGAAATTGTTCAAATGCTTCTTTCTCCGAAATCATCGGAAATTCCTTATACCCATAATCATTTGCAATTCCCTGATACTCTCTGGATATTTCCACTCTGTCCTCTTCCACTTCAGCCGCAAGCCCATCAGGCAGGCTATCCTTTGGAACATCCGCATAAACCATACCCTGCAGTGGATGATCCGACAGTTCGCAGGCTGCCACCATCACCGCTGTTACTCCGAGAACTTCACCATTTTTCTTACGAATTCTCTGTCTGGTTTTCTGCAGAATCCCCGTGTCCACCTCAACAGATACCGGAACCGGTCTGCCCATCTGCGCTGCTTTCTCCCGACAAACCGGACAACCGGCTAAGTGAGCTTCCACAACCGCTCTTGTATCCTCCGTCTCTACATGCTCTATATAGAGCGGAAGCAGATCCTCAATAATATCGCAAGATAAGTCCCTCATCCTCATTCCTTTGAACATCAAAACATATGTACTAGAATTTAAATACGGCGACTCCGTACGCCGGAAGCGGATAGGCAATGGAATACTCTCTGCCATCACTGGCCTTCTTAACTGCTTTATAGGAGGTCGGTCGATCTGTATCTGTTCCGTTAAACTTGGGATCCTCGCTGTTTAAAATCAGCTTGTAAGTCTTGCGCTTCGGAACTCCTACACGATAATCTTCTCTTGCCACCGGTGTAAAGTTGATGACGAAAAGCAGGTTGTTCTTGCCATCCTTGCTCTTTCTGATAAAGCTGAAAATGCTTCGTTCATTATCATTGGCGTTAACCCACTCGAAACCTTCCCAGCTGCTATCCAGCTCATAAAGGCAGCGATTGCTGCGGTAAATACGAAGCAACTCCTTCACCCAATCCTGAATCTTTTTATGATTCGGGTCAGAAAGCAGGAACCAATCCAGTTCCCGTTCCTCACTCCACTCCCTCTTCTGGGCAAATTCCTGTCCCATAAACAGAAGCTTTTTGCCGGAATGTCCCATCATAAAGGCATAACCCGCCATCAGATTCTTGAACTTATCACCCTCAAGTCCCGGCATCTTGTTTAGCATGGAACACTTCAGATGCACCACCTCATCATGAGAGAGCACCAGAATATACTTCTCACTCTCGTTGTAGCTCATGGCAAAGGTCATCTTGTTGTGGTTATCCTTGCGGAAAAGTGGATCCAGTTTCATGTAATCCAGGAAATCATGCATCCAGCCCATGTTCCATTTGTAGCTGAAGTTCAGTCCGTCATCCTCTGCATCTCCGGTAACCTTCGGCCATGCTGTGGACTCTTCCGCAATCATCACAGCTCCCGGATTTCTTCCGAGAACCAGTGTATTAATATGCTTAAAGAACTCGATTGCCTCAAGATTCTTATTCCCGCCATATATATTCGGAACCCACTGTCCGTCCTGCTTACCGTAATCCAGATAGAGCATGGAGGCCACCGCATCTACACGAAGTCCGTCCACGTGATAATTCTCCACCCACATCAGGGCACTTCCAATCAGAAAGTTCTTAACTTCGTTTTTGCCATAATCGAAGATCTTCGTTCCCCAATCCGGATGCTCTCCCTTGCGGGGATCCGCATACTCATAGGTCGGTGTTCCGTCAAAATCCGCAAGCCCGTGGGCATCTCTTGGAAAATGTGCCGGTACCCAGTCTAAAATCACACCGATCTTATTCCGATGACATTCATTTACCAGGTAGGCGAAATCTTCCGGCGTTCCATAGCGCGAAGTCGGCGCATAATAACCTGTAACCTGATAGCCCCAGGAACCGTCATACGGGTACTCGGAAATTCCCATTAACTCAATATGGGTATATCCCATATCCTTCACATAAGGAATCAAAGATTTGGCAAGATCACGATAAGAATAAAATCCGTCATCCTCACGTCCCGGATGCCGCATCCAAGATCCCGGATGCACCTCGTAAATTGCCATTGGCTGCTCATAGATGGTCTCCTGTGTCAGCTTGGAACGATTGTCCATCCAAGCCCGGTCCGACCACTTAAAATTCGTAATGTCTGTAACAATAGATGCCGTTTCCGGGCGAAGCTGTGCGTAATTCGCATAGGGATCTGCTTTATACAGGCTTTTTCCCGTTTCCGTCTTAATCAGAAATTTGTACATATCTCCGATCTTGGCTCCCGGGACAAATCCCTCGAAAACCCCCATCGTCTCTGGCTTCACACGCTTCATCTCATCCGCCGTCTCGCTCCAGTTGTTAAACTCACCGATTACAAACACCTCTTTTGCATGCGGTGCCCAGACATCAAAGCAGACGCCGTCTTCCCCGTTCATCGACATCGCGTGCGCGCCCATCTTCCGGTAAATATCATAATGTGTTGCCTGTCCAAACAGGTAGCAGTCCATCTCGGTAAAATTGCTCATACTAGCCCCTCCATACATTCTATTTTATTCAAAGTCTTTCTCATTTAGTACAATCCGGTCGTCGTCGGTATAACGGCTTGCCGTAAGAATACTCACCATTTTCTTGAATCCGCCATGTGCCTCGCGTTTGATTGCTTCATCTACAATCTCTTTAACCTCCGTGAGGGTTGTGGCCTGGTCAAATCTCTGAATACTACTGATGCGGTTATACAGTGCAAGTACCGCCAAATCATCGATTTTATATCCAAGTTCCCTTGCGTAGGACCTTGCAAAGGTTACCAGCTCATCATTGGTAAAAATCGGTACGGAAATCGTCTCCGTAAACATCTCGGCAAAATTCTCATCCATGGCGAACAGCCTCTTAATCCCCTTCGAGGTATCCTCCAGAATCACAAACAATCCACTCTGATCCTGTGCCAAAAGCAGGGACAGGTTTGAAACTGTCTGGCGACTCATATCTCCGGCCTGTTCAATGATCAGACATCCACCTGCCACACGTCCCAGCAGTTTTTCGATATCCTTCTGATTCAGTGCAGATGCATGGATCTTTCCGATTTTTCCCTTTGGATACCCGGTATCCTGTTGTAGAACCTTAATCACACTTGTAGCAAGTGTGGTCTTACCACAGCCCTGACCACCCTGAATAATCAGATTTCCGGTAGAAGCGGTACGGTCTGCCTGCAAATGACGGGCAGCCTTAGCCAGTGCGGAGCATAGCTGCTCCTCCATCCCCTTAACTGGCATAAAATATGAGAAAATCGCTTTCTGTTCATCTGTCAGCGCGACAACCGGCGGTTCCTTGCCATCGGAAGTATCCTTTCCCAGATCCTCCGGAACCGGAATGTCCGACAAGCGAACCCTCTTGCCTCTGTTCTGCTCATTTTCCGGTAAAATATGCTTTCTTACAAATGCAAATTCTTCCTCGCGCTCCTGTTCCAATGTGGGCTTTTCCGGGAGTTCTTCCATTGGAACCTCTTCAAATCCCTTAATATCAATGTCCGGGAGCTTCTTTGTCTTACCAAGGTCATCCTGCGCCTTTTCTTCCGGCTCAATCATCGGTACCGGAATCAACTCCTCTTCAGGTTCGATCGTCGGTACCGGAATCGTCTCCTCCTCAGGTTCGATCGTTGGTACCGGAATC
>CAMFDG010000029.1 GCA_945949045.1 uncultured Lachnospiraceae bacterium
GCTGACGCGAAGCGTGTGCGCAGGTAATAAGGAATCCTCCCGCGAAGCGGGTCCCCCTTATTACAAGGAGCACACGCATGAGAATTCGCTGACGCGAAGCGTGTGCGCAGGTAATAAGGAATCCTCCCGCGAAGCGGGTCCCTCCTTATTACAGGGAACACTCCGGAGCAGACGGGCTGAAATGGTAGTAGGTTCGTACGCAGGCGCACGTTACGCGTGAGAGAGGAAAGCTGGGCTGCGGCTCAGATTTCAATGCGGGTGGTACCGCGGGTTTTGATAATCCGTCCCGGAATACGTTACAGTATTCCGGGACTTTTTATTTACGAATAGATACGCGAATAGAATAAAAAGTCCCGGAACAATCAATGATCTGAAACAGAAAAAGGAGTAAACAATGAGCAACATTTACAGAGACGTTACGTTAAACCAGGTGAGTGAAGCCGATATCGGAAAGACCATCCGTGTCGCAGGCTGGGTGGAGAATATCCGCGACCATGGCGGGGTATCTTTCATCGATTTGAGAGATATGTATGCGGTGATGCAGATCGTGATCCGCGACGGAAAGCTTTTGGAAGGAATTCGTAAGGAGCAGGCCATTACCGTGCAGGGGCCGATCGAAAAGAGAGATGAGGAGACTTACAATCCGAAGATTCCAACCGGAACCATTGAACTGGAGGCCAAGGAGATTACCGTTCTTGGTGAGGTCTATTCCCAGCTTCCTTTTGAAGTGATGACCAGTAAGAGCGTACATGAGGATGTACGTCTCAAATACCGGTATCTGGATTTGAGAAACCAGAAAGTGAAGGATAATATTATTTTCCGTTCAAAGGTCATCGCTTTCTTGCGGGAAAAGATGACAGAGATGGGATTTTTGGAGGTACAGACACCAATCCTCTGTGCGTCCTCTCCGGAAGGTGCAAGAGATTATATTGTTCCTTCCAGAAAATTCAAGGGAAAATTCTATGCGCTTCCACAGGCACCGCAGCAGTACAAGCAGCTTTTAATGGTATCCGGCTTTGATAAATATTTTCAGATTGCTCCCTGCTTCCGCGATGAGGATGCCAGAGCAGACCGTTCTCCGGGAGAGTTTTACCAGCTGGATTTTGAGATGAGCTTTGCTACCCAGGAGGATGTATTTCAGGTTGGCGAGGAGGTCCTCACAGCGGTATTTGAGAAATTTGCACCGGAGGGAAGTGTCATTACGAAAGCTCCGTATCCGATTATCAGCTATAAGCAGGCAATGCTTGAGTTTGGTACCGACAAGCCGGATCTTCGCAACCCGCTTCGTATTATTGATGTGACAGACTTTTTCCAGAAGTGTACCTTTAAGCCTTTTATTGGAAAAACAGTTCGTGCGATTCGCGTGCATGCCAATATGTCCAAGGGCTTCCACGAGAAGCTGTTAAAATTTGCCACGGGTCTTGGCATGGGAGGCCTTGGTTATCTGGAAGTATTGGAGGATGGTTCTTACAAGGGACCGATCGACAAGTTCATTCCGGATGACTGCAAGGAAGAGTTCCGCACATTGGCAGGACTTGAAGTGGGCGATACGATTTTCTTCATGGCTGATAAAGAGGAGCGCGCCGCATATTATGCCGGCATGATCCGCACGGAGCTGGGCGAGAAGCTGGATCTCATTGAGAAAAATGCCTACCGATTCTGCTACGTCAACGATTTCCCGATGTTCGAGAAGGATCCGGAGACCAAGAAGATCGGCTTTACCCACAATCCGTTTTCTATGCCCCAGGGAGGTCTTGAAGCATTAGAGACTATGAATCCCCTTGATATCCTGGCTTACCAGTATGATATTGTCTGCAACGGTGTGGAGCTTTCTTCCGGAGCTGTTCGTAACCATGATATGAAAATCATGGAGAAGGCCTTTGAAATTGCGGGTTATGATAAAGAGGTATTAAAGAATAAGTTCGGAGCCTTATATACCGCATTCCAGTACGGGGCACCGCCACACGCAGGTATGGCGCCGGGCGTTGACCGTATGATTATGCTGCTCCGCAACGAGGAGAATATCCGTGAGGTCATTGCATTCCCGATGAACGGCAATGCACAGGATCTGATGTGCGGTGCACCGAACGAGGTCACCGAGCAGCAGCTTAGAGAGACCCATATTAAGGTGAGAGATTAGGATTTTTCCGTGAAAGGAGAACATTATGGCAAATGTAATTTCCGATGAGACAATGGAATATGTGGGCATTCTTGCCAAGCTTGAGCTGTCTGATGAGGAGAAAGAGGCAGCGAAAAAAGATATGGAAAGTATGCTGGATTACATTGATAAATTAAATGAGCTGGATACCTCCAATGTGGAACCCATGTCCCACGTTTTTCCGGTGAAAAATGTGTTCCGGGAGGATGTTGTGGAGAATGGAGACGGCGGCGAGGAGACTTTGGCCAATGCGCCGGAGCGGCGCGACCGGGCCTTTGTTGTCCCCATGACTGTGGAAGGATAGCATAGACCAATGTTCAAAAAGGAGGGAATGTAAATTGAATTTATTATCACTCACAGCCGTTGAGCTGGGGAAAAAGATCAAGGCACACGAAGTCACCGTGGAGGAAGCGACACGGGCTGCACTGGATGCCATTCATAAAAAAGAAGACAAGATCAACTCCTTTGTGACGGTGGACGAAGAGGGTGCTTTGGCCCGGGCGAAGGAGGTTCAGAAGGGGATCGATGATGGTACGTATACAGGACCATTGGCCGGAGTTCCGGTTGCCATTAAGGACAATATGTGTACCAAAGGACTTCTGACTACCTGCAGTTCAAAGATATTATATAATTTCCTGCCCACTTATACCGCAGAGGCAGTGATCAATCTGGAGAAGGCGGGAGCTGTCATTATCGGAAAGACCAACATGGATGAGTTCGCCATGGGAAGTACTACAGAGACCTCTGCCTTTGGTGCCACGAAAAATCCGTGGAATACGGAGCATGTTCCGGGCGGTTCCTCCGGCGGAAGCTGTGCCGCAGTTGCCGCGGAGGAATGCTATTATGCGCTTGGGTCGGATACCGGCGGATCCATCCGCCAGCCCAGCTCCTTCTGTGGAGTCACCGGAATCAAGCCGACTTATGGGACCGTTTCCCGCTACGGGCTGATCGCATATGGTTCTTCTCTGGATCAGATCGGACCGGTTGCCAAGGATGTGACGGACTGTGCAACCATTTTAGAGATCATTACCTCATACGACAAGAAGGACTCTACCTCTGTGAAGAGGGAGGACACGGATTTTACCTCGGCTCTTGTGGACGATGTGAAGGGCATGAAAATCGGCATTCCCAGGGACTATCTGGGCGAGGGATTAGACCCGGAGGTAAAGGATGCTATTCTTGCAGCGGCAAAGAAGCTGGAGGAAAAAGGCGCCATTGTAGAAGAATTTGATCTGAGTCTGGTGGAATATGCCATTCCTGCCTACTATGTCATTGCTGCGGCAGAGGCAAGCTCCAATCTGGCAAGGTTTGACGGTGTGAAGTACGGTTACCGCACAGAGCAGTATGAAGGACTTCACAATATGTACAAGAAATCCCGTTCTGAGGGCTTTGGACCGGAGGTAAAGCGACGGATTATGCTGGGCTCCTTTGTACTTAGTTCCGGATACTATGATGCCTATTATCTGAAGGCACTGCGGACAAAGGCACTGATCAAACAGGCCTTTGACAAGGCTTTTGCCAAATACGATGTGATCATCGGACCGGCGGCGCCGACCACGGCACCGAAGCTGGGAGAGTCCCTGAGTGATCCGCTGAAGATGTATCTGGGGGATGTATATACCGTTTCGGTCAATCTGGCCGGACTTCCGGGAATCACGGTTCCCTGTGGTCAGGACAGTAAGGGGCTGCCTATCGGCCTTCAGCTGATTGGAGACTGCTTCAAGGAGAAAAACATCATCCGCGCAGCCTACAGCTTTGAACAGACGAGAGAATATAAGCACAGCCCGGTGGCTGAGGCGTAGGAAAGGAGAGGACAGATTATGACAAAGGAATATGAAACCGTCATCGGACTTGAGGTCCATGTAGAATTAGCAACCAAAACCAAGATTTTCTGTGCCTGCTCCACAGCCTTCGGAAGTGCGCCGAATACCCATACCTGCCCGGTTTGTACCGGTATGCCGGGATCTCTTCCGGTACTGAATAAAAAGGTAGTGGAATATGCTATGGCAGTAGGGGTTGCCACCAACTGTGAGATCAATCAGTACAGTAAATTTGACCGGAAAAACTATTTTTATCCGGATAATCCACAGAACTACCAGATTTCCCAGCTCTATCTTCCCATCTGTCATGACGGCGGTGTGGAGATTGAGACGGCAGCGGGAAAGAAGACGGTCGGCATCCATGAGATCCATATGGAGGAGGATGCAGGAAAGCTGGTCCATGATGACTGGGAGGATGTTTCCCTGGTGGATTACAACCGTTCCGGGGTGCCCCTCATTGAGATCGTGTCGGAGCCGGATATGCGCTCGGCAGATGAGGTCATTGCCTATCTGGAGAAGCTTCGCATGATCATTCAGTATCTGGGGGCCAGCGACTGCAAGATGCAGGAGGGCTCCATGCGCGCGGACGTGAACCTGTCTGTCCGGGAAAAAGGGGCAGAGCAGTTCGGAACCCGTACGGAGATGAAGAATATCGGTTCCTTTAAGGCTATTGCAAGAGCCATCGAGGCAGAGACAGCCAGACAGATCGATATCATTGAGTCCGGAGAAAAGGTGGTGCAGGAGACAAGACGCTGGAATGATGAGCAGGGCTATTCCTACGCTATGCGTTCCAAGGAAGATGCCCAGGATTACCGTTATTTTCCGGAGCCGGATCTGGTGCCCATCGTGATCAGCGATGAGTGGCTGCAGCAGATCAAAGATAATCAGCCGGAGCTTCGGGATGAGAAGCTGGCAAGGTACGAATCTGAATTTGGACTGCCGGAGTATGATGCACAGATCCTGACCTCGGAGAAAAAACTGGCAGATCTCTTTGAGGCTACCACAAAGCTCTGCGAAAAGCCGAAGAAGGTTTCCAACTGGCTGATGGGAGAGACGATGCGGCTTCTGAAGGAGCATGAGATGGATGCCGCAGATCTGAAGTTCTCACCGGCAAATCTTGCAAAGCTCATTGAGATGACGGAGGCAGGAACTATCAACGGTTCTGTGGCGAAGGAAGTATTCGAGCAGATTTTCGCATCGGATGTGGATCCGGAAAGCTATGTGGAGGAGCACGGTCTGAAGAGCGATAATGATGAAGATGCCCTTCGTGCTACCATTGAGCAGATTGTAAAGGATAATCCACAGTCTGTGGAGGATTACCACAATGGTAAAGAAAAGGCCATCGGATTTTTGGTAGGGCAGACGATGAAGGCCACCAAAGGCAAAGCAAATCCGGGAATCGTAAATAAGATTTTAAAGGAGATCTTATAGCAGTCTAATTCTTAAAGAACTGTGAATTCTGGTTTCCAGCTTGTCTTTAGGGTACCCGTGTCGTATAATTATCATAGATGTATCACTGAAAATGGGTAAAGGAGTATGTACCAATGTCTGAGAACCAGAACAACGAGGAAGAAGTTAAGTCCAAGGATTATGAGGACATTTGCTATATCTGCAGAAGGCCGGAGTCTGTTGCCGGCCCTATGATCCATATCCAGGGGGATATCTGCATCTGCAATGACTGCATGCAGAAGACCTTTGATGCCATGAGTTCCAGCGGATTGAATATGAATGATATGATGAATATGAATATGGGCAAGATGCCGAATATCAGTCTGATCAATCTGGCGGATCTGCAGGGGGGAATCCCTCGTACGCAGAAAATTAAAAAGAAAAAGCCTAAGGAAAAAAAGGAGGCACCGGTTTTGGATATCCATTCCATTCCGGCGCCCCATAAGATTAAAGCGAGCCTGGACGATTATGTGGTAGGGCAGGAGCAGGCCAAGAAGATCATGTCGGTGGCCGTCTATAATCATTACAAACGTGTGATGAGCGATGATACGGATGGAGTTGAGATTGAGAAATCCAACATGCTGATGATCGGACCTACGGGATCCGGTAAGACCTATCTGGTGAAGACGCTGGCAAGACTTCTGGATGTGCCGCTTGCTATCACGGATGCCACCTCTCTGACGGAGGCAGGCTATATCGGTGACGATATCGAGAGTGTCGTAAGCAAGCTTCTCGCAGCGGCTGACAATGATGTGGAGCGGGCGGAGCACGGAATCATTTTTATTGATGAGATTGACAAGATTGCCAAGAAGCGTAATGCCAACCAGAGAGATGTGAGCGGTGAGTCCGTCCAGCAGGGAATGTTAAAGCTTCTTGAGGGTGCCGAGGTGGAGGTGCCGGTGGGCGCTAGCAGCAAAAATGCCATGGTTCCAATGACCACTGTGGATACAAAGAATATTTTGTTTATCTGTGGCGGGGCTTTTCCGGAACTGGAGGAAATTATCAAGGAGCGTCTCAACAAGGAGGCTTCCATCGGATTTAAGGCTGATCTTAAGGATAAATATGACAACGAGGAGAACCTTCTCTGCCAGGTGACGGTGGAGGATGTGAGAAAATTCGGAATGATTCCGGAGTTTTTAGGACGTCTTCCAATTCTGTTTTCATTGGAAGCTCTGACGGAGGATATGCTGGTAAAGATTCTGGTGGAGCCGAAGAATGCCATTGTGAAGCAGTACCAGAAGCTTCTGGCCATGGATGAGGTGGATCTGGTCTTCGAGGAGGGAGCCCTTCATGCCATTGCAAAGAAGGCGAAAGAGAAGAAGGTGGGAGCCAGAGCACTCCGGGCCATCATCGAAGAGTTTATGCTGGATATTATGTATGAAATTCCGAAGGATGACAATATTGGAAGAGTGATCATTACGGAGGATTATGTGGAGAAAAAGGGCGGTCCGGTGATCGAGATGCGGGGTGTTGCTGCGATCGGGGAGAACGCAGCCGGTATGTAATTTTGTCGGCAGTATACAAAAGAATGGAAGGAGGGGAAGCATGAAAATCATTCACTGTGCAGATCTGCACCTGGATTCCAGAATGACGGCCAACCTGAATAAGGAACAGGCGGTGGAGCGAAGGAAGGAGCTGCTTAGAACCTTTACCCGTATGGTGGAGTATGCCAGGAAAAATGAGGTCCGGGCAATTCTGATTGCCGGGGATCTTTTTGACACACGCAATGTGTCAGCCCTGGCACGCAATACGGTTAATGACTTGATTTGTACCAATCCCGAAATTGATTTCTTATATCTTAAGGGCAACCATGACAGTGATAACTTTCTCTCTAAGCTGGAGGAAATCCCGCCAAATTTGCTTTTGTTTGGAGAAAAATGGACTTCCTACCGCTATGGAAACGTGGTAATTTCAGGCCTCGAGATGTCGGAGAAGAACCGGTCGATTGTCTGTAATTCCCTTGTTTTGAATCAGGACGATATCAATATTGTTGCCCTCCACGGACAGACCGACGAATATCGCAGCACAGATCAGGTAGAGCGGATCGGCTTGAACGAACTTCGCAATCACAATATTGATTATCTTGCTTTAGGCCATATCCACAGCTTTGTTCAGGAGGCGCTGGACAACAGAGGCATATACTGCTATCCGGGCTGTCTGGAGGGCCGGGGTTTTGATGAGTGCGGGAAAAAGGGATTCGTCCTTTTAAATATCGATGAGCAGACCAGATCTGTGAAAACGGAATTTGTACCGATCGCTTCCCGGACATTATATACTCTCTCCGTGGATGTGTCCGGGGTTCAGACGACGCAGGAGGCTGCGGTCCGCATGGAACAGGCGGTGGACCAGGCCGGATACGCCTCCGGAAGCATGGTGAAATTTGTGTTGACGGGAGAGGTCTCTGTGGATACAGAAATTAATTGTGATTATCTGCAGGATCTGTTTACGGACTATTTTTATTTCGAGAAGGTGGAGGATATGACGCGTCTTCGGGTGGATTACAGTGATTATGAGAAGGATGTGTCATTAAAGGGAGAGTTTATCCGTATGGTGCTTGGCTCGGATTTGTCGGAGGAACAGAAGACACAGGTGATTCGATGCGGCATTGACGCATTATCCGGAGAGGAGATATAGCTATGAAACTGATTTCCTGTCACATTGAAAATTTTGGAAAGCTTTCAGACGTAACAATAGATTTCGAGGACGGGTTCAATCTTTTCCATGAGCCGAATGCATGGGGCAAGAGTACGCTGGCAGCTTTTCTTCGGGTGATGTTTTATGGCTTTGATTCCAAGAGAGAATCCGGTTCCTTTGACAAGGAACGGGTGGTGTACCGTCCGTGGCAGGGAGGAACTTTCGGCGGAGAATTGGATTTTTCCTATCAGGATCGTGGCTATCGCATCAGCAGGACCTTCGGGAGAACGGAGAAGACAGACTCCTTTCATTTATATGACCTGAATACGAAACTGGAATCCCATGATTTTTCTTCGGATATCGGAATGGAAATATTTGGTCTGGACAGCGCATCTTTCAAAAGAAGTGCATTTATCGCTCAGAATGACTGTGAATGCGGCTCTACAGATGCTATCAATGCAAAGCTTGGCAATCTGGTGGAAAATACCAATGACATCAATAATTTTGAAACAGCCCAGAAGAGAATTCATGACCGGATGAACAAGCTGTCTCCGGACAGGGCTACCGGTTCCATCCGTAAGAGAAAGAATACGATTACGCTTCTGACAGAAGAATTAAGAAGCTATGACGCGGCCGAGACGGCGGCGAAGGAAATTTCGGAAAAGCTCTCGGAGAAACAAAAACAACGGGCAGAGCTTTCGGAGATTAGAAGTCAATATGCCAAGGCTCTTCAGCTTGCCAGTGAGGAGAGCAGAAGAGAAAGCCTGAAGAATACCTACGAAACTCTGTGCCAGGAGGAGGAGCAGAAGCAGAAAAAGCTCGCATCCTATCAGAGAATGTTTCCGGGAAGAGTACCCAAAGATCAGGAATTCGTGGAAAAGAATCAACAAATCCAGATGCTTGGTGTCCTGAAAACAACAATCCATAATCTTGGACTCACTGATGAGGAGCAGACCCAGTACAACAAACTCTCCGAGATGTTTGCGGAGCGGACACCTTCCGAGAAGGAACTGGAGGATACAGAAAAGGAATTGGAGCGCCTATCAAAGCTCAAGGAGGAAAAGTCCCAGCTTGAGACAAAAATTTCCTATTTTGAAGCGATGGCCATGAAGACCGGCGAGCCGGAGGAGACCGTTTCTGTCAGAAAGCCGTTGCTGACTGCCGGCATTTTGTTGCTGGCGGCATCTCTTATTGCATGCATTGTTTTTTTCGTGACTCCCCTTGTCCCCAAAGCCTATTTCCTTCCGGCGGTTATCGGAGCAGTATCGGTTGCAGTGCTTGGCGTAATTTTGATTATTCTGCGTAAGGTACTGATTACGAAGGAAACGCAGGCTCTGGAGAAGAAAAAGGCACAGCAGCTGGAGGAAGAGAAAAAGCTGCATGAGCCGGTGGAGGAAATCCAGAAAACCATGGAGCAGGCAGCGGTGGAGATGAAACGGATTGAAGACCGGACAGTAGCATTCTTTGGCCGTTACCATGTCATCTGCGATGTGGCGTCTGCCCGCACAAAGCTGTACGAACTGAAGGGACAGCTGCAGGATTATGAGCGTCTGAAGGCAAGAGAACTCCGATGCCAGGCGGCGAAGGAGGAATACGACCGGACGCAGGAGGATCTGATCTCCTTTGGACGGGAAACAGAAATGGTACTCGGTGATGATATTACCGGCGGAATCGGCAGAATGCAGCTCAAGGCTGCAGAATATCGGATTGCCCAGAAGGATCACGAGGCTGCTTTGGAGAAAAAGAAGCAGTTCGAACGGGAAAATGATATCGCACAGTTTGAAATCAAAAACCAATGTCCATATCCCCTGGACGAACTGAATCGCATGATCCAGGATGTAGATGAGCGGATCGAGGAGGTGCGGGATGCGATTGAACAGTACCGGCACCAGATGGAGGATCTGCAGGAACAGCTGGATGCGAGAGATGAGAAAGAGCAGCAGCTTTCCATCTGCAGGCAGGAACAGGAATTAGAGACGGAAAAATTCGAAATCTTAAGTATTACGCAGGATTTCCTGCAAAATGCCAAAGATCAGTTCAGTGCACGGTATCTCGGGCCTATTGAAAATGGCTTTGGCAAGTATTATCAGCTGTTGACCGGAGATGCGGACAGTTCCTATATGGTCAATGCAAATATCAATGTTCAGGTGAAGGAACAGGGTGAGATGAGGGAAAGCAAGTGGTTATCCGCAGGCTATCAGGATCTTTTGGGGATCTGTATGCGTCTGGCTCTGGTAGATGCCATGTATCCGGAGGAGAAGCCATTCCTGGTACTGGATGATCCTTTTGTCAATCTGGATGAGGATAAGGTGGAGCACGGCAGAGAGCTTCTTCATAAAATCGCAGAGGAGTATCAGATCCTGTACTTCACCTGCCACAACAGCAGATGTTTACAATAACCGAATATTAGATGTATGTTTCAATGCCCTTTGGGTGGATAATTTCACTCAAAGGGCATTTTTTATAGAATTTCTGAGAGATGTGGGTGTTGTGTTAAAATGCTCCTTAAACATCTTCCGAAACAGCTTGTAGTTCGTGAATCCATGGATTTCCAGAATATCCGAAATTGTTTTGTCGGTAGCAATGATGTCTTCATAGATCCTGGAAAGACGGATTTCGTTCTGGTATTCCAGAAAGGTCATTCCCATGCATTTCTTGAAAAAACGGCAGAAATATTTGGGCTCAAACATTGCAATACCGGCAATCTCCTCCAGTGGAATTGCGCGGTTATAATTATCGGATATGTAATGGAGCACAGGCTTTAACCGTTCAAAATTTTTGCTTCGTCTGGTCAGCTCCGACGGCGTAGCTTTTGTACTGAAATTGTGATACAACTGGAACAACACTTCAAATAACAGACTGTTGAACTTGAGCATGGCCCCATCCGGCCTTTCATCGATCAGGTACTGCATTTTCTCCAGAGTTTCCTTGAAAAAATCCACTTTACTCTGCATGATCGGTGCGGCGGCCGGATCCTTCAGACAAAACTCCAGCGTATTTACATTCGGGATAAATTTTTCCAGAAATATCTCCGGGATCTGAAAGACGATCGAGCGGTTAAAATCCGTACACAGGGCAGAATGAATCCGGTTCGGAGGAATCAGGATACACTCGTTTTTCTGCAGAACGTAGACATTGTTGTCGATATTGACGCGCAGATCGCCCTCCTGCAAAAGGATAATTTCTATTGCATCGTGCCAGTGGGGCGCAGAAAGGCTTCCCCTTTCTTCCGAGGTGAAAAAGCGCACATTGGTCTTGTCATCCAGGGGAATCAGCTCATAATTGGCCGGGGTTTTCGTATGTTTCATTGTGGTACTTCCTTTCACTATAAAAAGAGAATATTGACCTACTAATGAGATACTATCATATCTAGGAAAGCCTGGTCAAGTGCGTTACTATAGACATATCAAAAAGAGATAAAGGTTATATGTGAACAGTAGCAGAAAAAATAATTTAGAAAAGATGGAGGGAGATTACGATGAAATTCAGTAATGGATGCTGGCTTCAGAAAAAAGGAACTGCCTGCCTGTCACCGGCAGAGGTTTATTTTACTACCGTGGAGGAGAAACGTGTGCTGCTTTACGCACCGACCAGCCATATTGAGCACCGTGGCGATACGCTGGGCGGGGTATGCCTGACGATTGAGATCACCTCCCCGATGCCGGAGATTATCCGTGTGAAGACATTTCATAATAAGGGGGCCTTGGATCAAGGACCGAAGTTCGAGTTGAATTTGGGAGAGGGATGCCCCCTTGATGTAAAAGACAGCGAGTCTACCATTGAAATCCACAGCGGAAAAGCCGGTCTTCTGATCGATAAGAAAAAATGGAAGATGACCTATTTAAATGGAGAAGAAAAGCGCTGCAGCAGTGGTGCAAAGGATCTGGCATACATGAAAACGGACTGGAAGGGCGAGGCTTATGTTTCCAGCTATGATACGGATGCCTATATGCGCCAGCAGCTGTCCCTGGGAGTAGGGGAACTGGTATATGGTATGGGGGAGCGCTTTAGTGCCCTGGCCAAAAACGGACAGTCTGTGGATATCTGGAACGAAGACGGAGGCACCTCCACGGATCAGTCCTATAAGAATATTCCCTTTTATGTGACGAATAAGGGCTATGGTATCTTTGTCAATCATCCGGAAAAGGTTTCCTTTGAGGTGGCTACTGAGGCAGTGACGAAGGTGGAGTTTTCCGTACCGGGAGAGAGACTGGATTATTTCTATATTAACGGACCGGAAATGAAGGATGTGCTGTGCCGCTATACGGATCTGACCGGAAAGCCGGGACTGCCTGCACCGTGGACCTTCGGTCTGTGGCTGTCGACTTCCTTTACCACCAATTATGATGAGGAAACAGTCATGAGCTTTATTGACGGAATGTTAGACAGAGGAATTCCGCTTAAGGTTTTCCATTTCGACTGCTTCTGGATGAAGGATTTCCACTGGTCAGATTTCACCTGGGATTCCCGCGTTTTCCCAGATCCCAAGGGAATGCTTTCCCGCATCAAGGCGAAGGGACTTAAGATCTGCGTGTGGATCAATTCCTACATTGCCCAGTGTTCACCGCTTTTTGATGAGGGCATGGAAAAGGGATATTTTCTGAAGAGACCGGACGGCTCCGTATGGCAGTGGGATATGTGGCAGCCGGGCATGGCCATTGTAGACTTTACCAATCCTGAGGCATGCAAGTGGTATCAGGATAAGCTGGAAGCGCTGCTGGATATGGGAGTGGACTGCTTTAAGACGGATTTTGGTGAGCGCATTCCGACGGATGCTGTTTACTATGACGGATCAGATCCGGTAAAGATGCACAATTACTATACTTACCTTTACAATAAGACCGTGTATGAACTATTAGAGAGAAAACGCGGCAAAGGCGAAGCGGTTCTCTTTGCCCGTTCTGCGACAGCCGGTGGACAGAAGTTTCCGGTTCACTGGGGCGGCGACTGCTGGTCCGATTATGAATCCATGGAGGAGAGCCTGCGCGGCGGTCTTTCCCTGCAGATGTCCGGCTTTGGATTCTGGAGTCATGACATCGGCGGATTCGAGAGTACCTCGACGCCGGATGTTTACAAGCGCTGGTGTGCCTTCGGACTCCTTTCCTCTCACAGCCGCCTGCATGGAAGCTCTTCTTACCGTGTACCGTGGTTATACGACGAGGAGTCGGTGGATGTGGTTCGCTTTTTCGTGCGCCTGAAGGCAAAGCTGATGCCTTATCTGTGGAAGACTGCTCTCTGTGCCCATGAGGAAGGAATTCCGTCTATGCGTGCCATGGTGCTGGAATTTACAGAGGATAAGAACTGCTCTTATCTTGATAAGCAGTATATGCTGGGTGACAATCTTCTGGTTGCTCCTGTCTTCAACGATCAAAGCATCGGAGAATACTATCTTCCGAAGACGAAGGGCAAGTGGACCAACTTCTTTACCGGCGAGGAGCAGGAGAACGGACAGTGGTATGAGAGAACCTGCGGCTACTGCGATATTCCGTTGATGGTTCGCCCGAATTCTATTGTAGCCCTTGGCGCGAAGGATGATGGACCGGAATACGCCTATGAGGAGGATGTTTTGCTGAAGGTGTTCGGCTTGACAGATCGTGCCGTAACATCTGTTTACACCATGGACCGGAAGCTGGCACTTACGGTTACTGCAGAGCGGACAGACAACGAGATTCATATTATTTTAGATAATAAGTGTGCGAAGAATCCGGTCATTGAATTGATGAATGTGGAAGTTGTTTCCGTAGAGGGCGCTTCTATGGAGAAGAAAGAGCACAGTGTAGTATTGACGGCGTGCCGGAACGAGATCTGCTGCAAAATTTGATAAATCTGTAAAAAAGAATGTCTTTTTCAGATCGTGGGCGAAAGTTGACATCTGTGGACATATGCAGAAAAAGTGCATGGCTATGTCCCAATTGAGAGGGCTAGAAGGGGGAAAATAGGCGCTTGTGGACATATGCAGAAAAAGTATCTCCTTATGTCCCGCTTTTTGAGGAAAAGCGGGACATGGGGGAAGGTTTTATATGTATATGTCCCCAAGGGCCGTCAAAGAGAAGAAAAAGAGGTGAAAATGGGACATGGAAGAGTAGTTTTATACGCATATGTCCCCAGGCACTTCAAGAGAGAAAACACAAAAGAAAAAGAGCAGACTGGAAATAGAAAAAATGATATGAGGGAGAGCATATGAACAAAGAAAAACTGTTAACGAAGATTGATCAGGTTATCTCGCAGTTGACATTAGAAGAAAAAATAAAAATGATCCACGGAGCAGGTCTTTTTGAGACGGGAGCCGTGGAACGGATGAATATTCCGCCCCTTAAAATGTCTGACGGACCCATGGGAGTCCGGAACGAATTTAAAAAGGACGCCTGGATTCCGGCAGGACATGATGACGATTATGTGACCTACCTCCCCAGTAACAGTGCCATTGCACAGACATGGAATCCGGATCTGGCATATCAGTCGGGAAAGGTGTTGGGAGAGGAAGCCAGAGGGCGTGGAAAGGATGTGATCCTTGCTCCGGGCGTGAATATAAAGCGTCTTCCGAACGGAGGCCGGAATTTTGAGTATTTCAGCGAAGATCCGTATCTGACCAGCCGCCTTGCCGTAAAGCTGATTCAGGGGATACAGACAGCGGATGTGGCTGCCTGTGTGAAGCATTTTGCCTTAAACAGCCAGGAGACCGAGCGGCTCTGGGTCAATGTGGAGGTAGACGAGAGAGCACTTCGGGAAATCTATCTGCCGGCTTTTGAAGCGGCTGTGAAAGAGGCCGGTTCCTATTCCATTATGAGTGCTTACAATCTGGTGCGGGGACAGCACTGCTGCGAGAGCCAGCTTCTTTTGAATGAGATTCTGCGAACAGAATGGGACTATGATGGAGCCGTCATTTCCGACTGGGGCGGGGTTCATCATACAACGGCAGCAGCGGAGAGCGCGCTGGATATAGAAATGTCTGTCACAGACAATTTTGATGAGTACTGTATGGCAGATCCATTGCTTGAGGCGGTCAGAAAGGGTGAGGTTTCCGAGACACTGATTGATGAGAAGATAAGGCATATTCTTCTTCTGATGATCCGCATCCGTCTCATCGAGATTGTGGGTGAAACGACACCGGTGATTCAGAGAAACGAAAGCAGAAGCAAAGGCTCCTACAATACAGAAGAACACAGAAGGGCTGCCTATGAGACGGCAAAAGAGTCCATTGTTCTCCTAAAGAACGAAGATAAAACACTTCCCCTTGATGAGAAAAAGGCAAAAAAAGTGCTGGTCATTGGAGATAATGCCATCCGGCGCCAGGCCCTCGGGGGTGGAAGCGCAGAAATTAAGGCACTTTACGAGACGACACCGCTATTGGGCATCAAGGAATTCCTGGGGGGAAACAGTGAGGTGATTTTCGCGCAGGGGTACGAAGTGCCAAAGCAGGAGGAAACGGATGAAAACTGGCAGGCGAAGAGTTTAGAGGAGCAGATTGCAGACCAGAGAGAATCCCAGGGTCAGCAGGAAGATTCCGAAAGTGGAAAACAGCGGGCAAAACAACTGCGGGAGGAAGCCGCGGCCATGGCAAAGCGGAAGGATATCGACTATGTGATTTTTGTCGGAGGACTGAACCATGATTATGATGTGGAAGGGGCAGACCGTGACAGTCTGACGCTTCCCTACGGACAGGATGAAGTGATCGAAGATCTTCTTTCTGCTCGACCGGATATGACCATTGTAATGCTGGCAGGATCTCCGGTATCTATGCAGGCCTGGTCAGGTCAGGCAAAAGCCATCCTGTGGATGAGTTATAGCGGCCTGGAGGGGGGCACAGCGCTGGCGGAAACATTGTTCGGTAAAGTGAATCCATCTGGCAAACTGGCAGAGTCTATTCCATTTTCTGTCGAACAGAGCAGTGGTTATGTGGGACCTGATTACCTGGGACGGCCCTTAAAGGAAGAAGAAAAAAAGCATATGGATGCACATCTGACCGAACAGTATGGGGAGGGACTGTTGGTAGGATACCGTTACTATGAGAGAAAAAAGGTTCCGGTACAGTTTGCATTCGGACATGGTCTGTCCTACACAAGGTTTTCGTATAGTGACTGCAATGTGCGTATGCACGAAGGTGTGTGTGAAGTACGCGGTAACCTGGAGAATACTGGAGACTGCACAGGAAAAGAGGTTATACAGATTTACGCGGCGAAAAAAGGAGCCGATGAAAATGAACCGGTGAAAAAGCTTGTGGGATTTGAAAAGATCGAGCTTTTGCCGGGGCAGAAGAAGGCCTTTTCCATCATGCTTGATCCACGGGCATTTGAACAATATGATGTGGAGAAGAAGGCATGGGTGAAAGCTGAGGGGGTCTATGAGCTTCAGGTGGGCAGCTCAAGTGCGGATATCCGCTGGAATGATAAGAGATTTCTTAAACGAATATCACAATAAGGAGAACAAGAAACTCGCTTCATTATTTTCCCTCATCCGCAATACTTTTGCGGTATTCGGAGGGGGACATTTGCATTCTTGTTTTGAAATGCCGCATAAAATGCAGCGCGCACTTGTATCCGCACATTTCCGCTATCTGTGTAATGGGGATATCCGTTGTGGAAAGAAGATACTTTGAATGCTCATTGTGAGCTGATGGGCAAGACCTTCAATGTTCCAGTCGTGATAGGGCATATTGTAAATCTGTGAGCGCAGTATGGACATCTTCGCATAATAAGAACAGGAGCTGACTTGTTTTGTGGAGTGTATCTTCTCGCTGAGCTTGATGAAAAACAGCTTCATATACAACTCAACGGAATCCGTCTTATATAAATTGGATAAGTCAGTATTTTTGCAGGATATTATATTGAAAAATAAGGCACAAAGTTTATAATTTTAGACAAAATAAATTTAAGACGGAACGCTTTATCGGAAAGGATGTGGTAAAAAATGAAAGCAGAATTCACTATGAAAAAATATCTTGACAGCTCCCTCAGCGCAGAAGAACGGGCAATTGCACTGACTGATGAAATGACAGTGGAAGAGCAGGCTTCTCAGCTCAGATACGATGCGCCTGCCGTAAAAAGGCTGGGCATTCCTGCATACAACTGGTGGAACGAGGGACTCCACGGTCTGGCGCGTTCGGGCATAGCCACAATGTTTCCGCAGGCGATTGGTCTGGCGGCAATGTTTGATACAGAACTGACGCAGAAGGTTGCAAAGATAACCGCCGAGGAAGCTCGTGCAAAGTATAATGCATATACAAAATACGGTGACAGAGATATCTACAAGGGACTGACCTTCTGGGCACCCAATATCAATATTTTCCGTGATCCACGCTGGGGCAGAGGACAAGAGACCTACGGCGAAGATCCGTATCTGACTGCTGAAAACGGGAAAGCCTTTGTAAAAGGCCTGCAGGGGGAAGGACAAACAATGAAGGCAGCCGCTTGTGCGAAGCATTATGCGGTACATAGCGGCCCCGAAGCAGTGCGTCACGAGTTTGATGCCGAGGTTTCCCCAAAAGATATGGAAGAAACCTATCTTCCTGCCTTTGAAGCACTCGTCAGAGAAACTCACGTTGAGGGCGTAATGGGTGCATATAACTGTGTAAACGGCGAGGCTGCCTGCGCGAGCAGTTTTCTTATGTCAAAGCTTAAGGAGTGGGGCTTTGACGGATACTTTGTGTCCGATTGCTGGGCAATACGTGATTTCCACGAGCATCACGGTCTTACATTGAATCCGGTTGAATCTGCGACTCTTGCCATAAAATCGGGATGTGATGTAAACTGTGGCTGCACTTATGCGTATCTCCTTGCCGCACTTGACAGGGGACTGATCACCGAGGAGCATATCCGAAACGCCTGTATCCACCTTATGAGAACAAGGATACGGCTTGGTATGTTCGATGATAAAACAGAATATGATGATATACCTTATACCGTTGTAGCGTGCAAAGAGCACAAGGCGGTTTCACTGGAATGTGCCCAAAAGTCCATGGTTTTGCTGAAAAATAACGGCATACTTCCGCTTGATGAAAGTAAGCTGCAGACAATTGCGGTCATCGGTCCAAACAGTGACAGTAGAATTGCGTTGGAGGGCAACTATAACGGTACTGCGGATCAGTATGTTACTTTCCTTGATGGTATCAGGGAACGCTTTGAAGGCAGGGTGATTTATGCCGAGGGTTGTCACCTTTATAAAGACCGGGTTTCTGCTCTGGCGCAATCGGGTGACAGATATGCGGAGGCGCTGGCCGCTGCGCATTGTGCCGACCTTGTTGTACTTTGCGTTGGACTCGACTCCACCATTGAGGGTGAAGAGGGCGATACGGGCAACGAGTTTTCTTCGGGAGATAAAAATGATCTGCGTCTGCCCGAAAGTCAGCGTATTCTGGTAGACAAGATCATGCAGACGGGCAAGCCGGTGGTCGTTGTGTGTGCCGCAGGAAGTTCGGTGAATACCGAATGTGAGCCGGATGCGCTAATCCACGCATGGTATCCCGGTTCGGAAGGCGGCACGGCACTTGCAAAGATCCTTTTCGGTGATGTTTCACCTTCGGGCAAGCTGCCCGTTACATTCTACGAGAGTGCCGATATGCTTCCCGACTTCACCGATTATTCCATGAAAAACCGCACCTACCGTTATGCGGAAAATAATGTGCTGTATCCCTTCGGATACGGTCTTACTTACGGAAAAATTGTTTGCACATCGGTTGAATATAAGGAAGGCAAGGCTGCCATTACCGCCGAAAACACCGGTGAAAAAACGGTGGAGGATGTGATTCAGCTTTATATCAGGGACTATTGTGAACATGCTGTGCCTAATGTGAGTCTGTGCGGTTTCAAGAGGGTAAATCTTGCAGCAGGAGAGAAAATGTTCGTAGAGATACCCCTATCGGAAAGAGCATTTACCGCTGTTGACGAAAACGGTGAGCGAGGCCGTTTCGGCAGCAGGTTTACATTATACGCAGGCACGCATCAGCCGGATGAGATCAGTGTAAAATTGTCCGGCACCAAGTGCGTCAGCACAGAAATAAATCTATGACATTTTAGGAAGATATCGGGCGGTTTTTTGAGAATAGTTTGGAAACAGGAGGAGGATATGTATTATATCGGAATTGATTTGGGGACTTCAGCAGTCAAGATGCTTTTGATGGAGGGGGATGGAACCATACATAAAATCGTAAGCAGAGAGTATCCGATCTCTTTCCCGAAGCCGGGCTGGTCCGAACAGAATCCCTATGACTGGTATGACAGGACCATCGATGGGCTGAAGGAGCTTCTGGAGGACTGTGACCGGACAAAGGTGGCGTCTATCAGCTTTGGAGGTCAGATGCATGGCCTGGTAGTGCTGGATGATGCGGATGCTGTGATCCGGCCGGCCATTCTGTGGAATGACAGCAGGACAATCGAGGAATGTAATTACTTAAATGAAGTCATCGGGAAAAAGACACTGTCAGAATACACCGCAAATATCTCCTTTACCGGTTTTACGGCCCCGAAGGTACTGTGGATGAAGAAGCATGAGCCGGAGAATTTTGCAAGGATTGCAAAGCTCATGCTGCCGAAAGATTATCTCTGCTACCGGCTCAGCGGTGTGCATGCGACGGACGTGTCAGATGCCTCGGGAACCCTGTTTTTTGACGTAAAGAACCGGTGCTGGTCCAAAGAAATGTGTGAGATCTGCGGAATCAGAGACCAGTGGCTGCCGACGGTATATGAAAGCTATGAGGCTGTGGGAACCTTAAAGCCGGAGATTGCCGGAGAATTAGGACTTGGCGAACATGTAGTGATTGCTGCAGGAGCCGGAGATAATGCGGCGGCAGCGGTAGGTACGGGGACGGTTGGAACTGCCTGCAATCTTTCCCTGGGCACCAGTGGAACGGTGTTTATTTCCTCACAGAACTTCCGGGTAGATGATGCGAACGCACTGCATTCCTTCGCCCATGCAGATGGGACCTATCATCTTATGGGATGCATGCTTTCCGCGGCCTCCTGCAATAAGTGGTGGATGGATGAGATTATCGGGACAAAGGATTACGGGAAGGAGCAGGAGACCATCACGAAGCTCGGAGAAAATCATGTTTATTTTCTGCCCTATCTGATGGGAGAACGCTCCCCTCATAACGATCCAAAGGCGAGGGGAACTTTTATCGGTCTGACCATGGATTCTACCAGAGCGGACATGACCCAGGCAGTGTTGGAGGGCGTGGCCTTTGCCCTCAGAGATTCCATTGAGGTGGCCAGAAAGCTGGGAATTGTCATTGATTCCACCAAAATCTGCGGCGGAGGAGCAAAAAGTCCACTATGGAAGAGGATGATTGCCAATATCCTGAATGTGACCGTCGAAGTTCCGAAAAGTGAGGAGGGGCCGTCCATGGGGGCAGCCATGCTTGCAGCCGTTGCCTGTGGCGAATATGACAGCGTTCAGGCTGCTGCAGATGCCATTGTCACTGTTCGGGAAGTGATTGAGCCGGAACCGGAGCTTGTGGAAAAGTATGAAGCGCGTTATCAGACGTTTCGGGAAATTTATCCGGTTTTACGTCCTCTGTTTCAGAAATTGGACTAAGGAAAGAATTGAAAGGAGAGAAGACGATGAATAATATGCCAGAAGAAAAGATTGGAATTGTAGCAGTCAGCAGAGATTGTTTTCCCATGAGCCTGTCGGAAAACAGGAGAAAGGCAGTGGTTGCCGCATATCAGAAAAAGTATGGGGAAATTTATGAATGTCCGGTCTGTGTGGAAAATGAACTGGACATGAGAAGTGCACTGGTGGATGTGACGGATGCCGGATGTAATGCGCTGGTGGTGTATCTTGGAAACTTTGGACCGGAGAGCTCAGAGACATTGCTGATCAAAGAGTTTCAGGGACCATCCATGATTGTAGCAGCTGCGGAGGAGACCGGGGATAATCTGGTGCAGGGGAGAGGTGATGCCTACTGCGGCGTCTTAAATGTCAGTTATAATCTGAAGCTTCGCAACCTGAAGGCATACATTCCGGAATATCCGGTAGGAACCGCCGAGGAATGTGCAGACATGATCCACGACTTTGCCCCTATTGCAAGAGCTGTCATTGGTCTGTCCAACTTGAAAATCATTTCCTTCGGACCACGCCCGCAGGATTTCCTTGCCTGCAACGCACCGATTAAACAACTCTATAATCTTGGTGTGGAGATTGAGGAAAACTCAGAACTGGATCTGTTTGAGGCGTATAACAATCATGCAGGGGATGCGAGAATCCCGGGCGTGGTGGCAGATATGGAACAGGAATTGGGAGAAGGAAATAAAAAACCGGAAATTCTTGCAAAGCTTGCCCAATATGAAATTACTCTGCTGGACTGGGTAGAAGGTCATAAGGGCAGCAGGGATTTTGTCGCCATTGCCGGAAAATGCTGGCCGGCATTTCAGACACAGTTCGGCTTTGTTCCCTGCTATGTGAACAGCCGACTGACCTCCCGTGGCATTCCGGTATCCTGCGAGGTGGATATTTACGGAGCATTAAGTGAGTTTATCGGAACTGTGATCAGTCAGGATGCCGTGACGCTTCTGGATATCAATAATTCTGTTCCGGCGGATATGTATCACGATGAAATTGAAGGGAAGTATCCTTACACCATTAAGGATACCTTTATGGGCTTCCACTGTGGAAACACCCCGTCCTGCAAGCTCTGTTCCTGTGAGATGAAATACCAGCTCATTATGGCCAGAAGTCTTCCGGAAGAGGTGACGCAGGGAACGCTGGAAGGGGATATCGCACCGGGAGAAATCACCTTCTATCGTCTCCAGAGCACTTCGGATGCAAAGATTCGCGCTTACATTGCCCAGGGAGAGGTCCTTCCGGTGAGAACCCGCTCCTTTGGGTCCATCGGTGTATTTGCCATTCCGGAGATGGGAAGATTTTACCGCCATGTGCTGATTGAGAAGAATTATCCGCATCACGGTGCTGTTGCCTTCGGGCATTTCGGGAAAACGCTCTACGAGGTGTTTAAATATATGGGCGTGCCGGTAGAGGAAATCAACTTTAATCAGCCAAAGGGTATGATGTATCCTACGGAAAATCCTTTTGAGGCATAAACTGTCATAATTGCAGGTCAGGAGACATAGAATTTTACAGAGGGACATCAGGAGCCTGTGTATGACCTGTGATGAAATCATCAAATCCGATGACACCTATGATGTCATCATCCCAAGGGAGTATCTTGAGCGAGAAATCCTTGCACCGGACTGTGTCCAGAGGATCAGCGACTCCTATGAAATTTATTATTATAACAGGCAGCGGGTAGAACCTTTAAGTATTGAGGGATATACCTACTCTGCAATTCCTAAATGCTTCGGTCTTCTTGACACCGCAGATCTGGAGGAAAGCGGAGTCATTAAGTTGCAGAATCTAAGCACCCTGTCCCTTCGTGGACAGGGTGTTCTTGTTGGATTTGTGGATACGGGCATCGCTTATGAAAATGACTGCTTCCGTTATTCCGATGGAAGTACCAGGATCCGTGCCATCTGGGATCAGACGGCAACTCCGGAAGAAAATGAGATGCTTCCGGAGGGCTTTGCCTATGGGGTGGAATATTCCAGGGAACAGATCGATGAGGCTCTGCGGACAGAGGATCCGAGGGCGCTTGTTCCACAATGGGATGAGGATGGGCATGGGACTGCGCTGGCGAGCATTGCCTGCGGAAGTGAAGATCCGTCGGCTGATTTTACCGGAGCAGCGCCGCTTTCGGACATTCTGGTGGTAAAGCTCAAACCGGCGAAGCCGTACCTGAAAGATTTCTTCTATATTCCAGAGGATCAATTGGTTTTTCAGGAAAACGATATCATGGCTGCAGTCGCTTATCTGGAGAAAAAAGCCGAGGAGTTCGGTCAGCCCCTGGTTATCTGCGTTGGTCTTGGAACCAACAACGGAAGTCACTCCGGAGCCAGTGTACTGTCGGAATACCTGAATTATATCGGTGGTCTTTGGCGCAGATGTATAGTCACCGCCACGGGAAATGAGGCGGCAGCCCGTCATCATTTTTACGGAGTGAACAGTGGGAAATCGGAGAATATACCGGGAACGCCGGTTACGGTGGAAATCAATGTGGAGGAAAATATCAGAGGGTTTTATCTGGAGCTGTGGGCCAGTGCGCCGGAATTATTTCTTGTGTCTGTCCGTTCCCCCGGGGGAATGCTTCAACCGGGGGTTCCGTCCCGCATGACAGGACATCAGGTTCACCATTTTGTCGTGGAAGATACAAGAGTGGAGATCGATTACCGGACAGTGGGCAGAACCAGGGGAGACCAACTGATTTTTGTGCGGTTTGATCATGCTGCCAGAGGTATTTGGACGTTATATGTATATCCGGATACAACGATTACCGGAAGATTTCATGTCTGGCTGCCGATGCAGGGGATGCTGGAGCGGGATGTGTTTTTTCTGCGACCGGATCCGGAAACCACGCTGACGATTCCTTCCACCGCTTTTATTCCCATTTCTGTGGGAGGCTATCAGAGTGCAGATGGCAGTCTTTACTTAAATTCCGGGAGAGGGTATACCGTAGCAGGCTCTGTGAAACCGGATTTCAACGCGCCGGCAGTCCGGGTTCCGGCAATCGGAACCAGGGGAAATCCGGTTACCATGACAGGAACCAGTGCGGCAGCTGCCATTACAACGGGGGCTTGTGCCCAGATGATGGAGTGGGGGGCGGTAAGACGGAATGACCTTGCGCTCAATTCCGTGGAGATTGGTAATATTCTGATCCGGGGCTGCAGACGCCAGACAGAGAGAGAATATCCGAATACCCCCTGGGGCTATGGTAAGCTGGATGTCTATCAGGCACTGCAGCAGATCTACGTGGTGGGATTTTGAAAGCACGTATAACAGGGATTACGGCAGGTCCTCTACAGGTGCGCTGGCACGGAGAACACTGTGAAGAATTAAACGTTTTGCATGGCCGGTTCCGGTACACGTGGATAGTGTCAGAAAGGAATCCTCTGTGGTAGGCGTAATTCCGGTTTCAAATTCGGCACAGGAGAGAGAGTAGTCGATAAATGCCTGCTTTTTTTCCACCGACTGGATGCCGGTATGATAGCTGATCCCCTGAGGGTCTCCCTGGAAGACAGCATAGATTTCATAGACATACAAATTCTGAGGGGTATAAATGTAAATGTAAGGCTGTTTTTCCCAGACATCCTTCTGCCGATAGGTTTTGAGGGCGGAAAACATGGTCTGGTTTAAAAGCCGGTGTCCATAGAGAATCGTATTATATTCCTCAAAAGGCTGCTCGACGCGATAATCTGCAAAAATGGCCCCAACGAAGCTTGCCTCGTTCTGACTGGTGTGCTCAAGGTAATACTGATTATCGTCGTGCTGGCAGATCGGGTAGGATATATTGGTCTTCGGAATTACGATCCATCCGAGAATTTCCGGGTTGACGGCAGTCAAGGCATCAAAATTACAGTCCTTGAAATATTTGGCTGCTTTCTGAATGAGAGGATCTGTTTCAGCGGTCTGTGTGGAGACATCCGTCACTTCCGAATCGTCCTCAGGGACGGTCAGGCCGAAAAGCTGTTCCGCCTTTTCATAGGAAGAGGATCCGTCCGCGTATCCCCGGAGCTTCATTCCGATTTGGAACAGACTGACCAATAAAACACAGACACATATGGTGAAACCGATGGTTCTTGCATTGATGAACTTTTTCATTTTCATCTCCTGACTGAGAATACGGGATTCCCGGATTATTTACTGTAGTCATTATACCATGGAGATCTCGTTCCGAAAAGATATATTTGTTTTACAGGAAGGTTTACATTTGGGATGAAATTATTTATAATTTAAGAAAAAAGAGTCATGATGGCGGTATTGTTGACTTGGGGAATGAAGCGTGGGTGGATATGAAGGTTTATATTGTGGATGATGAACGAACTTCCATCAAGCAAATCGAGAAGTACATTAATGAATATGCAGAAAAGATGGGAGTTTCTATGGAAGCCCGTGGATTCACGGATGCTGGTGAATTTTTACAGGAATACGAAAAGAGTGAGGAGAAGCCCTATCTTGTCTTTGTCGCAATTGCGATGAAGCAGATCAGTGGAATGGATATCGCACGTAAGCTGAGGGAAAAAGGAAGCGATGTGCGTCTTATTTTTACGGATACATCCGACGAGTATGCCATTCAGGCATTTGATGTGCAGGCGGATGGGTATCTGAAAAAACCGGTGACATATCAGGATTTCTCAAAGGCTATGAGACGTTTCCGCGCGAGATTTACGATGGAGTCCCACACAATTCAGATTCGATCTGAGCGCAAGGAGGTTAACCTTTACACGGCAGATATCTATTATGCAGAGGTTATTGGGCACAGTGTGTGGATTTACAGCAAAAGAGGAAACTATAAAACGACTTTGACCATGGGGCGGCTGGTGGAACTTCTACAGGAGGAAAAACAGTTCCTGGCCTGCGGAAGGAGCTATCTGGTCAATATGGCTTATATTAAGAAGGTCAATAATGACATGATTGAGATGAAGGCGGGAAATCAGATTCCGATTCCGGTGCGCGTTCGGAAAAATATAGCGGAACAGTATCAAAAGTACCGGGACGGTAAATAGTTGAATAACGAAAATGGTACATTTAGGAAATTTACGTTACATTTACGAAATGTGTGTTGCGCAGGTTGATTAACCATGATAGGATGAATTGGGTTGAATGGGAAAAGTGTATTATTTAGTTAAAAAAGGAGCTTTTGTATGAGCAAAAAGAATGTTGATAGTATCTTGAAGGGGGTTGCAGCTGCCGGACTTGCATTAGGCGGTGGCGGAGTGGCTGCAGATGTCGTGTATGCCTGTGAATTGGAAAATGATATCACGGGACTGGATACCAATGAGGCAAAGCAGAGCGGCAGTGCATCATTTTCGCTGAGTGAATCCTGCAGTGAAGGGGAAGATGGCGCGAATCTGCTGAGTGATTATCTTTCTGAGTATCAGGGAACGAGCATCATAGGTCAGATTGAGGAAGTTTCCGGAAATTATGGCGTTCTGGCGGAAGATACGATTCTTGGCGCGGATTTTGCAAGTAACATTAAGACGGATCATATTACCACCCAGAACCATACGATGGGGAGCCGGTCAGAATATTCCGATAATGAGGAGGAGACCATCTATATCGGGAACTTTAAGGATGGGGATGTGGTTCAGGCCAATGCCGGGATCAAGACGGATGTCGTAATTGGAACTCGTCAGGGTCAGGATGCCCGTATTGTCAGGGAAGCGGACGGAAGAGCGATTGTTACAATCACAGAGAATGGAGTCAGCCGCAGTATTACCGTTTTTAATAAGGACGGGGACGTTACCACCGAGCAGATTACAGAATCGAACACCGCAGAGTTTGCTTTGGGAAGCATCCGCAATCTTTCAAATCAGCTGAAGAATCAGGCAACCTTTGATAATTCTGCATTAGTGATTGAGACAGATGCAAACAATCATTATAGTGAGATAAATGCAGCGGCAATTCAAAAGCCAGTCGTATATACCAATATCAGTGGACAGAATGCTTTGTTTGAGAAGGGAGATCCTGCTCATAATGTTCTTCGACTGAATGAGGGACAGACTCTCGTGATCAACATTGACCCAAAGGGCGACAACTTTGACCTGAGCGGCTTTAGAATTTGCATTGATGGGAATGAATTTGCGGCAGAGTCAACAAATGCAGAAAATTCAGAGGCGGCAGATCATATTATTTTCAACTTTGGCGATTATGAAGGAACGATTAGTAACAGCAGAGGATTTTCCGGTTGCATTATCGCACCAAACGCAAAGGTGAATATTTGCAGTACTTCAACCGGAAAGGTGATTTCGAAGTGCTTTGAAAATAAGGGCGGTGAGCTTCATTACCATGGACATCATCACCATCATTGTCATAAACCGAGCGAGTCTGAGAGCATCAGTGAATCCGAGAGCATTAGTGCCAGTGAGTCACAGAGTACCAGCACAAGTATCAGTGAGTCTGATAGTGTCAGTGTAAGCGAGTCGCAGAGCACGAGTATCAGTGAAAGCGGATCTGAAAGTACAAGTGTGAGTGAGTCCGAGAGCACGAGTGTAAGTGAGTCCGAAAGCACTAGCGTAAGCGAATCCGAGAGTACCAGCGTAAGTGAATCAGAAAGCACAAGTGT
>CAMFDG010000030.1 GCA_945949045.1 uncultured Lachnospiraceae bacterium
CCGGTCAGAGAATTCTTAAAGGAAATCAAAGCAACCTTCTTGTCATCAACCTTCCAGCCATCGTTCTCCTGCCAGCTGCTTAACACTTCATTGTAGTGATCACTTTTTCTTGTATCAATGATAGACTGGCGGTTCTGTTCGGTAGCGTCCTTGTCTGTATCCGTATCAATGCGCACGAAATAGTAAGCACTTTCCGTCTCGATCAAAGAAGAGGTCTCCCCTTCCTTCAGATCGTCAAGCGCTGTCTTTACGTTTTCATCCAATGAGGAATCGTCCTTCGCGTAGGTACCGGTCTTTACTTCATAGCCATTGGCCTCTGCCACACTTTCCAGAGTCGCGTCCTCCGCCTTCAGATCCTCCTCCATCTTCTGTGCCTTGCTCTTTAACTGTGCCTTCTCTTCGTCTGTATATTCTACCTGATTGCCATCCTCGTCTGTGGTACCGGTGGTGGAAATGGTAACCATACTGTACCCACGCATATTGGCATCCTCATCGGACACATTGGTATCCGCTTCCGCCTCGATGGCATCCGTCATCTTCGTCTTGATGGTGTAAAGCGTCAGAAACTCCTTAAGGATTTCCTCATCCGCCCCCATCTCCTTTAAGGCCTCCCTGGAATTATCCTTGATAAAATCCGCTGCTGCCTGATTGATGGCCTTGTTGTCCTCATCCGTCAACTCCACCTTGTAATCGCTCATATGAGCCTTCAAGGTATACATTGCATGAAGCTCTTCCATCACGGAGTCCTTGACATTGTCCTCCATGGTAGTTCCGTTGCCGTAGAGATCCTTGTCCCAGATGCTTTCTTCTGAAGACGCCCCGAGGATGCTCTTATACATATCCTCGTAGCTTGCCTGCTGGAATCTGCAGTAAAAATTGGCAAGTCCTAGACTTACTTCCTGATCCTTCATGGTTGCTGCTGCTGCATTTTTATTCATTCCACAGCCTGTCAGCGATGATACCAGAACTGTACCCGCCAGCAGAACTGCTGCCATTCTCTTTGCTCTCATAATTCCTCCTAGACATACCCCTTCTCGGAGCATTCGTCCCTATATTATAGTGCTTTTTTCTACTTCCCGCAAGAGCTTTATTGAATTTCAGCATTTTCAACATTTTTTAGCGGCAAAATAGCGTTCATTTGCTCTAATAGCTGCTTTAACACCTCCAGAACATCCCGGTTCTTTTCCCTGGAATTTCTTCCCAGGAGGCAGACGAAATACGGATTCTTCGCATCTGCCGTAAATTTCAGGCCCGGCACCGCCGCAATCAGCTCCGGAATTCTGCCCGCATCGATCTTAGCCCTCTCAAACATGGTAAATTTTAAAGAATCCTCCGTCTGCAGCACTTCCTTAATATAAGCATGATGCGCCTGAGACTTGAGTCTTGCGATCGTCAGAAGATTCTGCACTGATTTCGGCGGCTCACCAAACCGGTCGATCAGTTCCTCTAACATTTCCCCGGCCTCCTCATCCGTCTCAATACCGGCAATCCGCTTATAAATATCCAGCTTCTGGGACTCGTTGGCAATGTATGCAGAGGGAATAAAGGCATCGATACGAAGGTCCACGGAGGTCTCAAAGGATTCCTCCACCTGATCTCCCCTGGCCTCCCGCACCGCCTGGTTTAACATTTTGCAGTACAGATCATAGCCCACAGCCTCCATATGTCCGCTCTGCTCGGCTCCCAGGAGATTCCCCGCCCCGCGGATTTCCAGGTCCCGCATGGCAATCTTGAAGCCGCTTCCCAGATCCGAATATTCCCGGATTGCCGCAAGCCGCTTCTCCGCCACTTCCCTTAGCATTTTGTTCCGCCGGTACATAAGGAAGGCATAGGCCGTACGGTTGGACCGTCCCACCCGCCCCCTGAGCTGATAGAGCTGGGAAAGTCCCATGTTGTCCGCGTCATGAATGATCATCGTGTTCACATTGGAAATATCAAGTCCTGTCTCAATGATCGTGGTGGATACCAGAACATCAATCTCCCCGTTGATAAAACGGTACATGATATCCTCCAGCTGTTTTTCGTGCATCTGCCCGTGGGCAAAGGCCACACTGGCATCAGGTACCAGCTGCTGCAGTTTCGCAGTGATCTCATCAATATCCCGGACACGATTGTAGACATAATACACCTGCCCGCCCCGGGCCAGTTCTCTGACAATAGCTTCCCGCACCAGCTCCTCATTGTACTCCATCACATAGGTCTGGATCGGTACACGGTCCATGGGCGGTTCCTCCAAAACACTCATGTCGCGAATCCCGATCAGGCTCATATGCAGTGTCCGGGGAATCGGAGTTGCCGTAAGGGTCAGTACATCCACGTTTGTTTTCAGCTGCTTGATCTTCTCCTTGTGAGCAACGCCGAAGCGCTGCTCCTCATCCACCACCAGAAGCCCCAGATCCTTGAACACCACATCCTTGGACAAAAGCCTGTGGGTGCCCACCACGATATCCACCTGTCCCTTTTTCAGATCCTCAATGGTTTTTTTCTGCTGGGCAGCTGTGCGGAACCGGCACAGAAGATCCACCCGCACCGGGAAATCTTTCATTCTCTGGGAAAAGGTATCGTAAATCTGCTGGGCCAGAATGGTCGTCGGAGCAAGATAGGCCACCTGTTTATTTTCCTGCACAGCCTTAAAGGCTGCCCGAATGGCGATCTCCGTCTTCCCATAACCCACATCACCGCAGATCAGCCGGTCCATGATCTTACTGCTCTCCATATCCTTCTTGGTGGCTTCGATGGCCAGCACCTGATCCTCTGTCTCCTCAAAGGGAAACAGTTCCTCAAATTCCCGCTGCCACACCGTATCCGGCCCGTACACATAACCGTTTTTCTTCTCCCGCTCGGCGTACAGCTTCACCAGATCCTGTGCAATCTCCTTCACCGCGCCCCGGACCCGGTTTCTGGTCTTTGTCCATTCCTGTCCCCCAAGCCGGTTTAACTTCGGCTTTTTCGCATCCTTACCCGCATATTTCTGGATCATATCCAGCTGGGTTGCCAGAATATACAAATTGGAGCCGCCGGAGTATTCAATCTTGATGTAATCCTTGACCTTGTGATCCACCTCAATCTTCTCAATGCCCCGGTAAATTCCCAGACCATGATTCTCATGTACCACGTAATCCCCCACAGCCAGATCCGTAAAGCTCTGGATCTTCTCGCCCTCATAGGTGCGGTGTCTCTTCTTTTTCTTCTTCTCCGCTCCAAAAATATCCGTCTCCGAGATCACGGCAAACTGCAGGATCGGATACTCATAGCCCTTTCGCACCTTTCCGTAGCAGACCATAATCTGCCCTGCCAGAAGCTCATGGTCATAATCCTCCGTATAAAAGGCATTCAGCCCCTCGTCCAGCAGATCCTGCGCCAGCCTTCCTGCCCTTGTTCTGGAACCGGACAAAAGGATAATACGGTAGCCGTTTTTCCGGTAATGGTTCAGATCCTTCACCAACAGCTCAAAGCTGTTGTTGTAGGAACTGACGCTTTTTACATGGATTCCAAACTGACCTCCGGAAGAAAGTCCGCAGGTCTTCGTATCCAGCGCAGCCAGCGCCACGCAGGAAAAGCGGGCCAGCCTTCCCATGATCTCCTGATAAGAAAACAGTTCCTCCATCTGCCCCGGAAGAATATACCCCTTCTCCAGCCGCTGCTTCATGCTCTCCGAAAATTCCAGTTCGGTCTGTTTCCCCCGCTCGGCGCTTCTGCTTAATTCGTCAAAGAATACAAGGGTATCCCCGGCCTCAAAATAATCCAGCAGGCAAACCCTCTCCGGGCAAAAATAAGACAAATATGCATCCATGCCCGCCGTCACAGACAACTCGCCCCATTCCATAGCCAGCTCTTTCGCCTGGGAAAGCGCCCGGTGTGCCTCCTCTGTCCTCATCTGTTTTCTTAGTTCTCCAGAAAATTTGTCAGCTTGTGCCAGAAATCGACCAATTCCTGCCACTTTCTCCTCTTCGGACAGTACCAGCTCACAGGCAGGGTAGATCACCAGCTCCTCAAGATTCTCAATGGACTTCTGACTTTCCACGTCAAAGGACCGGAGCATATCCACCTCATCTCCCCACAGCTCAATGCGGACAGGATTTTCCTCCGTCAGCGGAAAAATATCCAGTATTCCTCCCCGAATCGCAAACTGTCCGATCTGTTCCACCTGATACTCCCTTTCGTAGCCCATCCGCACCAGCTCGGCAGTGAGGCTCTCCAGCTCCAGAGTATCTCCCGGTGAAATGTGAAGAACAGATCTCCACAGCCGTTCCGGAGGCACCATGGTATTCATCAGTGCGTCAAAGGTGGTGATCAACGTCACATTTTCCCTCTCGCGAATTGCCCGAAGGGCCTGGATCCGCTCTGCTGTCAGCAGATTTCCCCGAATATCCGATTGGTAAAACAAAACATCCTTTGCCGGATAATACACGGCCTGCGGATCAAAGAAACGATAATCCTCGTACAGCTCCTTTGCCCGCTGCTCCTGAAAGGTAACGATCAGGCGGTTTTTCCGGTTCTGTCCCAGCGCATACATGAGATGCGGCTTCTGGGCATCAATACAGCCGGTGATGGAAACCAGCCCCGGCTTTCCTGTTTGGCGCACCAGCGTATCATATTCACTTAATTCCTTTAAGGGTCTCAAGAACGCTTCCACTGTTTTCTAACTCTCCTGCTTTTTCCCATTAAACTGATTCATGGCGGCATCTGCCTGTCCCTGCATCATGAGGACAGCTGCATCCACAGCATCCCCAATCGCCGAATCCACCAGTCTTCTGTCCTCCTCTTCAAACCTGCTGAGAACAAAATCTGCCAGATCCCAGCCCTGGGGTTTCTGCCCGACACCGATCTTGATTCTCATAAACCCCTGGGTTCCCGTACAGGCAATGATATTTTTGATCCCATTGTGTCCTCCGGCACTGCCCTTCCTGCGGATTCTGATATTGCCCGGATCCAGAGAGATATCGTCAAAGATCACCAGCATCTCACAATCCGGATCCAGCTTGTAAAACTGTACAATTTCCGCCACGCTCTCCCCGCTCAGATTCATATAGGTCTGCGGTTTGGCCAGTATGACCTTGTTTCCTTCAATCACACCGGTTCCGCACAAGGCCTTATGCTTCCTGTCCCTGACGGGAATCCGAAAACGCTGGGAAATTGCGTCTATGGCATCAAAGCCTACATTATGTCTTGTCTTCTCATATCTCTTGTCCGGATTGCCCAGGCCCACAATTAAAAACATATTCAATTCCACTCCTTTTTATTCCGAAACCGTTTCTTTGTCACAAAAAGGGCTGTGGAATACTCCACAGCCCCACGTGCTTATTTTATACGTTTAGTCCTTCTCCTGCAAGACTTCATCGTATTTTTCCAGAATCAGATTCTGGATCCTCTCCCGCGTGCCCGAGTTGATCGGGTGCGCGATGTCGCGATACTCTCCATCACTGGCCTTACGGCTGGGCATTGCGATAAACAAGCCCTTATCCCCCTCAATGACTTTGATATCATGTACGACAAATTCATCGTCAATGGTGATGGATACCACCGCTTTCATTTTCCCCTCTTTGTCCACCTTACGGATTCTGATATCAGTTATCTGCATTGGATATTTCCCCCTTAGAACAATCAGTATTTCAGTCTACAACAAATATCTCTCGTTCGCTTCCGCAATAATCTGAATGCCGTCCTGTCCGCAGTAGTAAGTATTGGCTTTGAGAGTACCCCTGCTCTCCACAATACAGTTCTCAACATGCGTATTATCCCCAATATAGGCATCATTCAGAATAATGGAATTCTTGATCACACAATTCTTTCCGACAAATACCTTCTTGAACAGTACGGAATTCTCCACTCTGCCGTTGATGATACAGCCACTGGAGATCAGACTGTTGTTAATGTCAGATCCTACGTTATATTTTGCCGGAGGAAGATCATCAACCTTGGAATAAATCTTCGGATCCTGACGGAAAAAGTAATTGCGTACATCGGTCTTTAAGAAGTCCATATTGGTGCGGAAATAATCATCCACAGTTGCAATATTGCTCCAGTAATCCTTGATCTTGAAACCATAGATCTTTTTGATGTTGCGGTAGCGGATCAGAACATCTGAAACAAAATCAAACCGATTCTCCTGGGCCGCGCGCTCCAAAATCTCAATCAGCTGTCTGCGTCGAACGACATAAACTCCCGCTGAAATTGTATTGGACTGCGCTACCAGAGGCTTCTCCTCGAACTCCGTGATTCTTGAATCCTCATTCATCCGGACCACACCAAACCGGCTCACATCCGCATCCACCGGCATGTCCTTGCAGGCAACGGTAATATCCGCTTTCTTTGCAATATGATAATCCAGGATCTCATTATAATCCATCTTGTAAACGCAGTCACCACTGGTGATAATCACATAGGGCTCATGGCGTTTCTTCAGAAAATCGATGTTCTGATACATTGCATCTGCCGTGCCCCGGTACCAGTCACTGTTGTCCGCCGTCACCGTCGGAGTGAACAGATAAAGGCCTCCCTGCTTACGTCCGAAATCCCACCACTTGGAGGAGCTTAAATGCTCGTTTAAGGATCTGGCATTGTACTGTGTCAGAACCGCCACGGTCTGCACATGGGAGTTGCTCATATTACTCAAGGCAAAGTCGATACAGCGGAAACTTCCGCCGACCGGCATCGCCGGGATTGCGCGCTTTCTGGACAAAATACCCATCCGGTTGTTATTGCCGCCCGCCAAAATAATTCCTACTGCTTTCATTTTCTGTCACCTGCCTTAATAATTACTTCGCCGCTTGCCAATACCCCGTTCGGATAATCCTCCTTAAGCGTCACACCGGAAATGGCGGTATTCTTACCAACCTTGACATTTTCCGGTATCACAGAATCATCTCCGACCGTTACCAGACCAAACGCGTAAACATTCGGGTTCATCTTGTTCGGAGCCTCATCGCCGACGCCTAAGTTTGCTCCATCCTCAATCCGGCAGTTCTCCGCGATAATTGCCTTGTTGATGGTCACGTTCCTTCCGATGCAGGTATCCTTCATAATGATGGAATCCCGCACCACCGTGCCCGGTCCGATATACACATTCGGCCCGATGACGGAATTGATGACCGCACCGTGAATCTCCGATGACTCTCCCACGATGCATCGTTCCACGTGCCCCTCCTGGGCTATGTACTGAGGCTCAATGGTGTCACACTTGGTATAGATCGGCCAGTATTCCTCGTAGAGATTAAACTCCGGAATCAGATCGATCAGCTCCATGTTGGCCTCCCAATATGATCCAAGCGTTCCCACATCCTTCCAGTAGCCGTTGAACTCATAGGCAAAAAGGCGTTTTTCCTTCTCAAAGCAATATGGGATAATATGCTTGCCGAAATCACAATTCTGCTGATCCTTCAACTCGATCAATGCGTCCCGAAGCACCTTCCAGGAGAAAATATAAATACCCATGGAGGCCAGGTTACTTCTCGGCTCCTTCGGTTTCTCCTCGAAGTCCATAATCTTCTTATTCTCATCTGCGATCACGATACCAAAGCGGCTCGCCTCCTCAAGAGGAACCGGCATGGTCGCAATGGTAACATCTGCATTGTTCGCCTTATGGAAATCCAGCATAACTTCATAATCCATCTTATAAATATGATCACCGGATAAGATCAGCACATATTCCGGATTATAGTTCTCCATATAGCGTAGATTCTGGTAAATGGCATTGGCCGTTCCGGTATACCACTCGCTGTCATTGCTTCTCTCATAAGGCGGAAGAACGGTCACTCCTCCGTTATTGCGATCAAGATCCCACGGAATACCGATACCAATATGGGTATTCAGCCGAAGGGGCTGATACTGTGTCAGTACACCTACTGTATCAATTCCGGAATTGATGCAATTGCTGAGCGGGAAATCGATGATCCGGTATTTACCGCCAAAGGCCACCGCCGGCTTTGCCACATCCGCTGTCAGAACTCCAAGTCTGCTGCCCTGACCGCCTGCTAGAAGCATAGCTATCATTTCTTTTTTAATCACGTTATCACTCCTCGTCTGTTCTAATTTAGTATTAATTTCTCCATGATTTTGCTTCATTATAACATATCCTTTTCTCTCATACAACACATTTCACAATTTTTCGTTTTTTCATTTCCATTTTTTGGCGATTTGCACAATATATTTTCGGATGCACCGATACCCCCATAGTGGTATAATAGTGAAAAAACAATTTAGGAAGGAAATCTTCATGTATCAATTAAATTTCAGCCAGCCGGTTCACGTTCACTTTATCGGAATCGGCGGTATCAGTATGAGCGGCCTTGCAGAAATCCTCCTGGAGAAGGGTTTTACCATCTCCGGTTCGGACTCGAAGGAATCCGATCTGACCCGCATGCTTGCCGCCAAAGGTGCCCGCATTTTCTATGGGCAGCGGGCCGAAAATATCATTCCCGGTATTGATGTGGTCGTCTACACAGCCGCCATTCATCCGGATAACCCCGAATTTGCAGAGGCACAGAAAAAACAGCTTCCGATGCTTTCCCGTGCAGAGCTTCTCGGTGAAATCATGGACAATTTCCGGGAATCTGTAGCCATCGCAGGAACTCACGGCAAAACAACCACCACCTCCATGATGAGTGAGATCCTTCTGGCAGCAAAGTCCGATCCTACCATTACCGTAGGCGGGATCCTTCCCTCCATCGGCGGAAACCTGCGCGTGGGATCTTCCGACGTCTTTGTTTCGGAGGCCTGTGAATACACCAACAGCTTTTTGAATTTCCGCCCGAAATACAGCATGATCTTAAATGTAGAAGCGGAGCACCTGGACTTCTTCAAGGATCTTGACGATATCCGCAGTTCCTTCCGCAAATTTGCCGGCAACACCCCCGCAGACGGTGCCACGATCATCAACGGCGAAATTCCTGATTATGCTGCTCTTGTTTCAGGTCTGCCGCAGAAAATCATCACCTACGGCTTTGATCCGTCCTTTGATTACTACACACAAAACCTGACCTACGATGATAAGGCATGTCCGAGCTTTACTGTCATGCACGCTGGAGAGAAGCTTGCCGATATCACGCTGTCCGTTCCGGGACGCCACAATGTATCAAATGCTCTGGCAGCCACTGCCTGTGCTGTCACCATGGGAATATCCACCGAGGCCATCATCCGCGGATTGGATTCCTTCCACGGAGCCGACCGGCGTTTCCAATACAAGGGCTGTGTAGACGGCGTCACCATCATTGACGACTATGCACACCATCCGACAGAGATCCGTGCCACCTTAACGGCCGCACAGAATTATCCCCACAAGCGGCTTGTGCTGGTTTTCCAGCCGCACACCTACTCCAGAACCAAAGCCTTTCTGGAGGATTTCGCTGAGGTTTTATCCATGGCAGACGTGGTTGTCCTGGCAGACATTTACGCCGCCAGAGAGCAGAACACCTTCGGCATCAGCTCGAAGGATATCCTGTCCCGCCTGAAGGAAAAGGGCACAGAGGCCTACTATTTCCCATCCTTTGAGGAGATCGAGAAATTTTTATTAAAAAAATGTGTCGACCAGGACTTGTTGATAACCATGGGTGCCGGAAATGTAGTAGAAATCGGCGAAGCGCTGCTTGGCAAATAGTTTATCCACATTATCCACACAAAGGCGTTTCATTTTCTCCGCTTTCTGTGTGGATTTTTTGCTGCCGGGAATCTGTCAGTCCCGATTCCGCTCCCCCGCAGATACAGGGGATTCCCCCGCTGCCCGACGATGGTACAAGGGATTTATCCACGTTATCCACCCTGTGCTTCATGTTCACAAATGCCTTGATTTTCAAGGCTTTGTAAGCTTTTTTCTTCTTCCATTCGACCAATGGTTGTGCTATAATCACTCATGCAATAATTGATCAGAACAGAGGTTATACTATGGTAAACATTCATCTTCACAGTGATTATCCATGCACACAAACCGTAATTCCTAACCAGTTCATCGATGACTTCATGCCTGAAGCCAACGGAGAATTTGTTAAGGTATATTTATATTTATTACGGTGCATCCATTCTCATGCATACAATTGTACGATTTCTGCAATTGCAGACAAACTGAACAATACAGAAATGGATGTGACAAGGGCGCTCCGCTATTGGCAGAGAATCGGCCTGCTTGCGCTGGATGAAAACTCCAAGGGTGAAATCTGTGGCATCAGCCTTCTTCCGATGCCGGAAGCCAGATCACAGGAGCCGATGCAGACGGCTCCTTCGCCAGCGGCTGTGACGGCGGAAGAACCCGGACAGAAACCGGCCAAACCGGTTTCCACGGCTCCCGCCAAACATCGCTATACACCGGACGAGGTGGCTGCTTTTCAGAAGGATGAAAGCATTTCCGAATTATTTTTTATTGCAGAAACATACATGAAGCACCCACTGAGTGAGAATGATATGAATACCATTCTCTATTGGCATGAGGCCCTTCATTTTTCCACGGAGCTTATTGTCTATCTGCTGGAGTACTGCATCAGCAAGGGACATTCCAGCATCCGCTATATGGATAAGGTAGCCTTAAGCTGGCATGAGAAGAAGATCAACTCCGTGGAGGAGGCCAGAGAAGAGGCCGCCATTCACAACCAGGTCTACTATGGCGTCATGAAGGCTCTGGGCATTAACGGCAGAAGCCTGGTAGACGCAGAAACCGCCTTCATCCGGAAATGGACGAAGGATTACGCCTTTGATCTTCCCATCATCCAGGAGGCCTGCAAACGAACCATCACGGCTACCCACCAGCCGAGCTTTGAATACACGGATTCGATTCTCACCAGCTGGTACAATAGCAGCGTACATACCCTGGAGGACATTAAAGGTCTGGATGAGGCCTACAGCAAAAAGCGCAAGGTTTCTGTGAAAACCACGCCTGCTCCGCGCAAAAACAGCTTTAACAATTTCAGTTCCCGGGAGTATGATTACGACAATCTGGAGGAAATGCTGCTTTCCTCTTCGGTCCACTGACAGAACGCCAATACTTTAGGAGGTTTCCATGGCACTTTCAAATTCACAATATGACGAAATCATGCGGGAATACGACAGGCGTCAGCTGAACAACCGTCATCTTCTGGAGGAGCGGAAAAAGGAGGTCTACGACAGGATCCCCCGCATTCAGCAGATCGATGCCTCCGTTGCCTCCGCCGCCGTGCAGAAGGCAAAGCTGCTTCTGGACGGAGATCACAATGCGCTCCGCTCCCTAAAGGCCGAACTGACCTCCCTTTCCGGCGAAAGGACGGCCCTGCTTTTAGATGCGGGATACCCGGGAGATTACCTGGATCCCATCTACACCTGTCCGGACTGTAAGGATAAAGGATATATCGGTTCCGAAAAATGCCACTGTTTCAAACAGGCCATCATCAACACGGTGTATGACCAGTCCAATATCAGACAAGTGCTTACCCGAGAGAATTTTGACGCCTTTTCCTATGATTACTATGCAAAGGATGACATCAGCCCCGCCACCGGTCTGTCGGCCTATGACACCGCCAGAAACGCCGTCCGGGAATGTCAAAACTTTGTGGAGGACTTCGACCATAAACCGAAAAATCTGTTTATCTACGGCAAAACCGGCGTGGGGAAAACCTTCCTCTCCAACTGTACCGCAAAGGAGCTTTTGGACCGGGGACATTCCGTGATTTACTTTACAGCTTTTCAATTATTTGATATATTAAGCAAAGGCGTATTTGAAAAGGATGCTGACGCCATAGCCACGCACCAGAATATCTTTGACTGCGATCTTCTGGTCATCGATGATCTGGGGACGGAGCTTAGCAACTCCTTTACTACCTCGCAGCTTTTCCTGTGCGTCAACGAGCGCCTGCTGCGACAGAAATCCACAATCATCTCCACCAATCTGAGTCTGAACCAGATGGTGGACATCTATTCAGAGCGAACCTTTTCCCGCATCTGCGATGCCTACACACTGATCAATCTTTTTTCCAGGGTTGACATCCGCATCCAGAAGCGAAAGCAGCCAAGATATACATAAGCAAAATGGAGGATAAACCAATGCCAAACGATGAAAGAATTTTGGAAACAATGCCGGTAGGGACTCTTGGACTCATTCCAACTGCCAGCTGCATGGAATTAGGAAAGAAGGTAAATGATTACCTTACCACCTGGAGGGAGCACCGGGAGCACGAGCACCAGGATGATATTGCTTTCAAAGATTATCACAAGGACAGCTACATTATCGAGCCGTCAACTCCACGATTTGGTTCCGGAGAAGCCAAGTGTGTCATCAATCAGTCTGTCCGCGGCTACGATCTCTATATCATGGTGGATGTGACCAATTACAGCCTGACCTACTCTCTCTGTGGCCAGACAAATCATATGTCACCGGATGACCACTTTGCAGATCTCAAGCGTGTCATCGCGGCTGTCGGCGGTAAGGCCCGCCGTATTACCGTCATTCTTCCGTTCCTGTACGAAAGCCGTCAGCACAGAAGAACCGCCAGAGAATCCTTAGACTGCCCACTGGCATTACAGGAACTCTACAACATGGGAATCGACAATATCATTACCTTTGATGCCCATGATCCCCGGGTCGTCAATGCCATTCCGCTGAACGGCTTTGAAAATGTCATGCCTTCCTACCAGTTCATCAAAGGCATCTTAAAGAACGTCAAGGACATCACCATCGATGCCGACCATCTCATGATCATCAGTCCGGACGAGGGTGCTACCCAGCGTGCCATCTATCTGGCCAACGTCCTTGGTGTGGACATGGGAATGTTCTATAAGAGACGTGATTACAGCAAGATCGTCGATGGCCGAAACCCGATCGTTGCCCATGAATTCTTAGGTTCCAATGTGGAGGGCAAGGATGTCTTCATCATCGACGATATGATCTCCTCCGGCGAGAGTATGATCGACACCGCCAGAGAGTTAAAGAAGCGCAAGGCAAACCGCATCTTCGTCGTGTCCACCTTCGGCCTGTTTACCAATGGGCTTGCCTCCTTCGACAAGGCTTATGAAGAGGGTCTGATCTACCGTGTCGTTACCACCAACCTGATCTATCAGACACCGGAGCTTCTGTCCAGAGAGTACTACATCAGCTGCGATATGAGTAAATATATTGCTTACCTGATTGATACCTTAAACCACGATTCTTCCATCAGTGACCTTCTGAATCCTTATGACCGCATTCAGAATTATGTCCGGAAATACAAGGAAGCTCAGAAAGCTGATAAATAGTAATATAAGAGGCGCTGCACATTTTGTGCAGCGCCTCTGTTAATTCCGCAGGTAAACTATTCATCATAATTTTCGCCATACTCACACCTCCCGAATCCTCCCGGCCTCCAGATTAGGCTTGATAAAATTCTCGCTGGCGTAATCCCATAGAATCTGTGATCCCTCTGCGGTATGCGCATTGCGCTTTAGAATCTGAGAGAGCACCACCTGATGCTCCTCCCAGGCCTTGCCGCCCGTGGCCGCATTGAGCATCATCGGCTGGAGGTTATCCATCACCCTCGCAAACTTCGCCTCGGGGGTCTTTCGCTCCTCAAATTCCAGCCACAGATCGTAGAGTTTCTTCCCCTGGTCCTTGGGAAGAAGACCGTAAATCCGGTCCGCGGCTCTGCGCTCTCTGTCCGCCTGGGTCTTTTTCCCCTCCTCATCGTAGGCATAGGTATCACCGGCATCGATCTCCACCAGATCGTGGATCAGAAGCATGCTGATGGTATGCAGAACGTCAATCTCTTCATTGGAGTATTCACTGAGCAGCAAGGTCATGACCGCCATATGCCAGGCATGCTCCGCATCGTTTTCCTTTCTCACGCCATCCGACAGATAGGTCTGCCGGCCGATAAACTTCTCCTTGTCAATTTCACGGAAAAAATCAAACAGCTGATCCAGACGCTCTTTTTCTTCTTTCATCTGCTCATCTCCATTCACCCAATATCGATCCCTGCATCGAAAATACTATTCATTTTTTTCTTCAAGAACAGAAGTACAGTGTGGGCAGCGGGTTGCCTTGATATCAATCTCTGACATACAGTACGGACATTTCTTGGTAGTCGGTGCCGGAGCCTCTTCCTCGCCCTTTAACGAACTCAGCTTATCCATGACCTTATTGATCACACGAAGCATAACAAAGATCACCAGGGCGGTAATCAGGAAATTGATCACGGCTGTAAGGAAATTTCCGTAATGCAGAACAGGCGCATTTTCACCGCTTCCTAAAGTTACGGTCAGGTAGGAAAAATCTGTGCCGCCAAAAATTCCCAGAATAGGAGTCAGAATATCATTATTCAGCGAGGTTACAATGGCTGTAAACGCACCGCCGACGACCACACCGACTGCCATATCCATCACGTTTCCGCGGAGGATAAACTTCTTAAAATCATCCATGAACTTGCTCTTCTTTAATTTCTTCATGATACTCTCCTTCTCTTTTGTGTAATTTTCACCCTATACTATCACACTTTATCTAAAAATACAAAAGGGCTGCTACTTCGAAGGTCTGGCCAGAATAGAGCCCTCCGCGAAGGAATATCCATACCCATCCGATCTCGCTGCCCATTTATCAACCACAATGGGCTTCCCGTCATAATCATACCCGATACATGCATAGCCGGTAAACATCTCCACATGGGATGTGGTCGTGTATGGTGTCTGCAGATTATCCGATTTAAAGACAATATCTCCCGGATTCAGCTGCATCTTCTGGATCTTTCGATAGGAGAAGCCACCTTTTAACAGCTTCTTGTGGTCTCTGCACCATGCAGATTCCGTCTTGGTGGTTCCCGGATAAGATGAGGATCCGAAATTGATTTTGGTATACTGCCTGTATGCTTTCCAAACCAGAGCACTGCAGTCATAGTACCCATTCTGTGCTCGCTTGGGCTTACTGTATGTCCAATTGGTCCCAATATAGGTTCCTCTTGCACATACCTTCTTGATGGCAGCCGTGGTAACGGAAACCGCACAACCTACCCGCTGATCTCCCATTTTCGCTGTAATAACTGCATTTCCAATGGCTCTGCCCTTTACCACACCGCTCTTGCTGACAGAAGCCACACCGGGATTCGTAGAGCTCCAGGAAATTTTCCCGGAATAACCACTTATCGTAAATTTCCTGGAGTGTCCCTTTTCCAGAAGATAGGAATTACTGAAAATTTTCACCGGCCGAAGAGTCACGTGAACCTTGAACTCCCTGCCACCCATGGTAACTGTCAAAACCGTGCTGCACTTTTTGGAGGCATTTACCTCCAGATACAGCTTATTATCGGATACAGAGGCACTGGCCCAGACATCACTGTCCGAGGAATCGCAGCCAATATACAGTCCCATGGTGTTCTCATCCAGAACCACCGGACTGCTGATGGGGATTTCCAGCTTTGCAGCCTGATAGTAAATCTCATCTCCGGATCTCCCCGATTCGAACAGATATCCCGTCAGCTTTGTCTTCTTCAGGGAAACCTGACTCATATCAATGCTTACCGTAAAATAAACCTCCGCCTCAAAGACCTCCGCGCCGCTGGCACCGTAGCCATATACATCCACGGTATCCGTTCCTGAAGTGACAGCCCTGAAATTACCATTCTCATCTATGGTAACAGAATGGTCATCTCCTTCCCAATAGTCCTCACGAAGCGTGTAGGTAAAGCGTACCGGTGTCTCCTGCGTCTCTTCCCAGCTGTAATCATCCTCATTGTACCAATTACCATAGTCATCATAATATCCGTCATTGTCCCAGCTGTTGTCGGCTGTACTATCAGGGTTCGTGGCAGAAACCGGTGTAAAGAAAGGAATAATCTTTCCGGTATCTCCCACCTGCAGCTGCACCTGCACACTGTCACCATCTGTTACCGTAACGGTTTTGTCTTCTGCCTGCACCTGACTGCTGCCGCAAACAACGCAGAGCAGTAATGCCACTGTAAATAATAAATGTCTGATTGCTTTTTTCATCTGTATCTACCTCTTTTCTCTTGTTCGTCTTTCCCTATTTTTATCCAATCAGCACCTGTTTTCCCTCGAAAGCAAAACCGTACTTATGGATGCGTTCTGACGGAATCCCTTTTGCAATCAAATCCGCTGCATACCGCTTATCCTCAATCTGATTCAAAGCAGACTGTACCGTTTCCTCCAGACTGTTTTCCCTCCTTCGGTTCCGAACCTTAAATTCAAGAATCATGGCATCATCCACCCCCGGATCTTTTGGTTCCAGCAATACATCGTATCTTCCAAAACCGCTCTCTCGGTTGGAGGTAATCTTATACCGATCCTGCATATCCACCATCAGTCCAAGAACAAAACCATGATAGAATCTCTCCGGTTCCTCCCCTGACGGTCTGCTTCCAGTGTCAAAATAACTGAAGGTATTCAAGGAGACGCGGTTCATGTATTCATTCATAGCATCCAGATCCCCTTGCAGTAAAGCCATTTCGAAATCGTTATAATCGCTCTTTACTTCGGAAAACCACCCCCGAACCATTCCTTCAAACATGCGCTCCACCTCATAATTCGTCAGCGCCAGCTCATACTTCTGCTCCTGCCCCGGTGCCAGCAGTTCCATCCGGTCATAGGAAAGCACCTTTAGATATCCGCTGGCAAGAAGCAGACTAAACACCGCATCCTCATTATGATCTAATTGATTATATACAATCTGTTCATCGATTGGTGTCCGAATTGTTTCTCCCCGAAGCAACGTCTCAAATTTTTCCTTTACCTTCCGATTGCCTTCCCGGACAAGCTTCCCCACAAGGCTGTTTGAGCTGGTATTGGCCCAGTAGGTGGTAAAATTTCCCGAATCCAGAAAATTCAGAATAGACCATGGGTTATAAATATCCCTGTGTTTTCCAAAGATAAATCCGTCATACCAACGCTTTACCTCCTCCTTTTTGTCAGAAAGACCACATAGATCTAAAGCGCCGAACACCTCTTCTTCGGTAAATCCAAAGGAGGTGGCATATTCATCAGAGGTCGTTGTGATAACTTTCAGGTTGTTGAGATCTGAAAAAACGGACTCTTTGCTGACCCTGGTAATGCCCGTCATAATACCTCGTTCCAGCCAGGGATTGGTCTTGAAGGTTGAATTAAACAAGCTTCTGGTAAATGCAACCAATTCATCCCAATAGCCATCTATATATGCTTCCTGCATTGGAGTGTCATACTCATCTAAAAGAATAATGACCTTCTTACCATAATAGCGATACAAAAAATCAGACAACTGGTATAAAGCAAGGGTCGCATCATTGTCACTCATTTCCGAAGAAACACGGTCAAAATATTGTTTATCTCGATCTGTCAGCACGTCACTATTTCTTACAAATGAAAATTTATCGTATAATTTTGCTAAAAACTGACAGATTTTTTCTCTTGTATTATAATAATTCTTTTCCTTTATATTAGCAAAGGACAGACTGATGACCGGATAAGTTCCCTGAAGTTTCCGGTATTCCTCGTCATCCCAGATGGAAAGCCCTTCGAATAAATCCCCTCTGTTCGCATAGTCAATAGAGAAAAACTGCTCCACCATACTCATATTCAGTGTCTTACCGAACCGGCGGGGGCGGTTAATCAGCGTGACGCTGTCATTGCACTCCCACCACTCACGGATAAAGTCCGTCTTGTCTATATAAAAGCATTTCTTTTCAATCAATTCATCAAACTGCTGTATACCAATTGCCACGTTCACTGCCATGATACACCTCCGCAAAAACTGCTATACCAATCTTCTATGAATTAGTATAGCAGTTTTTTGTGGGAATGAAAACCTGCATTTGTATTCCTGCAAAAATCGGAAAATGAAACATAATTGACAAAAATAATACCCAAAAATATAATATTACTAGGATATGGAATCTTTTCCGGAATATTTGCCAAAAGTATGACATGGATTTTGATTCTTATTGGAAAAATACATCATCCTTTGGGATGATGCACTGACAGCGCAGATAAAAAGAAGCATACCTGCAAGATAGAAGAGTTATGTAATGCCTGAAAAAAAGCAGATTCAATAAAGGGAATACATTTCTTCTTGAAAATGGTTGTCTGCGCGAATATACTGTTATTAAATATTTATCAAAATCTCACATCGAACCAAAAGAGGTAATAACATCTATGTTAAAGATATTCTTTGGAAATAAAAAAGAAGCTATATATAATACATCTGTTTATTTTAAAAACTCCTTTCTGGATGAATGGATTACAGATCCTTTTTCAGTAGAAATGATAAAGGATGTGGATAAATCGACTGTTGTTGCTCCCCATCTGATTGAGAGTCCGGTATTAGGTCCTATCAGCCCCAAAGAGTTATCTGGTGGAGTAAAAACATTAATTCTGATTTATAAAGACAGATCACATTTATTTAATGCCTCCAACTGTGGAGATAATTGTTCGAAATGGCTTCTTAAAATGGCTGAGAATGAAGATATAACAATAAATCTTCGCCATTTAATGGATTTTGGCAACGGAACATTTGAAATAGAAGTTCTGAACAATGGAAAAATTGTTCAGAATATGACAGAGCTTGTGGATGTTGCCGGCGAATATGTGTAAGGGGAATTGTTATGAAAGGAAAACATAGTATTACAGTTAAAAACAATGTCCTTCAATACAAATTTGAAATTCATCGAAACATAACTATTATCAAAGATGACAGTGCTACCGGGAAGACAACTCTCGTCAGTATGATTCGAGAGTACTATGAAAATGGTGAGCAAAGCGGAGTCACTCTGCAGTGCGATAAGATTTGTGCAGTTCTTGAAGGATTGGGGTTTGTCAAGTACAGTGTGTAAGTTTTTTATCGGCGACTGTTGTAGTCGCCGATTTTTCCAAGGTTATTTCATGTCTGACCACATTGGGGTCTGACCCCACTCCAATTATACTTTTTCTTTTGACTGTGATTCTTGACACCCACTAAACAGTACCAGAAGGCCTACAAGTACCCTCACCTCTTATCCAATCATCACGGTTTTCCCCTCAAAAGCAAATCCATAGCTTCGGATATGCTCCGCTGGAATTCCCCGGGCGGTAAGCTGTTCCTTATACTGTTTTTCCTCAATCTGTGTCAGGGCTGCCTGCACGGTGTCCTTAAGCGTCTCCTCATCCTTCGGGTCATGTACCTTAAATTCAAGAATGATTGCGTCATCTTTTTCAGGTTTTCTTGGCTCTAACATAACATCATATCTTCCAAAACCGCTTTCACGGTTGGAGGTGATGATATATCTGCCCTGTAAGTCCACAATCAGTCCGAGCACAAAACCATGATAAAACCGCTCCGGTTCTTCTCCCGACGGGCGTTTTCCGGTATCGAAATAGCTGAAAGTACTGAGTGAAACACGGCTCATGTATGCGTTCATCGCCTTAATGTCATTCTGAAGCATTGCTTTTATAAAATCATTGTAATCCTCTTCCGCTTCCATAAACCAGTCATGTACCATTCCTTCGAACATACACTCCACCTCATAGTTGGTAAGTGCCAGTTCATACATCTGCCTCTGCCCTTTTCTCAAGTGTTCCAAATTGTCATAGGAAAGCACCTTTAAATACCCACTGGCCAATAACAGACTCCATATTGCTTTTTCACTTCCGTTCAGTTGGTTGTATACTATCTGCTCGTCAATCGCTGTTCTTATTACTTCACCACGGAGCAGATTTTCAAACTTTTCCTTGATTCCACGGTTTCCTTCGCGAATCAGTTTTCCCACAAGACTGTTGGCACTGGTGTTCGCCCAGTAGGTAGTAAAGTATCCTTTATCTAAGAAATTCAGGATAGACCATGGATTGTAGATATCTTTGTGTTTTCCAAAAATAAATCCATCATACCATCTCTTAACTTCTTCCTTCTGTTCTCCCAGTCCACACTCATCCAGCGCGGCAAATACTTCCTCCTCAGTAAACCCGAAGGATGTGGCATATTTATCGGAGGTGGTTGTCACTACTTCCAGATTATTCAAATCTGAAAAAATAGACTCTTTACTCACTCTTGTGATGCCTGTCATGATGCCCCGCTCCAGCCAGGGATTGGTCTTGAAAGTGGAATTGAACAAACTTCGGGTAAAGGCCACCAGATCATCCCAGTATCCATCCACAAAAGCTTCTTGCATAGGGGTATCGTATTCATCCAGCAGGATGATGACTTTTTTGCCATAATAAAGATATAAATACTTCGACAGATAATGGATTGCCATGGTGGCATCCACATCATCCATATCCGCAGAAATCCGTTGCATAAATTCTCTGTCTCCCGCTTCGATAGCCGGGCAGTCCAGCAGAAAAGAATTTCTTGTGTATAATTCTGCAATCATCTGACAGATTTTTTTCCTTGAAGACCGATAATCCTTTTCCTTCACATTGGCAAAGGACAAACTAATGACCGGATAGGTTCCCTGAAGCTGTCTGTATTTCTCATCCTCCCAGATGGAAAGTCCCTCGAACAAATCGCCCCGATTCGCATAATCCACCGAGAAAAACTGTTCCACCATGCTCATATTTAAGGTCTTCCCAAAACGGCGCGGACGATTAATCAGCGTCACACTGTCATTGTTCTCCCACCATTCCCTGATAAAATAAGTCTTATCCACGTAAAAACAGTTTTTTTCTATAATTTCGTTATACTGCTGTATTCCGATTGCTACATTCCTTGCCATCATAACCTCCATTACCGTAAAAAACCGCCATACCAAGTTTCTCTCCTTAGTATAACGGTTTTCCGTTAAAATTACAATTGTGTATTATGTGGCTTCACCTTCCACTATACGGGCTTAACTAAATGACATTGCATAGCTTTTCTCACATCTAAATCTATTTTCTTATCTTTAATTTTATGTTATTTCGTGAATCTAATTGATTCTAATTTTGATCCGGACGCTTTTGCCGCTTCCATCAGCTGCCGTCCCATATACATAAACCATCTTTCCCTTTCCGGCCTTTTTCGCAACGACCTTCCCCTTGGAATTTACCGTCAGGTATTTGGAGTTGGAGCTGGACCAGAGGATTTGTTTATTCGCATCCTTTCCACTGGTAGATACCACCGGCTTCAAGGTTATGCTTTTGCCTGCTTTCAAGGTTTTCGGCGGGTTCTTTACTTTAATTCCGGTAACTGCATTCTTCAGAATCTTGATTTTCGCTGTCCGCACATTGGGGTCTGACCCCACTGTGGCATTACTATCTGCCGGAATCATTTGAATGGCTAATATTAATCTCCGGCGTTGTTAAAGACGGAGATATCAGTAGGATTTTGGATAATCCAAGTGAATATATCGAAAGTGGGAAATACATGAGTTGGGAGCAGTTCTTTACGGTACTGCTGGTTGAAAAGACCCGGGATTCCTATTTAAAGTATGCCAAATCAAAACTAAACATATCGTATAAAAATGAAACGATTGTGCAAAAAATTATAGACGAAATTCCTGAAGGATTGGGGTTTGTCAAGTACAGTGTGTAAGTTTTTTATCGGCGACTGTTGTAGTCGCCGATTTTTCCAAGGTTATTTCATGTCTGGCCACAGTGGTGCCAGGTACTATAAATGCATCACATTGTTCATGAAAATAATGTGCAGTCACACACGGAATCGCCAGGTATTCTGCTTCGATTTCTTTTAAATGTTTTCCTGCTTCTATCAGAAATGGTAGTGGATTTGGATTTCTTTGATTCAAGATATATGCGGTACGATCAGGAGTCTCTGGAATACTTTCCATCACAATTGGAAAGTGATTTTGATCAGATTCTGCCTGTTCCATCTTTGTAAGTAATTCCAGGAAATAAACTGTTGCCATTGGTCCGAGGCCTCCGATTACACCTAATGTTTTCATAACTGTTCTCCAATTTTATTTTAACCAATTTCTAATACAGTTAAAGTTTACCAACCCTCCCATTTTTTTCAATATGTGCCCTTCATTGTGCCTTATTTAATTCGGTACTTTCGCCTTATAATCAAAAAACGGACGACATATCTGCCGTCCGCCCTTTATTTATTCTATGCAATTTCTTCGATTTCCCGGAATGCCTCCTCTACAATTTCCTCATATTTTTCAATGGTCTCTCCCTCGGAATACACACATTCCGTTTCCAGCAGGTTTTCAAAATATCCAAAAAACACTTCGGCAATTCCCGGCTCATCAATGGTGATGAATCCGAAGGGAAATTCCACGGATGTAGAGTAAAATACCACCTTGTTCTTCCCATACAATTCGAGGCCATAGCCTCCGCATTCTATAAATTTCTCTTCGTTAATCATGTAAAAGCGTCTGGTATGATTCAGAAGATGCTGATGGAAATTCTCAATCATGTCACGCCGGTTTTCGATTTCATCCACCGAAAAATACTGATCAAACACACCCGGCAGATGTCCGGTCCGAATAAAATGCTTTATGCCCTGCATGCCGAAGATGTTGATTATTTGATTTCCGTTTACCTTCGGCTGCTCAAAAAACGCTTCTGCGTATTTTCCGATTGCCGGATCATTTTTTAACAGTTCCTGTGCTTCCCTGGGCACCATCAGTGCAATACAGGGACACTCCTCAAAAATAATGTTCGCATCACAGCCTTCCTCCATGCTGCGATATTTGCGAATGCCCTCCCCCGACATTCCCTGATAATCGAACAAGGGGCGGTATGCATGAATCATTTTTTCCAATTCTCCTCGATAACATTTTGCTATCTCCTCATTTGCCACAAGCACTGCACGATAAGGATCTTCGGAGCAGAGGAAACTATGTCTGTGGGTAATAATGTAATGCGGCCACAAATAATATCGATTGTCTTCTGCGGTTCTTGCGACATATGCATAGCGAAGATCGTACTCTTTCTGGAAGACAAACGCATAGGGAAGTACCTGATGCAAAAGGCGGAAATTCTCAGCCACGCCTTCTTTACCTGCTTCCTGTCTTCTCAGATTCACCATTTGATGGCAGATAAATGGTTTTTGATTCAGCTTGTCGCTTTGCACCAGCTGACTTAATACATATTGGGAAGCCCAGGATGCATCCATATATACCTCTGGTTCGTCTTCCTCCATAATTTCTTCTTCGATCATGCACATAATCGCTTTGACAATTTCTGTTTCCGACGAAAATGTCTGCACCATCTTTTCGTTAAAGCTTTTAAAGCTTTCCTGATCAAAATGAATTTTTAAAAAATTATGGGTTTGCTTTTTAGTTCTCAGACGCTGGATATCAATTAAAATCTGGCTGATTTCGTCCCAGGATTCAACGATTCCGGGCCCAAGTTTTTCGATCTGATACAGGTGGAGCAGTTCTTCTTCCTGCTTTTTTGATATGACTGCAGATATCCTTGATATATTCCGCAGAGGGGAGTCGCTGTCCCTTCACGGTCTTTTGCAGTGTGGTACGATCTAATGCTGCTTCTCTTGCAAGCTGGTACACATTATACCCGCTCTGCGTAATGTAATACGATAATTTCTCACTAAACTCTGACATAACTTTTATCTTCCCTTGCTAAAATAATAACTAGAATTTTATCACAATTCTTATTTTAACAGAATATTATTCTCATTCAATATGTGCCCTCCATTGTGCCTTTTCCACAAGCATAGACCGATATAGTCTAAAAATCAATAGTCCAATTCGGTCTAACATATACTATTCTCGGGGGTGGTTAATTTGAGATACGAACGGATTAGAAATTTAAGAGAAGATATGGATATGACTCAGACAGAGATTGCCAGTGTCCTCAACATCTCTCAACGAACCTATTCCAGATATGAAAATGATGAACATGCCATCCCGATTGAGATTCTATCTGCGCTGGCAGACTTCCATCACACAAGTGTAGATTATCTGATAGGGTGGACAGATGTGAAAAAGTCCTATCCGCGCACACACAAATCCCGCAAAGGGTAATGTATCATCTCAGGATAAAATGACATAATAAAAAAAACTGCCAGACACCTCTGCCTGACAGTTTTTCCTGCATCGTCTATTATACTAACTCAATAAGAACCTCAAGAGCTCCGTCACCCTTACGCTGACCAATCTTTACGATTCTGGTGTAACCACCATTGCGGTCTACGTACTTCGGAGCGATCTCGTCAAATAACTTTGCAACAAGGTCTACCTTCTTGGTGCCCTTCTTGGTTCCGTCTGTAGTAGTTACAGGATAGAGAACCTTGAGCATCTGTCTTCTTGCGTGAAGACGGGATGGCTGATCCTTCTTGATTGTCTTCTCAACTTCATCGTATACGGTAACTTTCTTGCCGTCTACAACTTCCTTTACTCTCTTGCCATCCTTGTCCTTGCGTGCAACCTTAGCTGTAACAGTAACCTCATCGAAGTTGTCTTTCTCGCGAACAGCTGCTGCGATCAGACCCTCAACGATCTTACGGATTTCCTTAGCCTTAGCCTCAGTTGTAACGATCTTACCGTTAGCGATAAGTGCTGTTACCTGACCTCTTAATAAAGCCTTTCTCTGGCTTGATGTTCTTCCTAACTTACGATACTTTGCCATAATTTTTTCCTCCATTTGTGGGGTATCCGGTTACGCTCATCGGACTTATTAACCGAACCCGAACCATGAATTCTTCATGGTATCTCCCGGTATTCCGGCATTGGATACCGGTCTGTTTACAAGTTACCACAAGTGCCAGGTGCCGCCATACTCATCGGATTTACTGGCTGCACCCTGAAGTATACCGCCTCGCATCAACGAAAACTCATGCGATGTACTCCGTTAGTCTTCTCCCTGATTCAACTGAAGTCCCAGCTCCTTGAGCTTTGCAAGCACCTCTTCTAAGGACTTGCGGCCCAGGTTACGAACCTTCATCATATCCTCCGGTGTCCGGTTAATAAGCTCAGCTACGGTGTTGATTCCTGCTCTCTTCAAGCAGTTGTAAGAACGAACGGACAGTTCCAGTTCATCAATGTTCATCTCAAGAACCTTCTCCTGTGCATCATTCTCCTTCTCCACCAGAACCTCTGTCATCTGTGCTGCCTCAGACAGGTCGATGAAGAGATTTAAGTGCTCACTGAGCACTTTCGCTGCAAGGCTGACTGCCTCGTCCGGCTCTAAGGTCCCATTGGTATATACATCAAGGGTAAGCTTATCATAATCCGTCACCTGACCGACACGTGTATTCTCAATGGTAACATTGACACGGTCTACCGGGGTGTAGATGGAATCAATCGCGATGACACCGATCGGAGTATCCTCCGTCTTGTTCTTGTCTGCGCTGATGTATCCTCTTCCCTTGGTAATGGTCAGCTCCATATATAATTTGCAATCACTGCCACCATTCAAGTGAGCGATTACCAAATCCGGATTCATAATCTCGATATCAGAATCCACCTGGATATCTGCTGCTGTAACAACGCCTTCACCTTCGAATTCAATATAAGCAACTTTTGGTTCATTTGTAGAACTGTTATTGCGGATAGCGAGGTTCTTGATGTTCATGATAATCTCAGTCACATCTTCCTTGACGCCCGGAATGGAACTAAACTCATGAAGCACACCTTCAATCTTAACCTGACGTACGGCTGCTCCCGGCAGAGAAGAAAGCATGATTCTTCTTAATGAGTTGCCAAGTGTTGTACCATATCCTCTCTCTAAAGGTTCTACAACAAATCTGCCATATTTCTTGTCTTCTGAAATTTCAGCGATCTCAATTTTCGGTTTTTCAAAATCGAACACTACAAAGTCCCTCCTTCTCGGGTATTGACCGGCATTTATGTCACGTTATTACTTAGAATATAACTCGACGATAAGCATCTCATTTACCGGAACATCAATCTGCTCACGGGAAGGAAGCTCTTTCACGGTTCCCTGAAGCTTCTCAGCATCAACGTCTAACCACTCCGGAACAATTCTTCCACCGGCAACCTCAACGATGTCCTTCATACGCTGAATGTTCTTCTTGCTCTCTTTGATCTCAACTACATCGCCAGCCTTAACAAGGTAAGAAGGAATGTTGACTACCTTACCATTCACGGTAACGAACTTGTGATCTACGATCTGTCTTGCTTCCTTTCTTGTTCTCGCAAAACCAAGACGGAAAATTACGTTATCCAGTCTGGACTCCAGGATTGTCATCAGGTTCGGACCTGTTAATCCTCTCATCCGGTCAGCCTTCTCATAGTAGTTACGGAAAGGCTTCTCTAATACGCCGTAAATAAACTTAGCTTTCTGTTTCTCTTTAAGCTGAAGTCCGTACTCAGATACCTTACGGCCGGATCTCTGAAGATTTCTCTTGGACTTCTTATCATATCCTAACACACTTGGCTCTAAACCAAGGGATCTGCATCTTTTCAGTACAGGTACTTTATTAACTGCCATCTTAATCAATACCTCCTAATTAAACTCTTCTACGCTTTGGTGGACGGCATCCGTTATGAGGTACCGGAGTAACATCCTTAATAGATGTAACTTCAAGACCACATGCGGAAAGGGCACGGATAGCAGCCTCACGTCCTGAGCCTGGTCCCTTAACCATAACGTCAACTGTCTTCAAACCATGAATTAAAGCTGCCTTTGTAGCAGTTTCTGCTGCCATCTGTGCAGCATACGGAGTAGATTTCTTTGAACCTCTAAATCCAAGACCACCAGCACTAGCCCATGATAAAGCGTTTCCTTCAGTATCTGTAATTGTTACGATCGTATTGTTAAAAGATGCCTGAATGTGTGCCTGTCCGCGTTCAACGTTTTTCTTTACGCGCTTTTTTGTTGTTTTCTTTGCAACGTTCTTAGCCATATCTAAACTAACCTACTTTCTTAATGAATAAACTTATTTCTTCTTATTAGCAACAGTTCTCTTAGGACCTTTTCTTGTTCTGGCATTTGTCTTTGTCTTCTGTCCACGAACCGGCAGTCCCTTTCTGTGACGGATTCCACGATAGCATCCGATCTCCTGAAGTCTCTTAATATT
>CAMFDG010000031.1 GCA_945949045.1 uncultured Lachnospiraceae bacterium
GGCAAATTTAACAAAAGATAGTAGAATAAAACTATTCACTGGAATTTATTACATCATTGGGAGGAACCGACTTGCTGAAACGAAAATACATGCGGACCAGACAATTGAGACCCGGAATGAAGCTTGACCACCCGGTAGTGGACCGACTCGGCCGCAATTTGGTGGCGCGGGGTGCCGAGCTGGATAAATACATGATTGACTCCCTGATTCAGATGGGGATCATGACCGTTTATATCCAATCGAACGAGGATGATGAGCCGGATAAGCCATTGGTAGTCTCCGCTGAGGCCAAGCGCAAAATTGCCCAGCTTCGAACGGAGGACCCGGCGAAAGTCAGCCTGTCTGCAAGCGTGCGCAAGCGGGTCGCAGAGGGAATTCAATTCATCTACAACAGCCCGGATTCCAAAGAGGCAACGCAGGCAACCACGTCGATTGCAACCGAACTGTTAAATGCCATCAACAGTAATGACGCCATTGCGTTAGATATCTCGGCACTCAAGACCAGTGACGAATATACCTTCAAGCACAGTGTGGATGTAGCCACAATTGCGATGATTGTTGCAAAACAGCAGGGGTTTTCCGATCCGGAGATTCATGAGATTGGTGTCTGTGGCCTATTACATGACATCGGCAAAACAAAGGTGCCTCTGGAAATTCTAAATAAGCCGGGACGGCTGGATGACCAGGAATTTACCATCATGAAACAGCACAGTGTCTATGGCTACCATATGGTCAAGGATCGCAATGAATTTTCCACCGCCGTATGTCTTGGTGTTCTCCAGCACCATGAGAAGATCAATGGCAGTGGTTATCCCATGGGCGTAGATGATTCCAAGATTTCTCCCTATGCAAGAGTTCTGGCTGTGGCGGATATTTATGATGCGCTTGTCACAGAGCGTCCCTATAAGGCAGCCTATTCTCAGCGGGACGCCGTAGAAATGATCATGTCCATGACCATGGAGCTGGATATCAATGCTATGAAAAGCTTCTTAGAGAGTATGATCCTCTATCCGGTGGACAGCATCGTCGAACTCAGTAATGGGGAAAAGGCCAGAGTTGTGAAGAACTGTCCGCACTATATCCTGCGCCCCACCGTAGTCGGCCTGACCAGCGGTAAGGTATACGATCTGGGCGAGGATCTGAATTGTGCCAGCATCATTATTCTTTAAACCAAAAGGGACGCTTAACGCGTCCCTTTTTGAATCCTGCTTTTCTTTTCCAAATCATTCCCCGGTCTCAAGGATTTCCTCATCCATATTGTCTGTTTCGTCTTCGTCCTCAGGCACATTTTCATCAGGCAGATACCGGTCATAAATATCTACCTGATCATAAATGCATCGCCAGCTGCTGGTGGACCCTGCTGTCACACAGAGGTATTCCTCTCCCTCCTCATCATTCGCCAGGCTTGCCGCACAGCTTCCGGACTGGGCCACAAATCCGGTTTTCGCGCAGAGCACTTCCCCATGGGTATCCTTGTCCTCTATCCTGCGCAGAAACCAGTTGGACACGGTCAGTCCCTCCGGATGCTGCTTCGTGCTGCTGGTGGTATAGGTATGTGCCGAGAGGACCTGTCTGCACCACTCAATATCTGTGGCCGCTTTCAGAATCACCGCCATATCGTACACGGTACTGTAATGGTCCTCATCGTAAAGTCCCACGCAGTTGGTAAAATGCGTCGATTCCGACAAACCAAGTTCCTCAAGCTTTTCATTCATCAGTTCCACAAAAGCCTCATGAGAACCTGCCACATAGACAGCCAGCGCCACCGCCGAATCAGCCCCCGATGGTAAAATCGTTCCGTAAAACAGATCCTCCACCGTTACCTGTTCGTCCACTTCGTATCCGGTGTTGCTGCAACCATTGGAATAGCTGTAATCCGTGATATCCTTGGTGATTGTGACCTTGTCGGTAAGCTGCTCTGTCGTAATATGCTCTGCCGCCACCAGCACCGTCAGGATTTTGGTCATAGATGCCGGCGAAATGCGCTCGCGGGCGCCTTTCTGCGCAAGGATTTCCCCGGAATCCACATCAATCAGAATCCCGTGCTCGCTGACCACGCTCTTGGGAAATCCCTTGGTATTGCCAGTCTCCCGGGCTTCAAAGGACCAGGCCTGTGGCAGCTGCGTCTCAGTTTCCGGAACCTGTCCCTCCGTCTGCGCCATCTGCGTCTGCTGAGGTATATATTTCGGATCTTTTTTCGCTTTCCTCCAGTGCTGAAAAATCAAAAGTCCTGCAATCACAAGCACCGACACCAGAAGGATCAAAAGAATGATTCCCTGCTGCCTTTTTCTCCTCCTGCGTCTTTTCAGCCTATTCCTCTGTTGATTATCCATCACATATTCTCTCTTATACTCTTTCATATATTGTGTTAAAAGTTTCCACCATTCCAGCCCCAGTTGGAGACTGCTTCATATTTGATATAAATATGATCCCCTGCAATTCCCAGCACCTCGCCAAAAATTTTGGTAATCTCAGCAGTCATCTTCTCAAAGGCTGCCGGATTTTCCTGCCCGAACACCTTGACTTCCACAAAGGCCATAGGCTGGCTGTTATCTCCGCGAAAATACAGATGATAGTTGTCCTCAAACCCTGTCATCAGCCAGTTCTCGCTCTTGCCGGGAATCAGGCTGATTGCCTGTCCCAGGCGGGATTTTAACTCTGTTTCCTTTTCCTGTGATAAACTCACACTTACTTTTGAATTGATAAATGGCATGTTTCCGTTCCTCACTTTTCAAATCTTATAAGATATCAATATGTTCCCCATTCAATGCCTTATTCATGCTGCGGACTGCACAGAACTTGCCACACATGGAACAGGTATCGTCATGCTCCGGTGCCCGGTCAGCACGGATTGCTTTAGCGGTTTCCGGATCCATAGCACAGGCCCACTGGGCATCCCAGTCCAGGGCACGCCTTGCATCTGCCATTTTATTGTCCATATCCATGGCTCCCCGGACTCCTTTTGCAATATCTGCTGCATGAGCTGCAATCTTGGAAGCCATGATTCCCTGCTTCACGTCCTCCACATTTGGCAGTGCCAGATGTTCAGCCGGTGTCACATAGCAGAGGAATGCAGCACCGTTTGCCGCTGCGATAGCGCCACCAATGGCGGAAGTAATATGGTCATACCCCGGAGCAATATCGGTTACCAGTGGTCCCAGCACATAGAACGGTGCCCCCTGGCAGATGCTCTGCTGCATTTTCATATTAGCGGCGATCTGATCCATCGGCATATGTCCCGGTCCCTCCACCATCACCTGCACATCCTTTTCCCAGGCACGTTTGGTCAGTTCCCCGAGGCGAACCAATTCCTCGATCTGGCAGACATCTGAGGCATCCGCAAGACATCCCGGCCGGCAGGCGTCTCCCAGAGAAATCGTCACATCGTACTCACGGCAGATATCCAGGATTTCATCATAATACTCGTAGAAAGGATTCTCTTCCCCGGTCATGGTCATCCATGCAAACACAAGGGAACCGCCGCGGGAAACAATGTTCATTTTTCTCTTATGCTTTTTGATCTGCTCGATGGTCTTACGTGTAATTCCACAGTGAAGCGTAACAAAATCCACGCCATCCTGTGCGTGAAGTCTTACCACATCAATAAAATCCTTCGCGGTCAGCGTATCCAGGTCTCTCTGATAATGGATCACGGAATCGTATACCGGAACCGTGCCGATCATAGCCGGACACTCCGAGGTCAGCTTTCTTCTGAATTCCGTGGTATCTCCATGGGAAGACAGATCCATAATGGCATCGGCCCCCATATTGACGGCCTCCATGACCTTCTGCATTTCCACATTGTAATCCTTACAGTCTCTGGAAACACCAAGATTCACATTGATCTTGGTACGGAGCATGGAACCCACTCCCTGGGGATCCAGGCATTTGTGATTCTTATTTGCGCAGATAGCCACTTTGCCGGATGCTACCAAAGGCATCAGCTCCTCCACGGTCATCTGCTCCTTTGCGGCAACCTTCTTCAGTTCCTCTGTGACGATTCCCTTTCTTGCCGCTTCCATCTGTGTTGCGTACTCTCTCATCGTATTCTCCCTTCGATCTATCGCTTTTTATCCGGCGTTTTCAAAACTCTTTTTGTGATTTCGAAAAGAAAAACCGCCTAGTACCATAATGCATCGTACTATGCGGTCTAAATTCCGGTCATATTCTCCTACGTTGGCATTATCCAAATCAGGTTACAGGTCAAAGCCCTACAGCTTACTCTCAGCCTGCTGGTGCAAGCTCCCCTTATGTTTTCGCCGGAAATGATCCTGTATCCCCGGACAACTACTTATTATTATACAGACTGTGTGCACACTGTCAAGGGAGAAATCCTCTTTTCTCTATTCTCCGGCCAGTTCTTCCATCAAGTCCTGCACATGCATCATATGGTCAATTCTCCCCACATTTGCGCCGCAGAAAACCGGCCCGTTCTCGACATCTCCTTTCACGGAATCCGTGAGAGCCCTGGTAATGCAGTACGGTACTTTTGCAGGATCACATTTTTCCAGACACTGATAACATTTCTGAATCGGGCACCTTCCTTCCCTCGTCCTGTCGACAAAGGCATTGTGAACTGCCCTCCCCGGAAGACCTACCGGACTTTGGATAATGACAACATCCTCTTCCTTTGCATCCAGATAGGCCTGTAACCGTATTCCTCCAGCTTTTCCCTGTGGAATCCGAGATGCCCGCCTGCCGCCGGACCCTCAACAACAATAGAATCTCAAGCCATATGCCACACTACTTGGAGATGATATCAAAATAATATTGTATTCATTTCCCTTTTATATAGTTATCTATACTACTTCCCTATAGAAATCGATTATATCATGGACAAGCGCTATATTGAACTGAAGGTTACGTTGACCAGTCTCGGTGTGAATATTACAGAACTTGACAGGATTAAATCATAGCTTAAAAAAGCAGGCAGCCGTCTATCTGACAGCCACCTGCTTTTTTTAATTTTTGTCTTTCCCCGGCATCGGAGTTAACAGTTCTGCTTCACGCCTGGTTCGGTGAACCGTTCCCTTGGGATGATGCGGTGGTGCGTATACAGATACCAGTCGAAGCGGAATTCTCCCAATATTGACAACATTGTGCCAGGTTCCCGCCGGAACAAAAATGGCATCGCCCATCATAACCCTCTGGCGAAAATCAAGATTGTCCTTACCTGCCCCCATCATGGCAAAGGCCTGCCCCTGTACCACCAAAAGCATCTGGTCCGTGTCCTCATGAAGCTCAAGTCCGATCTCTCCCCTCACCGGGATATTCATCAGCGTTGTCTGCAGATACTCTCCTGTCCAGACTGCCGCCCGGAAGTTCGGGTTATTTCCAGCCATCCGTCCAAGATTTGCCACAAAGGGATTGGGGCCGTAATCAGCCTCCATTCGATAATCAGAATTCATGTTTACATCCAATTACACTTTTCTATTAGGATATGCAAACTTACACAGTTTGTGCCTCGGTAAGGACATTTGCACGAAGAAGTGCCTTATAAAGCTGTGGTGCCACCAATGCAACAAGCACCATCTTGATCAGATCCCCAACGATAAAAGGAGTCACTCCGGCTGCCAGCGCCTGTGCAAAGGTATAGTGCGCCTGGAAAGCAAGCCATGCCGTTCCAAACACGTAGCATACAGCAGTCCCCAGAATCATTCCCACCATACTGAAAAGGAATTTTCGTCCGGACTTTTCAATAAAAATACCTGCAATCACTGCTAACGGAATAAAACCGATCAGATAGCCTCCTGTGGGTCCGAAGAGTTTCTGAGGTCCCGCGGTAAAGGCAGAAAAAACAGGTACTCCCACAAGGCCCAGCAATAAATAAACGCAGTAGCTGATCGTGCCCTTTTTCATTCCGAGAATATAAAGTCCCAGATAGATTGCCAGATTGGTAAAAGAAATCGGTACCACACCGATTTGTATGGAAAGGGGCCCCAACACACAGATAACGGCCGTAATCACACCAATGATGGCAATGTTTTTAATCGATAATGTCTTATTGTCTTTCATGATAGTATTCTCTCTTTCTTCTTATTAATGTAGCAAACCTGCGCAATGCATTGGAACCGTTTCAGATACAATTCCGGCTGACATCAAAGCCCATATTGATGAGCATCTCAATATCCTGCTTCGTATTGTTACCAACGGTGGTGAGCATATCTCCGGTGATGGTGGCATTGACCCCGGAACGGAACAATCGCTTTCCGCCATCCGCAAAGTAATTCCTTCCCGCCGCCATACGAATATATGCGGTGGGATTGATAAAACGAAACATGGCAAGCGTTCGAATGATCTCATCCTCGGTGAGCCTTGGCAGATCCTCAAACGGAGTTCCCTTGACTGGGATCAGTGCGTTGATGGGAATCGACTCCACCTCAAGCTCCGCCAGGGAAATGGCCATATCCACACGATCCTCCCAGGTCTCCCCCATTCCGATAATACCACCGGAGCAGATGGTAAGCCCCGCCTCCTTCGCCATCTTAATCTCGTGAATTTTGTCCTCGTAGGTGTGAGTGGTGCAGATATTCGGGAAATTTCGCTTCGAGGTCTCAATATTCTCATGGTACATGGTAACGCCGGCCGCCTTCAGCCTTGCAAAAGCTTCCGCACTCAGAAGACCATGGGATGCACACAAACGTACCTGTTTACATTCCCGGCTCAAAAGCTTGTAGGTTTCTACCAGAAGATCCAGCTCCTCTCCCTCTACCGTTCTGCCAGCTGTCACAATAGAGTAGGCATGCACGCCGGCTGCCTCCCTCTCCTTACAGTCCTTAAGAACCACCTCCGGTTCCAACATTCCGTGCACATCGCAGCCGGTATGATTATGGGCCGACTGCGCACAGAATTTACAGTTCTCACTGCAGCGCCCGGCACGGCCATTGATTATCGTACATAGATCTACATGGTTGCTGCACAGCGCTTCACGGATCACCTCAGCTCCCGATGCCAGCTCCTGTAGGTCTGCATCCTTAAAAAAGGACAGATCGTCTGTGCGTGTCAGACGTCTGCCCTCTATTATTTCTGATGCCAGTTTTTTGATTTCCATAATGCTTTCCTCCTCTGTCTTTAGACCAATGCTGCATGTCTTTCATTATAAGAGGAGCATTTTCTATTGTCAACTATATTTTCCTTTTAAGTTAACAATCTGGCTGTTTTTCTATTCCTTCCCGTTCACGGAAAAAAGTAAGTGCCAAATGCCTTTTTTATTTTTTCGCTGTCACCTCAAACAATCTTGCCATCACCGGCTGAGGGAAATTCACCGTAAGGGCGGTTCCCACAACGGAAAATTCCACCGGTTCTGCCTTCGGATAAATACAGGTAACCTCTATGCCCTTTTCTGCAAAGGGAAGGCTGCCCAGTGGAATCGTAAGCTCGTTATCTGTACACCTGGTTTTGTTTTTCTTTCGTCTGTTATTGTTTTTGCCCTCCATCGTCCGTTTCCAGACCGCAAGATAGGCTTTATCCCCAAGCTTTAATCCTGCACATACCCATAAATCCTCATTATCCGCAATATCTAACGGATAGAACGGGAGAGCCTTCTTAATATCTGCGCGAATGCTCTTGTAGCAGGCGATTCCCTCCTTCACCAGATCGGTCCGCTCCTTCGTCAGCTCCGCCAGATGACCGCTCTGATGGATGCGAAGAAGCATGGCATTGATCATATTGTAAATGACCTCCTCCTTATTTCCCTGACGCATCGGATAGGACCAGACAGCGGCCTGCTCCGGTGTCACACCGGCCGCAGAATTTGCTGCAATGGTAGCGTAATTCCGGTAATCTTCCTGGTCGGATGTAGACTGGATACTGTAGCGGGAAAGCAGGGCATAATCGATTCGAAGTCCCCCGCTGGAGCAGTTCTCAATAACCAGATCCGGGTAGCGGCAAAACACATCATCCAGCCATGCCAGATAAGCCTTTTCGTGCTCAAGCAGTCCTTCTCCCACACTCTCCGCGCCGAGTTCCGTTCCGATGCCCGGCTCGATATTATAATCCATTTTGATATAGCCGACACCATACTCCCCTACCACCCGGTCGATCACTTCATTGACATGAGCGATAACCTCCGGATTACGGAAATCCAACTGGTAACGACTCCGGTCAAAGACCCTTTTGCCGTGGCGGACAAAGAACCAGTCATCCGGCGCCTTTTTCGCCTTCTCACAGTTGATTCCCATGACCTCCAGCTCCAGCCAGACTCCCGGAACCATTCCTTTATTCCGGATGTAATCTGTCACTTCCTTAATGCCATTGGGAAAACGCTCTCTGCACTCCTGCCACTCACCGACACTGTCCCACCATTCTCCCGGCGCGTACCAGCCCGCATCAATCACATAATATTCACAACCGCATTCTGCCGCAGCATCAATCAGGGGGAATTCCTTCTCCGTAGTGGGATCACCAAACAGGCAGTTCATATAATCGTTGAAAATCACCGGAAGGTTCTCGTCATCCTCATTGGGTCTTCGGATCAGACGGCGGTACTTCGTCAATTCTCCCACAGCCTCCTCAAAGCTGTCAGAAGCCACGCCCACAGCAGCCGGAACCGAAGTGAAGGACTCCCCCGGAGCCAGATTCTTAAACCAGTGGGACTGTACCTCCGTGGGCCCACTCACACACACATAAAAATGCGTATTCTGGTCGCTGATCTCATAGTGCCAGGAGCCGTTGTGCTCAATCTGCCAAAAAAGACCGGTATGAGCCTCGGTGTTGGCCACATAGCCCAGCGGGAGATATTTCTTGGAGGACCAGTTCCCGGTGTTCGTCACCTCCAGCACCTGGGAGGTCCGCTGATATACTCCCGGCTGCGTCTGGGCCAGTCCCAGATCTCCAAAAGTATATTCCTTGATACTCATCTCCTTCTGCCAGCCGTTGTAGGGAATACGCACCCGCATCTTTGCATCCGAACTTCCCTGCCCCTCTTTTTCGATGCCGGTATAGCAGAAAGAGGAAAGATATTCCAGAGTCTGCATCTGCTGTCCCTCGTTCGTGACGGTATTCCACATCCGTATCACAGAGGTGCCATTATAGAACTGCAGGACCGTCTCTACCCGGATGTGCGTGACCGCTTTGTCCTCCTGGTAAATGGTAAGCCTCCTGCCCTGCCCATTGACAGTATCCTCCATACCGGCATAGGTGAGAAGATAGCCCGGAGCCGTGACAATATGCTTATTTCCGTGCTTTTCGTATGGGCGGTCATAACCGGATAAGCTGACCTGCACCAGCTGAAAGGCTTCGTCCAAAAACTGCTGCTTTCTCCCCAGATCCTCTTCCTTGCACTCAGGGCCGAATTTACACAGATCCTCCTCGTGAAATTCCACGCTGGAAAAATGCAAGAGCTTCAGCTGATTCTTCTCCGTAATTCCAAAGACAATGTGGATGCCGTTTTCGGTAATTTTGATGTATTCCATAGAAATTTCTTCCTCCAAATGTATTTTCAAATCAAGTTTTTCAAAAATCCAGCCGAATTTTTGATACAATTCTCCTGGTCTTCTGCATCGAAATGTTCGATGGCAAGATAGCCCTCATAATGGATCTGCTTCAGCCTCTCAATAATCCCGGGAATCGGAATCGTTCCGGTGCCCACCGCAAGAGGTTTGCTGCCGCGGTCCTTACAGTGGACGTGCAGAATTCGATCCTTCAGAAGTTCAAAGGCTTTCCGTTCATCTTCCTTCTGGATGATGAAATTTCCGGTATCGAAGGTATAGCCAAGACCCGGAATCCGGTCCAGAAACCAGCGGAGGCCGTTCATTCCGGACAGGGGCGAACATACATCGTCAAAATCCTCCACCGTCACTGCTATGTTCTCCCGGGCGCCTCGTTCAACCATTGCACAAAGTCCCTCTTCCATGCGAAGAATCTTGTCATTGTTCTCGAAGTAAGCCTTTGTCCGGTCCGGGTACGGAAGACAGGCAGCCATTTCCACAGACTCCTCCCCGGAAACAAATCCGGGGACCACAAGTATTCTCTCTGCACCGGCTTTTCGCGCCGTTTCGATGTGCAGCCTGGCCCGTTCGGTCTCATCTTTTTTCTCCATCTCGTAAAACTCATAGACACAGCTTACCCTAAGGCCTGCATCCTTAAGCATCCCGTAAACCTTTTCATGCTCACATAGATAGGACATATTGATTTCCACCGCTTCAATGCCGGCTGTCCGCACTTCCGTAAGCAGCAGCGGCGCAGGCTTTCCTGTCTGTTTTTTTGCCTGCAGAATATGGTCGTAAAAGACGGACAGCTTCATGCCTTTACCTCCTCACATTCCAGATGCTTCCGTTCTCCGGCAGGAGCACAAAAGCGCACGGCATTTTTGATAATTCTTTGGATTTCCGACATATGGTAAATCGGATACTCCTCATGCCCCGGCTGAAAATAAAAGATTTTTCCACGCCCTCTGGCAAAGGTGCAGCCACTCCGAAAAACCTGTCCTCCGGAAAACCACCCGGCAAAGATGACCTCATCGGGCTTTGGAATGTCGAAATACTCCCCATACATTTCCTCTTCCGCAAGGAAGATTTTCTCCGGCACTCCCTCCGCAATCGGATGGGTCGGTGCGATGCACCAGAGATTTTCCTGCTGTCCATGCTGCCATTTCAAGGTCATTGTCGTTCCCAAAAGCTTTTTCATAATTTTACTGAAATGTGCAGAGTGCAGAGCAATCAGCCCCATCCCTGCAAGAACATGCCTCTGTACCCGCTCTGCCACCTCATCGGAAAACTCCTCCTGCAGCGCATGACTCCAGATGATGAGTACATCCGTATCATGAAGAACCCTCTCCGTCAGCCCATGCTCCGGCTCCTCGAAGGTTGCCGTCCGTACCGTAAAATCTGCTTCTTCCCCCAGGAATGCTGCAATGCAACCGTGGATCCCTTGCGGATAAACCTGACGAATCTCCTCAAGTTCCCGCTCATGCTTGTATTCGTTCCAAACCGTAACCCGAATCATCATAATCCCCCTTATGCTTTCTTAAGTACAATTATACCAAACCAATGGGAAAAAGTCTATGAAGGCCGGTAAAATCCCGTTGGACTTCCTGTCACTCATTTGCTAAAATGAAGTTCAGTTGAAAAAGGAGGCGCTGTCCTATGAAGCAAACACCTTCATGGTTTACACCGGTGCCCCGCAGAATACCCGCAGAAAGGCCATTTCAGAGCTGAACATCCCTGCGGCATGGGAAGCCATGCGTGCAGGCGGCATTGAAGAATTTGTGGTACACGCGCCCTATATTATCAACCTTACAATTTAAACCTGGAGAGCAGATCCCCCAGACTTGTCCCGGCAGTCTCATTGGAGCTGTATTCTACAGCCTCTGCTTCCTGTTCGTCATCCGCCTTCTCCATGATATCCTCCAGGACCTTCATACTGAGACTGACCTTGCCGTCGTTGGTGTTTATAATCTTTGCCTTCACCTTCTGACCTTCCTTCAGTACCTCATGCACCGAAGATATTCTCTTCTGGCTGATCTGAGAAATGTGCACCAGACCGCTGATACCATTTCCGATATTAATAAAAGCCCCATACGGCATGATGGATTCCACTGTTCCCTCTACCACAGAGCCCGGCACCAGCATGGCAACGCGGTGATTGTGTTCCTCCTCCCGTTCCTGCCTTGCAACGGCCTTGCCGGATAAAACCAGCTTTTCTTTCTCCGGATCCACGGTAATCACCTTGACACGTATTTCCTTTCCGATCCATGCACCGGTATCCTCCACATAATCTGCACAGATCTGTGATGCCGGAATAAAAGCACGAATTCCCTCCAGATAGGCAGTGACGCCGGCCGGCACGCTCTCTTTGATACGCACCGAAACGATGGTCTCCTGCTCCTTCATTTCCAGGAGCTTCTCCCATGCCAGCACATCATTGGCCTCTTTTTTAGACAATTCAATATTGCCGCTTCCGTCATCGGTGCTTATCACAGCAGCCTCAATAACATCTCCGGGCTGCAGTTCTTCCTTTGCATTGTAGTCCGGATCATTGCTCAAATTTTCAATTTTGATAATGCCCGGTGCGTAGTAATTTAAATCCAGAGTCACTTCCTCATCGGATACGGCAACCACCGTTCCACTGATCATATCTCCTACATTGATTGTTCGAAAGGACTGCTCCAGTTCCTTTTCAAAATCCTTCATTGATTCTGCCATTGTATTTTCCTCCATGTATCATATCTTGCGTATAAACGGTCAATCTACCAGCGGGTAGGTCATCTCATGCCATTCCTCTCCGCCCCATGTGGAGTTGGAGATTCCCCGGTCAATGAGCCCGAATTTCAAATACATCCCTACTTTTTCCTCTAAACAGGTAAGAATCAACTGTCGTCTGCCGTTCTTCTGCTCCCTTTGGGCATATTGATTCAGAAGCTCTCTGGCGAGACCTTGCCCCCGATACTCCGGCAGCACATCCAAGCCTAAAAGCATCACATTTTTTCCCGTCGGATCATTCAGACTGGCATCGATGAAAAACTCATCCCGGAAATCATCTTCCTCTGTAGCAATTCCATTCAGAAACCCCGCGATTTTTCCGGTCTCCTTGTCGATGGCAACCAGAAAAAGCTCCGGCACCGCTGCAATCCGTTCCGACATATGCTCTCTGGAACAGGCCTCGTTGGGTGGAAAACAGATTTGCTCGATTTCCACCGCCTGTTCCGTTTCATTCCTCTCAATATCTCTGAATTCAAATTTTTCCAATTGATTCATCTTTGCTCTCTCCATTTCTCTTTTTATATCAATCAGGTTCGTTTCCAAATATTTTTTCCCTGTTGTATATGACTATGTTTTCCACCTTTTTCCCGGAAAAATCATTGGACAAGGTAAAATCAGACCAGTCGGAATGATTAATGCAGAAATTGATGGTCAATGTTGAACCGGCTGATAACTTCCGGCTATCTGAAAACGTCATTTCACATACGGTATCTGTATCTTTCGCCTCATTCTCTTTAAATGTTCCCTGAACACCTTTTAGCGCATGATAACTTCCGTTTTGCCCCAGGACTGCGGCATGATAACAGGAATAATTCAATGCTCCATTGTCTTCATTGGTAAAGAAATATTTTACGGACAATTCATTTAATGGAATGTCTGCCTGACCTTCATTGGTAATATCCAATGTTCCGGAAATGCTGTTTCCGGAACTTAGGGTATTAGAATACTCCATTTTTACAGATAAATCTCCCTGCCTGGCAGAACCATTCGAAACAACGCCGGTCCCATTACTGTTTGAATCTGCTTTCTCCGACGCATGAGGGGGATCCGTTTTCGTATTATTTGTGCCCACGCTCTGCCCTGCTTTGTTCCCCTTCATCGGCTCGGTTCCATATACAAGCGTATCTCCTTCATACAGGGCAAACTTCATGGCAGGAATCACACTCCCGGTTGTCAATCCCTCAAAAGAGGGGTCATTGCTGTTATCCCAGACACCATTCTTATTTCTCATGCGAACCTGAACTTCTTTCCTGTAGTTCTCCTGTCCGCCGGGATACAGGGAGCTGCCGTCAAACAGAACGGGCAGATAGTAAATATGGTTCTTCTCGTCCCACACCTTTAACCCATCTGCAGATGCATCCTGCATATAATTCGTCGTGATTTCAATATCATTTGCCGTACCACCTGCATCATATACCTCCGATAAGTCAATGTAATATCGAAGTTCCACTTTCTTAGGAGCACGTGCGGGCCATGCTGTTTCATTATACACATATGCTTTTACTTCGACAAAATCATCCCCCTGCGCGTTAATTCCCCCTTCCGCAAATAACTCCGGCTCATCCACCGGTTCTACAGCGCCAAAATCCTTCAATGTTTGCCCATGATATTTTGAATAAAGCTTTGCTAACAAGCCGGTAAAACCGGCATTATAATCGCAGGCGACCTCGTTGGTGGTATAATTTGACACTTCATCCGTATAACTGTCCGACGCATCCGGCCCGCCAACTAATGCGCCATACAAGGTATGTCTTTCCTCTGCCGGTTCATTCATATTGTTGCAGTAAGATCCCTGTGCCGTTCTGTGGTGGGGATTCCTGGGGTAATCCTCTCCAAATCCAATCAGATAGGAAAAACCGGTATCCCCTAATGCATAATTTGCCTGAGAGAGTGCAAAATCAAAATAAGTATCCGCTTTGGAAGACGAGCAGCCTTCCCATTCACTATATACAGCAGCAACATATGCCGTTGTTGTGGCATAGCGAAGGGATCCCCAGCTGTCAAGCCAGGCCAGGCCTTTGGGTGTATATGTGATTCTCTCTCCACTGCTTGTACCGGTGCTCCAATAGTCCAAATGCTGTTCCACGGCATGTTTATAAACATCTTTATCCGTAATCTGGGCCAATACCACTGCCGCTCCTATATGCACATCATCCCAGCACATCGCCCAGGCATAATCCTGTCCGGCCTGTGGATAATAACTTTCCGCCTTTGACAGGTATTTCTTATCCCCGGTTGCCCGGTAGAGCCATGCGCCTGCCCAGGCTAATTCATCATAAAATCCACTCCAGGAATTATAAAATCCATCTGCTGCTTTATATCCTGCATCACTCTTATACTTATCGGCAAATGCATAGAGACTTTCTGCATGCTTTAAGCATTTTTTACTGTATGCCGCATCGGTATCCTGAAAAACAATACTGCAGATTGCCAGGGAAGCAGCACTTTCCGCCGCCACTGCAGACCCCGGTGCCTCCGCCGTCACCCGATAGGACGGCCGGTCCATCTGCAGATCCACAACCTCCACCGGTCCCCACCAGGAATGATCACTGCCTCCGTTACCTACCTGATAATAATATACTTCATCCTCCGGATGACATTTCATAAAATAGTCATTTGCCCATTTGATGTTCGCCAGCGCATATTTAAGCTGCCCGCTTTCCTCATAGGCATCGCGGTCCTCATATATGGACCAGCCCAGCATGGCTGCTGTATAGGACATGGGCAGATTGAATTTCACATGATCCCCTGCATCATACCATCCCCCGGTCAGATCAATGCCCGCATCACTTCCATCATTCAGGCAGGAATCACCTCTCCAGTTGCAGCGTACCACTTCCGGCAGTTCCCCGGAGCGCTGCAGCTCATAGAAGAGCAAAGACTTCTGGAGCGCCTCCCCGTAATTATATTTTCCGGTTCCTTTGGTTCCCTCATATCCGCTTCCGGTCTCGGTTCCCACTACCGTATGATTTCCGGAACCATATGTAACAGAATCCGATACAACTTCAGAATTCTCCTGATTTTCATTGCCATTTCCGGATTCAGGTGCCTCTTTGGAATTCTCTTGTGTATTCGTCTGGGCTAAGTTCGTTTTCGTATGTATTTTTCGTCCGATTGCAAAAGCTGTTATTCCTGCCACAATTACAATGACTAAAGTGATTGCAACAATGATGATGCCCTTTCGTTTCCTGTTCATGATATCCTCCTGTTTCTATACTGTCGAGGATCAATGTCCTTCCTTCTTATCAACAGCAGGTACTCATTCCTACCATTCAGACTCTTATCAATATTATTGAATTGTAATGTTAATCTTCTACAATCTTTGATAATAATTTGTACAATTCCTGAACCTCATCGGCACTTAAGGTAATTCCCTTTCCCATCTTCTCATGCTCTGGTGCCCAATCTCGTAAATCGTACTTTGGAGCAGCTCCATTCCATGATACAAGATTAAGCTCCTTAGTCCATCCTTTAGCACTTTCAGAAAGTGTACCGATATTTTCTTTGATTTCAAATTTAATTTCTGACATTATACTTCCTCCTCTACTTTAGCTATCCCATCTGAATCAAGTTCATAGATAGAATACACTATTTTGTCTATTTGTTTTTCTAAATCAGATATATCTGCTTGAATATCATTTTTCTTTTTTTCAAGTATTTTATCAACAATCCGCGAAATATCTGCTTCTAGTAAATTATTTCTTTTAACTGGCAATTCTCCAATACTTCTAGCCTGTATCTCAGAAAAAACTTTTTTTGTTGATTTAAATTTTTACTATTTTCAAGCCTATGCTCTACAAACGATTTTAATAATCTTATGTCCCTAAGCTGCGTAAGTTCAAAAAACTGCATGTCATTTATCTGATATCCGGATGTTTTTTCTTCTATGGTATCCATTGACAGGCCTCGTAACAGTTTTATTGATTCTTCATCCATAGGCTCACCATTTTCAAGTCGCCTATCAGCTTCCCTGTCACGATACTTCTGAGCATACTTTTGTATTCTGCTATACGCAGCCTTATCGCTGTCCTCTGGCATGTTATTCTTCATAAGATGACTGCGTAGTGAACTCTTTTCCATTTTTACATCGTATGCATGCCTGATTAGCTCCATAACAATTTCATCGGAAAACTCCACGATAGACATTGCGCCATTATCAAGCATCTTTGCCAACCCCGGCATATCATCATTATGGTCTGCGCAATACTGAACAACAGCCATTACTATATGTTGCTTTGTTAAAAAAATCTTATGATTCAAAAAATCACCCCTTATTCTTCTGCTTCCTACTGTATGGAGACAGATCAAAAAACAACTCTTCCATCTGCTCCGACGATAGATCCTCACGCTGCAGAATTGATATCATCTCTTCCTGTCGTGGCTGTCCAAGCGTCAGCCGGTACAACGCCAGCACGTTTATCAGTCTGTCATACTTCGTCTTATCCTGACTGAACGGATACATCGGTACTATACGTTCTATCTGGTATTTGTACGGATAATCTTCCGGCAGGCACCAATACGGTATCATCTCTGAAGAATTTGCTCCGTACTTCTCTCGCGTTGCATCAAACTTGTCATTCCAATCAGGTTCATCTTCATTCGCTGCTACGTTTTGTCTGATGGCATGACACATATACCGGTTTATTCTTCCTTCACGCTGTTCAAGATCAATCGGGTTATTCGGAAGATTCCAGTGAACTACCTTTCTACTATATAAATGGAAGTCTAATCCCTCCTGCCCGACAGATGTTGTTGCCAGAACAAACGGACGGAACGGCGAATTAAAAGCATTTCTTACATTATTTACACGCTGTATCGTCTTATCGCTGGTCTTAGCATCAAAGTACCCTGCTGCAAAATGCACTCTTAGTCTCGGTGCACGCTTCATCGGTTTATCTGTGAAACTTGCCTTATAGTATTCTTGCGATACATATGGAAGATTCGAAGTCTGCAAGAAGGAATCATTAATAGCTTCAATGAAATCCTCGCCGGTAACACCAAGTGCAAACTTGTACTCATCAATCATGGACTGAAAGTTTCCATCGGCACAGTAAATAAACACCTGCTCATAGTGCTTTTCTTCACTGGATCCCCTTCTTCCTTCAAAAACTGCGTCCATAATACTGCGGGATTCCGGTCTGTTAAACATACTAACAAAGCTTTTATCACAGCATGACCTAGCCAGTTCGATTCTTAAATCAAGATCATCCACCTCTTCGAGTGCACGATAAAGGCAAACCGCAGGTGCCGCAATTGCCATGTTTGCCAGCGTGTCAATGTCCTCATCCGACGGTAGACATTCCGGCAGCTCACATTCTTCTTCAGATATACTTGCGTCCATATATATAAGAAGAGATAGCAACTGCTTAGCTCCAAGGCTTCCTGTCGGAATACCGGTTTCCTTTGCAACCTTATCTATATCTTCCTTTATAAGTTGCTTTATATCTTTACGGATTTTGAAAAGCTCCTGCCCGTAATAAGCCTTGTAATCATATTTCTCTGCCAGCCATACAGACGGATAATCCACAAGCTCTCTTTGTTCTCTGATAAGAAATCTCGTCTTACCACGCTTATTCTTCTTAGGATCTACTTCATCATCGAAGTCAGCTTCTTCAGGCAACGCATAATAAGACTGCTGCTCCACACTCTTATTAGCGATACGCCGATTCACCAAACGTTCGGCTTCATACGAGGTCAAGGTTGCAATCACTCTCGGCACCATCTCCCAGCTGGAGAATACCAGTGTCTTAGAATAGCCTTCGCACTGTTCAAAAATACTTCTACTTCCGGCTTTGTAATACTTATTGGCCGGAGGTATCCACAGCAACAGTTCAGGATACCCCTTTCTATCCTCACCTTTAGAGAATACTTCATCAAACAGCGTATTCAACCTTGCATTTGTATCAGGCAACGGCTTGTACTCATTAATCTCTGACCGTCTCAGGAAAGACATCGGCATATTGCGGATTAACTTGTTTCTATACGAAGCATCTATCGGGTACTTCTTGCCAGCCATTGCTCCATCAATCTTATCTTTTACCTTGTAGTTCATAAAAGACATTAAAAACGGAGCTGACTTTACATACTCAATCGGGAAATTACCGATTCCCATCTTATACATAAATGTTTGCAACTCTATATATGAAGAAACATTTGCTGCGGACAAGTTGTCAATGGACATGGCACGAGCCTTTTCAGTATTGATAATGCCTGAATCTCTACGCTCCGTTCGGCACATATGGCCATATAGCTCATGCTCCGCCTCATTCTTAGAAGCAATTAAAACACTAAGATTATCTCCACGTATTTCAGACAGATGCTCAGAATATGCTTCCCAAACAGTATGGAATCTGTCGTTTTCCTGCTTACCATTAATGAGGAAATCCATTACACGCATGAAGCCTTGTAAATGCGTCTCTTCACCATTGGTAAGCTCAGTCAAAGTCGAATATGGTTTATATGGGGTAGCTGATAGAAGCAGAACACAGCTATCCGTATTATCTTTCAAAAACTTCTTTGACAGTAATGCTCCGTCACTATGGTCGTTTTCATCTACTTCAATAAGATCCTTAAATCTCTGAAACTCATCCATAATGACAAGATCAGGATTTAACATGCCTAAGCTGATTTCAGCAAAACAGTACCGTATCCTGTTTATCAGATCCTTCTGCTCCTGCCATGACAAAATATCATGCAAACGTGCATTATCCGGCAACTCATCCCAATGCTTTCTGATTTTTCTGCATACCGACTTTATCTCAGAGACAAAGTCTTCCTTCATATAGTTTTGAAGTTCTTCCTTCATTCTCTTTAGATAGCTGCGTTTATCCGGGAGCTGATCAATTCTCCATTTCTCATAATCGAGATACCACTGCCACGAATCCGGCTTCTCAATAAAATATGTACGCATAAAGAAGGAAAGCTCTTCTGAGTAACTACCGCACATTCCACTGTAATCTATAATCAAATAAGCCAGTGCTCTTTCATGCGCTGTACCTGCACCGCTCTTTATCTGAAATGATGTTGCCGGAGTCATAGGAATCAGTCTTACATTGGTTCTGCTCTCCGTCTCGGCGAGCATAAGATGCTGCATGGAAAGACGACCTTCTGAAATGCTTACCCGGTTTTCCTTTGCTATTCCAAGCTTGCTGCAATTTTGGTTCGCAATACCGGCATTAGAACATATATAAACCACCACATAATCCGGATCATTGATTTCTTTGCGCCATACTTCGGTCTTTTCTACTACAGTTTTTGCAACAATCGTTTTGCCAAGACCTACCTCATCAGCGAGAAGCACTCGATTATGCCCCTGGCGAAAAAGGTCTACAATTCGTGTCGCTGTGGCTTCTTGAAAATCTTTAGCTATCATTTCCGACCTTTCCCCTTTCCGCCTGCTGCCCTAATAAATAATTCCAGCAGTTGCTTAAATTCTTCGCCGATCTTGTCATCATCAATCTTTTCCACAACTTCATACATAGAATCAAACCGCTCCGGGTATTCTGCTGCCGCTTTAAGCATTCTTTCATAGATATCCGGCTCGACAGCGAAGCCATAACCTTCCGGATTATCACCCGCTTCTCTGCTTTGACTTAATAGTTCTTCAAAGCTCACACTGTCATAGAAGTCCTCATCCAGCAAATACCTCATATATGTCATAAACATGGGACGATTGCTGATGATATCGTTAAAAATCGCATCCTCTCTTTCTTCTGAAGGCATACCGTCAACTTCCAGGCGAATAAGACAGTCCGCTCCTTCTTTAGTAAGAATGAACATATTGCTAAGGTTATTCAATGATAACCCCGTAAATACCACTTCCTCGGCAAGTGGCTGAATATTGGTTTTTACGTAAAATGGTCTTATTGTTACCCCTTCATATAATTGATCACTATAAACTTTTACTGTGAACACACCATCCTCGGCTATAACCTCGGCAGACTTTACGCCATATACAACCTCTCTGAAATCAACATCATTCTCCTCTTCCGCTTTTTCGATTTCTTCAAAGCTGGTCATCTGAACAAACGGACATCCGTTTTTCTCATCATTTACCGGAATAAAATCTTCCATAACACTCCAATAGCTTGCATGATAAGGCTTATATACCAATTCAAGCAAGAACTCAACGTTATGATCAAAAGCATTATTGGAAGCATTCAGCGATCCAAGATATAGTCTCTTGGGTTCGTTATATTTATCCGTAAAATACACCTTTGCATGGATATCTCTGCTGGCATATCCAAATGTATCACCATCCTCTAAGGCATCATTGGAACTTAGTGCCGGGTTAATAACCCATATTCCATCGCCCTCTCTACGATTAAAAGCATCATATATCCGCTTTGTGACCGATGTATCCCTTGTAATTAGACACCGCTTTACCGGTCCCGATTCCGGACTTTTACTATAATCATCTAACAAATCGCCAATAACTGTTTCTGATAAAAATGGTGATACAACAAATAAAGCATAGCAATCTCTGAACATTTCTCTCGGAGTCTTGTGATGCTCTTTGGTTGACACCTTTTTTATTCCATTATCGTTCTTTCCATATATACCAAACGGATGGAACTCATAATCATCAAAGCAATCCAGAAGACTAAATCTTTCCACCCTTCTTACATTCTCGATCAATTGCTTATACCGATTCTTGTTACTGTCAAACTGCGATACAAATGTTAGCAAATCAGCAATAGGCTGATTCTTTGGATTTATCGTACTTCCAACAAATCCATCCATATCTACAGCAACATCCATGCTTTGGTCAAAGGTAAGGTTACGGCTTAACGTAACGATTTTAATCAGAACTCTTCCATCATGGATATTGTGATACTGAAGAACCCATAGTTTGGGATGGAAATTATTCGTATAATTAGGCATCCTTACTTCATGGATGCTGTCTTCTAAAAGTGCATATAATCTACTCTCAGCCTTTGGAACCTTAATACAACCCACATTGCAAAAAATAGAAAGCTTTTTTCCGGTTCTTCTTATTGCTTCAAGTACATAAAGAGGATTATTCTTCTGCCCAGTTGTCATTTCTCCGTGCATACCAAGGCAGAGCGGGATTCCCATCAAAGCTTCCATATCAAGAGAATATGTAAGCCCCACTGCCTGATCCAGCTCATAATATGCATCTGCACTCAATAGTTCACCGTAGTCTACACGGTCATTATTTTGATCAAATCTTCTTCTAGGCATCGTCTCTCACCATTCCTTTCAAAATATCAGAAATGATAGTCTGACCGGTACCATGTCTGTAATTCATTGGAGCTGTCTGAATCTCCTGAAACGGATAATCTTTTCCAATCTTAGCCTTAACAGACTTGCATGCCTGCTCACGTTGTCTGATAATCCTCTTTTCCTCATCCGAACAAATATCAGAAGGATTTGCTTTAACTGCATTTTCGAACTTTGTGAGAAAATCACGGATAGCAGCTTTATAATGCTCATGGTTTCTAACCAGCTTCAAAATCTCATCTCTATGCGGTAATCCTGGAGTATTCTCCTTCCAGGCCCTATACTTTTCTTCTAACTTACCCTTTTCATCCACAGTCGCATTTTCACCGCCATTTTCAAAAAACAGCAGATTATAAACGATGTATGCACCGTAAATAAAGTTTGCAAACTCTATGGCAAGTTCAAGATTATGGCGTAATACTTCCGGCATATCACCTGTAGGTATATCATCAAGTGCAACGCCATCAAATGAAGTCTTCGTCTTAAGGCAATACTCCATTAAGGTATTCTTCATAACCGGAACATGTAAAAACTGCGTACGCAAATAATCCGCCTCATCTTTTCTAAGATGTAAAGTCGGATTATCCAAATAGTCCTCTATTCTTTCTTTACATGGAGCATTAAATAAAGCGAAATTACCTACTCCGGCATCATCAGCATCGCCACCATCATCGTCGCTCTCATACTTGATTACGATATTCTGCGTCTTTCTGTTATAACCTGCCACAGCACTGCAAGCATCATCAAAAGACATATCCCCGTTACATAAAATCTCTGTTGTACGCAGGGCATTCCAATAGATTCTTGTAGGCTTCATCTTAACACCGCGATCCGAACGTCCACCGATGATGCCTGCTGCCTTTGTTCCTGTTTCTTCATCTATCGCACGCCTAAGTGCTCTTGCTATTCTGTCCTGATCCGTATTGATAAGGTTTCGAACCTCAGCTCCTGTTGTCAAACCACTCTTCATGGCTTTCTTAAAAAGCTCCGGAATCAGAATGTAGTATTTTGCACGAGTATGTAAGACAGAGGTTCCCGGATATAAAAGATCCGAAATACTATCTCTTACAATACCAACGCCAAGTTCATCCAGTGAGCCAGATTCCCCGAGAACCTTTAGTAATTCTTTAATTGTTTCCCTTTCTTCTCTGGAATAATCCACCCAGCCAAGTTGCATTTATATAACCACCTTTTCCTTTATCCTCAAAAGAACCACCACAAAAATAACCCCACTATCATGAAGAATAGAATCATTGCTCCTATAGGGACTTTACTTTTACTTTCATAAGATTCTTTTTCCAATTCTTCCATCAAGCGCATTTCATCATCCCTAAATAATGAATCTTCACGCAGATCATCTGAGTACCTTCCATTCGACATTAAACCACTTCCTTAAAATCCAATATCTCTTAGAAACATATCAACCGTAACTATCCGAGTCGTGTTTGGCTCCTTACTGGTTTTCATCTGTAATTTGCCGTCAGCTCTTTTTTCAATCGTATATTTTGCTCCGGCATACGCAATTTCAAAAGAATCTCCAACAGCCTCTCCCGCAGCATTGCCCTTTGATGTGTACTCTTCAGAAAAGACCTTGTACCAACCACTAAGAATGCTATCTATAACCTTTCTGTATCTCACGAAATCCTTCTCATGAATCAGAAAGATATATGAACGTTGTGAGCTTCCCACTGCTCATATGGTCTTCTTCCCTTATGGCAGTAGTAAACGATGTTATGCCCATCCAAAAAGTAGCTCTCCACCTCACTCGGAAGAATGTACTTCTCTCCGCCAAGCTTTGTGGCATCATCGCTTTCCAATAAGCCATTATCCGGATCCATAAAAATCAGTTCGGTATCTTTAAGCTCATACATGCTTTCCTGAAACCAACTACTACGCTCCTGCTCTCGATCATTTGGCGTACCCTCTGGTTTAAGAGTTTCTGAATAAAATACAGTTCCAGGGAGAATGCCACTCTTTTCAATATCAAAAACAGATTTGTCCTTATTCTTTGCAATGCTCTTCAATGCATCAAATACTTCCGGACAATATCTTCGCATTACGCCTTTATTCAAATAGTCCGTAAACTTTCCATCATTAGAGCCATCATCCTCTGTCAGATACCAGTTCACGCCAACCTTTATTCCTGCATCTATAAATGCCCGGAGCATAGAGTACTTTCCAAAGTCTCCAATATCCCCAACGTACTGATTCTTCATATGCCTCTCCTAACGCTTATTTTTCTGAAGGCGGATTATCTTCGTATCCCCATTCATGTAATATTTCAAGTGCCTCTGATTCATTTATCCTTCGTAAGTCTTCCCAGCATCCCTGACCAAGGTACACTGCCCTGCAGTATTCTTCATCTCGATAGTCCTCCCTTGGTCTAAGACGACTCCACTGCTTATCTCCCTTATGCAAAATCTCCGGTCCTAACTCATCACTTATTTTTCGTATCAACACATCTTTACTGAACTTATCATAACTATAGGACATACCAGTTTCTCCTAACTCTTATCCCTCCGCACCTTTCCAAGTTATTGAAAGCTTGTATTGGCTTAGATCACAACGATTTAGAATAGTAGTCGGGTCATCTTCACCATCTCGCATAACCCAATACTGATGTCCGTCAATGAAGATGTATTTATTTGGATGATTCCAAAAATACATCGTAATCCCATTCTCCTGAATGTAATTCACAACATACATGAACTCCTCATCGGTTCCTTTTACATTATCTCTTACAACATATTCATGCGGAGCCTTGTGTGCATATGTCTTTGCAAATATCCAGTTCTGTCTTTCTATAAATTCTTTTACTTTATCCATGTCAATCACCTCATTTTTGAAAACCCTTGAAAACACTTTAATTTTGGTGATTATAAAATATCAAATCATATGTCCCATAATGCGAACACATAACATTCGTAACAAAACTTTATTTATTAGGCCTAATCTTCTTTCTTCTTACGCCAATTTCTATATTCACCGGTCGTTACCCGCTTGTCTTCAGGCTTTGCAGCGTCCGCAGGGATAGCCCAGTCTCTTCCGAATTTCATAGCACCCTCGATCCTGCCATCCGTACAAAGCTTTTGAATTCGTCTTGGAGTTACATCCCATTTTTCTGCTGCCTGTTTAATTGTCATATATCCTTCCATATGCACCTCAATAAAGATAACTTCCGTCAATAGTCTCATAAAGTTAGAGATAGAAACCCTTATCATATATTTTATGCATTATAACGAACAATGTCAATCTAAAAAGTGCACCCCGAATTGATTCAAAGGTGCACTGCTACGCTATTTATTCATTTTTTAAATACATCTGTATACCGCCATATACTACCGCAGTATTGATACTTTCCACTTCCTCCGGTGTTACCCATACTGTAAAAGATGTCGCCACGCCATCGTCCTCCGTGATCTTCTTACCGGCATTATCATATACTTCGCTGACATATACATTTTCTGCCATAAGAGTAAGCATCTCTGTTGCCGGATCCACAGCATATACGTCCACGATATCTCCCTTTCTAAGGGAACCGTTTACAGAATCATCAAAGGATTCAGCTGCAAAGGATGTAATCTCATATCCGGCCTTGTACTTATCCATCACAAGATCCTTGGTAAGGATGTCAGTCTGTAAGACCATCTGCGATTTTGTCATGGCACGGTCAATATAAAAACCATCCTTGGGTAAGTCTGATACCGTACTATATGCCGATGTCGGAATAGCCGTCTTTTCAACTGCTACAATCATAGATGCCAACAACATTTTTATTTTTTAGGCAAAAGTCTTCCAGTTCTTTAAATATCTTGATATTCTTATGCCTTTGAAATAATGGGTGCCAACCACAACTCAACTTATTAAGATGAACCTGATATCCGAGATAAGGTTCGTCAACGATTTCATATTCTTCATCTGTAATTCCATAATCATTTTCAACAGCAAAATTCTCTCGCATCAGTTTCTTGCTTTTGCTCATCAAATAAAAATTTGTTCCCATAAGATATCCAATCCTTTTGATTTTATGATATCTTATGAGAACCAATATTGCATTGGACTGTTAGTCCAAAAAGAAATCTCTACGAATCGTGGAGCATTTTTATTATTCTCTAAAATATACTTTATCCTTTGTTTTTCCAACACTCTTAATAATATCCAATTTTGCAGCCTTCGATAACAGGCGACTACTGTCTGAAAGGAATGATGTTTTTTTCTCTCAATACAATTTATTTGAAATTCATATCCACTGATAATCTTTCCAAATCCACTACCTTTACGCTCCATATACCCAAGCCGGTTAAATACATCTTTTTCCCCAGTCTCAACTCAGTCTCAAAATATCATCCCCAAAAATGAGACTACGTGCGACTAACTTGAGACTAATTTTCTCTCACCTTTTGAAAAATGCCGATTTTATCACATTTCTGCCGCTTTATTCAGTCTCGTCTAGTATCAAATCTCATGAGACTAACTTGAGACTGCATAAGACTAAGTCAAGCTTGTCAATCCAAAGTCAATGTTAATGTCTTTTTGTCATACATTGCACCCGTTAATTTTTTGATTTTAGCATAGATTCTGAATACCGTTACTCTTGATATATCAAGTCCTGCAATTATTTTAACAAATTCTTCAATTATATTTACCAATAGTGACTACTCTTAAATAGCATTGTATATCCAAGGTAATATTTAATATCACTTATTTTGTATTATGACAATACATACTTTACTCAAATTCTGTTAATATAAATTATGCAGGTAATCTGTGCAACTACCTGCATTCAGAAACGCTACATCTAAAATATTATTTTGTCTTGGGGCAACCCCATTCCTTATTGTAGGGGCAAACTTTTTTGACTCTT